>DATJJM010000260.1:0-35176 GCA_035492535.1 Acetobacteraceae bacterium | reverse complement strand
GAAGATCACCGTCTGGAAGGGTGGCTTGCCGCGCCAGTAGTGATCGTTTGCCGTCAGCACGGATTGCACGCCGTTCTGCCGGTTCTCGAGCTTATAGGGACCGCTGCCCATCGGCTGCTGGTTGAACTTCACGTCGCCGAGTCGTTCAACATAGGCCTGCGGCACGATCGAGAGCTTCACGAGCTGCGCCAGCAATATCGGATAGGGTGTCTTGGTGTGCAGCGTGACCTGGTCTGGTCCCGGGTGTAATGCCAGGAGGTCGCCACTTGCGAAACGATCTTGCCGGACGTATCGCGGGTGACGAGGTTGTCGAAGATGTTGCGGTAGACCGTGTAACTGTCCGTATCCCACTGCTGCTGTGGGTCCAAGGTTGCGACGTCGTTCGGCAGATCGACCGTCAGCGTTGTCTTCGTCATCGATTGCGCCACCGCCGGCCCGGCGAGCAATTTGCCGGCGGCCAGCACTGCCAGCAGTCCAACCGTGAATCCCCGCATCGTGTGCCTCTTCCCCGAGTAACCGGTCAGCGCAGATTTTGGATACAGCCGTTCGAAGTGTCCAACAACTGCTCAAGCAACTGAGCCGATTTCGCCGTGGCGGCGATCCGTCGCTTGTCTCAATCTACTGCGACGCACGGCTCGGACCGACAAGAGTAGCACCACCGTCCACCACCAGGACTTGGCCGGTGATGTAGCGGGCCTGGTCGGACAATAGGAAGCGCACGGCGCCCCCGATGTCCCAGCCGGTACCCTCGCGCTTGAGCACCGAAGCCTGTCGGCGGGTGTCACGCGCCTGTTCAGTCATCCCGCGAGCATAAACCATCGGCGTATACACGGGTCCGGGGGCAACGCAGTTCGCGCGGATGCCATCAGCACCGTGATCGACCGCGATTGCTTTAGTCAGCGCGATCACCGCACCCTTGGACACTGTATAGGCAGTTAGGCCGCGCGGGCGAAGCGCGGAAATCGACGATATGTTGACGATCGCTCCGCCAGCCGTGGTGCGGATCATCGCCGGGATGGCATGCTTGCAAGCGAGGAACATCGTGTCCACGTTCGCATGCATGACGCGTGCCCAGTTCTCCTCAGTTTCCTCGACTACAGTGCCGTTGCTTCCGACGCCCACATTATTGTCGAGACAATCGAGCCGCCCCCAGCGGGACACGGCGTCCTCGACCATGGCGGAACATTGCGCGGAACTCGTCATGTCGTAGGAGGCTGCAATGGCGTTGCCACCTTCGGCGGCGATCGTCTTCACGGTACGCTCTGCCAGGGCGAGGTCTCGATCGACGACCATGACATTCGCTCCGGCACGGGCCAGCAGGATTGCTGCTGCCCGGCCGTTGCCGATGCCGTCACCTGCTGCCCCGCCACCGGTGACGATCGCCACCTTTCCGACCAGGCCCCATTCCTCATTCGGTGTCATCGTGCACTTCTTCCCATGCGACTGCATGCTGTAATGTGAGACCAGTTTTTCCGTTCCGGTCAAAACCCGGCCTTGGGTGGCGCGATCGATGTGCACAGGAGTCGGACGAGTGGGAAGAGGGGCAATCAAGTGACCCGATATGAACCGCTGAAGCTGCATGTGCCGGAACCGGCGGTCCGCCCGGGCGGCGCCCCGGATTTCTCGAGCGTCCGGGTCCCGCGGGCCGGCTCGGTTGCCCGCCCCACGGTGGACGCAGATCCCGAAGCCATGCGCGACCTGGCTTATTCCATCATCCGTGTGCTGAACCGCGACGGGGAGGCAGTCGGCCCCTGGGCCGGTCTCTTGACTGATGAGGCTTTGCTGGGCGGCCTGCGCGACATGATGACGCTGCGTGCCTTCGACTCGCGCATGCTGATGGCGCAACGGCAAGGCAAGACATCATTTTATATGCAGCACATGGGTGAGGAAGCCGTGAGCTGTGCCTTCCGCAAAGCGCTTCTGCCCGGCGACATGAACTTCCCCACCTATCGCCAGGCGGGACTGCTGATCGCAGCCGGCCACTCGCTGGTCGACATGATGTGCCAGATCTACTCGAACGAGCGTGACCCGCTGAAAGGCCGGCAACTTCCGGTGCTGTACTCCTCGAAGGAAGACGGGTTCTTCTCGGTCTCTGGCAACCTCGCCACGCAATACATTCAGGCAGTCGGCTGGGCTATGGCCTCGGCAATCAAAGGCGACACAAAGATCGCGGCGGGGTGGATCGGCGACGGCTCGACCGCCGAATCGGACTTCCACGCCGCGCTGGTCTTTGCCTCCACCTACAAAGCACCGGTCGTGCTCAATATCGTGAACAACCAGTGGGCGATCTCAACTTTTCAGGGCATCGCGCGCGGCGGCTCTGGCACCTTCGCTGCGCGCGGCCTCGGCTTCGGCATCCCTGCTCTGCGTGTGGACGGCAACGACTATCTCGCAGTCTACGCCGTGGCCAGCTGGGCTGCCGAGCGTGCCCGGCGCAATCTGGGACCTACGCTCATCGAACACGTCACCTACCGGGTTGGCGCACATTCGACGTCCGACGATCCTGCAGCCTACCGCCCCAAGGACGAGTCCGATGGCTGGCCGCTTGGCGATCCGGTGATCCGGCTGCGCAACCACCTGACGTTGCGCGGTGTCTGGTCAGAGGAACGCCACCGACAGGCCGAAGCAGAGATCATGGACGCGGTCGTGGCGGCACAGCGTGAGGCGGAGAGCCACGGCACCCTGCATGCCGGCGGCCATCCATCCATGCGCGACATGTTCGAAGGCGTATATGCGAAGATGCCACCGCATCTGCGCCGTCAGCGCCAGGCGGCAGGAGTCTGAGCCATGCCACGCAAGACAATGATCGAAGCAATCCGCGATGCCATGGACGTGATGATGGAGCGCGACGACGACGTCGTCGTGTTCGGCGAGGATGTCGGGTTTTTTGGCGGCGTATTTCGCGCCACACAGGGCCTGCAGGCGAAATACGGCAAAAGTCGATGCTTCGATGCGCCGATCAGCGAACTTGGCATCGTCGGTGCAGCAGTCGGCATGGCGGCATACGGCCTGAGGCCTTGCGTTGAAATCCAATTCGCCGACTACATGTATCCGGCCTACGACCAGATCGTCTCCGAGGCCGCTCGGCTGCGCTACCGATCGAACGGGCAGTTCACCTGTCCGCTGGTCGTGCGCATGCCGACCGGCGGCGGCATCTTCGGCGGACAAACACACAGTCAAAGTCCCGAAGCATTGTTCACCCATGTGTGCGGCCTCAAGACCGTGGTCCCCTCCAATCCGGCCGACGCCAAAGGCTTACTGATTGCGGCGATCGAGGACCCTGATCCAGTGATCTTCCTGGAGCCTAAACGGCTATACAATGGGCCGTTCGACGGCCACCACGACAGGCCCGTGACGCCCTGGTCCAACCACGAACTTGGCGAAGTTGCCGACGGCCACTACACCGTGCCGTTGGGGAAGAGCGTCATCCGACGCGAAGGCGGGGCACTGACGATCCTTGCTTATGGGACCATGGTCCACGTCGCGATGACTGCCGCGGCCGAGGTCGAGGTCGATGCCGAGATCATCGACCTGCGGACCCTGCTGCCGCTTGACCTGGATGCGATCCAGGCGTCAGTGCGCAAGACTGGCCGTTGCGTCATCGTGCATGAGGCAACGCTGACGTCGGGCTTTGGCGCGGAACTGTCGGCACTGGTGCAGGAGACCTGCTTCTTTCACCTCGAGGCGCCCGTTACGCGCGTTGCCGGTTGGGATACGCCCTACCCTCATGCGCAGGAATGGGATTACTTCCCCGACCCGGACCGCGTCGGACGCGCGCTGCTCGAAACCATGGCAGCGTGACGTGGGGGAGCATGTGATCCGGCTGCCCGACGTCGGCGAGGGCATCGCCGAGGCGGAACTCGTCGAGTGGCATGTGAAGATCGGCGATCTGGTGCGCGCGGATGCAACCCTTGCCGCAGTGATGACCGACAAGGCGACGGTCGAAATCCCCTCGCCTGTTGATGGCGAGATTCTCTGGTTGGGCGCCGAGATCGGCGACAAGGTCGCGGTCGGGTCTGATCTTGTACGCTTGAAGGTTCCCGGCGATCAGAGCAACGCGAGCGTGGCAGAGCCGCGACCAAAGCTGTCGCCCGAGGTAAAGCCCGGCGCGGCCGATAACGATGATCGCGACACGATTCCTGTCGTCTCCCAAACGCCACCTCGGCGCCTACCACAGCCCACCAGGCCAGGTCCAGTATCGCGTTCAGCGCCACGGCGAGGCGCGATCAAGCCGGTCGCGTCGCCGGCGGTGCGTTTGCGCGCGCGCGAGGCCGGCATCGACCTGCGTCAGGTACCGGGCACCGGCCCGGCCGGTCGCATTACGCACGAAGATCTCGATGCCTTCGCCTCCCGTGATCCGGGTATTGTGCGAGCGCACATGCTGCAGTCGAAGAGCGCGGTCGAAGACATCAAGGTGATCGGACTGCGGCGCCGAATCGCTGAGCAGATGGCGGTTTCGCACGCGCGCATCCCGCATATCACCTACGTGGAAGAGGTCGATGTTACCGCGCTGGAAGGATTGCGCGAGACGCTGAACCGGCGAAAGCGCAAGGAGCAGCCACGCCTCACGCTGCTCCCGTTTCTGATGCGCGCGATGGTTTTGGCTGTCGCGACGCAGCCGCGGCTGAATGCCCAGTTCGATGACGCGGCGGGGATCATTCATCAACATGCGGGCGTCCATATCGGTGTAGCGACGCAGACCCCGACCGGCCTGCTCGTGCCCGTGGTACGCCACGCTGAATCGCTCGATCTGTGGGATTGCGCGGCCGAGGTCGCTCGGCTTGCTGAAGCTGCGCGGACCGGCGCCGCAACGCGCGAAGAGCTGTCAGGTTCGACCATTACGATCACCTCGCTCGGAGCCATGGGTGGCGTGGTCTCGACGCCAATCATCAATCATCCTGAGGTAGCGATCGTGGGTGTGAACAAGATCATGACGCGTCCGGTCTGGGACGGTTCAAGCTTCATCCCACGCAAGATGATGAATCTGTCCTCGAGCTTCGATCATCGAGTAATTGACGGCTGGGATGCAGCGACCTTCGTGCAGGCCATCAAGACGCTGCTGGAGACGCCGGCACTGATCTTCGTAAACGACTGACGCTATGCGAGACATCACGTGCAAACTACTGGTGATCGGCGCAGGACCAGGTGGCTATGTCTGCGCGATCAGGGCAGGACAGCTTGGCATCGACACCGTGGTGGTCGAGGCAAACAAACCCGGCGGTACCTGCCTCAACATTGGCTGCATTCCGTCCAAAGCGCTGATTCATGCCGTCGATGAATTTGCACGGGTCACGCGGTTTGCTTCAGGTGGAAGTCCGCTCGGCATTTCGCTCGCAGCGCCGCAACTCGACCTTGCCCGGACGATGCAGTGGAAGGACGGCATCGTCGGTCGCCTGACTGGTGGCGTCTCCGCGCTGTTGAAGAAGGCCAACGTCAAAATCGTCGATGGCTGGGCGCGGTTCAATGACGGAAAGACGGTCGAGGTCGAAACCGAATTCGGCCCTCAGGTGGTCCGCGCCGAACATGTGGTAATCGCTACCGGCTCGAAGCCCGTCGAACTCCCTGCGCTGCCATTCGGGAGTCCGGTCATCTCGTCAACCGAGGCGCTGTCGCTGAAGTCGGTACCGCGTCGACTCGTCGTGATCGGCGCCGGCTATATCGGGCTGGAACTGGGAATCGCCTTTGCCAAGGCAGGCGCTGCGGTGACCGTGGTGGAGGCGCAGCAGCACATCCTGCCGCAGTACGACGCAGACCTGACTCACCCGGTCGGCGAGCGCCTGCACGAGCTCGGCGTCCCTGTCCTGACTGGTGCCAAAGCAAGGGGACTTACGCCGGCGAAGGACGGGATTGTCGTCGAAGGTTCGGACGGTTCATCGGTGACGATCGAGGCCGACCAGATCCTTGTTGCAGTCGGCCGTAAACCCGCAACCGAAGGCTGGGGCTTGGAAGAGATCGACCTCGATATGGATGGGCCGTTCATCAACATCGATGATCGGTGCCGCACGTCGATGCGCGGTGTCTTCGCAGTCGGCGACGTGACCGGTGAGCCGATGCTGGCACATCGTGCGTTCGCGCAGGGCGAGATGGTAGCTGAGATCATTGCCGGCAAGCGCCGGGCCTGGGACCGGACATGTATCCCAGCGATTTGCTTTACCGACCCCGAGATCGTCGTTGCCGGGCTGACGCCCGAAATTGCCCGGGCCACCGGTATCGACATCGTCACCGACGCATTCCCGTTCCGGGCGAATGGCCGCGCGATGACGCTTGCCTCCGCCGCCGGCTTCATTCGCATGGTCGCGCGCGCCGATAATCACCTTCTGCTCGGCATCCAGGGTGTTGGCGCGGGAATTTCCGAGCTGTCGGCTGCGTTCAGCCTTGCCATCGAGATGGGGGCGCGGCTCGAGGACGTCGCCGGCACGATCTTCGCCCATCCGACACTGAGCGAAGGAATGCTTGAAGCGTCACTGAAGACGCTGGGTCGGCCCATTCACATCTGAAGGGCGCTACCGCACGATTTAACGCAGGCAGGGTGAGGAGCTGGATCGCAGGGGAGGGGCGATAAGCACCCCAGCCAACGGGTTTGTTGTGGTCGCCTTTGACGAAATGCAACAGGCGGCAGCTTAAGTCCGAGGCTCCATGACGCCGACGAGGTTGAGCGCGTCAACCCCGTGCACTCAGGGTCAAGAGGTGGGGGCCCACAAAGGGCGACTCAGCGGAATGGTGGCTCGTCAAAGCTGCGGAGCTTGCGGCTGTGCAGAGTCCCCAGTTGGTCGCGCAGAATGTCCAAGGCGGTCAACCCAATCTTCAGGTGCTCACCAACGGCGCGCTGATAGAAGGCGCTCGCTGCTCCAGGCAGCTTGATTTCGCCATGCAACGGCTTATCCGAAACGCACAACAATGTGCCATAGGGAACCCGCAGCCGGTAGCCTTGCGTGGCCAGCGTGCCACTCTCCATGTCCACGGCAATCGCCCGCGAGAGATTGATCCGAAGCCGCTCCTGGCTCCAACGTAACTCCCAATTGCGGTCGTCATAGCTGACAACTGTGCCGGTACGCAGGCGCCGCTTCAGCGCTTCACCGTGCGCGCCGGTTACCTGCGCGGCCGCGTCCTGCAGAGCAACCTGCACCTCGGCCAGAGCTGGAATCGGCACCTCGGGTGGTACCAGATCATCGAGGATACGGTCGCGACGCAGATAGCCGTGCGCCAATACGTAGTCACCAATAGTCTGGCTCTGACGTAACCCGCCACAATGACCGATCATGAGCCAGCAATGCGGCCGCAGGACCGCCAAATGGTCGGTGATGGTTTTCGCATTCGACGGGCCGATCCCGATATTGATGATCGTGATCCCGTCGCCCGTGTCACCGCGGCACAGGTGATAAGCCGGCATCTGGAAGCGGTCCCAAGGCGCCTCGAGGATGCGGCGTTCGGCCACGGCTGGCTCGTCATCCCGCCAGACGGTGCCACCGCCGGGCAGCACCAGGCGGTCGTAGTCACTGTCGGGACGGGCCATTTCGGTCATCGCCCAGCGCACGAACTGGTCGAGATAGCGCTGGTAGTTAGTCAGCAGGAGCCACGGTTGGATGGCACGCCAGTCGGTCCCGGTGTAGTGCACCAATCGGCGCAGCGAGTAGTCGACGCGAACTGCGTCGAACAATGCCAGGGGCAGCGGCTTGCCCGCTTCCACCATCCATTTTCCATCCGCCAACTCATCTCCCACAGCCGACAGTATCGGCGTCGGAAAGTGTCGTGCCAGCTCGCCTGGCGTGACCTCTCCCTGAAACAACTCGTCCTCATGTTCCAGCACGTAGGGATAGGGGATCTCTTGCGTGCTGACACCGACGGCGATGGTGGCGCCATACTCATCGATCAGCGGTCGAAGTTGCTCCAGAAGGTAGCGTCGGAAAACGTCAGGTTGGGTTATGGTCGTGGCGTAAACGCCTGGAGCCTGGAATTTGGCCCAAGCCCGTCGGGTAAACGGCACAGGCCCGCTCGGTTGCCAAACAAGCCGCAACTCTGGGTAATGGAACCGCTCTCGCGCACGGGGATCGGGCGGGACGCCATCGCGCACAAAGCGGGCGAGCGCCGCACGCAACGCCACGACCGCTGTAGTGTGCAGTGTCTCCAGCCGTGCCACAGCCGCTTCGGGCGAGAGGTGTTCTTGGCTGCAACCGGTCACGGCTCGCTTGCCGCCTGGTCGTGCGATGCGAGGTCCTCTTGCACCGGCCCCACGTGTCAATTTCACGGATGCGACCTCAACCCAATGCCTGGTTCAGATCCGCGATCAGGTCATCAGGATTCTCGATCCCGACCGAGATCCGAATCAGCGCCGGCGTGATCCCCAGCTGCAATCGTTCTTCTGCCGGGATGTCCGAATGGGTCATCGCCGCTGGATGCGAAGCAAGCGTCTCAGTGCCGCCCAGACTCACCGCGAGCTTGATCACCTTGAGCCGATCGAGAACGGCAAAGGCTTCGGCCTCACCACCCTTTACTTCGAAACTGAACGTGGACCCCGCACTCTTGCATTGGCGCTCGAAGATTGGACGATCTGGATGGCCCTCCGGCAACAATCCCAGATACCACACCGAGGCGACCTTCGGATGAGCGTGGAGGAAGGCTGCGACCTTGCGGGCGCCGTCCGCTGCGGCCGCCATTCTGAGCTTCAGGGTTTCGAGCGAGCGCATCAGCAACCAACCGGTGTGCGGATCGCACATCGTACCCAAGATCGTGCGCATGCCACGGATCGGCTCGAGCATAGCGGCCGTTCCCGAACATCCTCCGGCAATCAAGTCGGAATGACCGCCTACATATTTGGTAAGCGACGTAATGACCAGATCCGCACCATGTGCCAATGGCACCTGATAGATCGGTCCCAATAGCGTATTGTCGACGATGATCACCGGCCTTCTGCCGTCCGGACCGTGCAGGCCCGACACCATCGTTCGCGCACGCTCAAGATCGACCATCCCGTTGGTAGGGTTTGCCGGCGTTTCGATATAAAGCGCGGCAATCGGACCCTTGGCGCGCGCCACCTCGACGGCTTCTTCCATCGCCTTGGCGCCGCCCTCGCTCAGAAATCCGATCGAAGTCACACCGAATTGCGGCAGTATCTTCTTCAGCAAAAAATCTGTGCCGCCATACACAGGGCCCGAATGAACGATCACCGTTCCTGGGCGCGCGAATGCCCAGAGAGTGGTCGAGATTGCCGCCATGCCCGAGGCGAAGACGAGACTGGCTTCGGCCTGATCCCAGATCGCCAATCGATCCTCGAGCATTTCGAGGTCAGGATTGTTAATCCGGCTATAGATCAATCCGGGCTCTTCATTCGGGCGCTTTTGCCGCAGGCCGTAGGCCAGTTCGAAGAACTCTTTGCCGTCTTGTGCCGATCGAAACACGAACGTCGAGGTGTGGAACACCGGCGGCTTGAGCGAACGCTCCGACAGAAACGGGTCGTAGCCGTAGCCCATCATGAGGGTTTCGGGCGACAGTGCGTGATTTCCAAGCAACCTGTTGTGCGTGCCCGTCATGAGCTTCGCTCCGATTTGCATGTCAGGAATTGGATAGAAACACGCAGCGGTCCTGCTGGGAACTCCATCGGCTACAGGTGGCAGTCGAGAGGTATCGGCGTAAGTGTTCCGATAACTATGTGGGGCTGACCAAAATCTGTTAACAGTGGATCCGGATTGCGCCGCCGCAATGCAGGCAATGGACGTCATGATGACCGTGCGTCGGACCGACATAGGCGCCCGGCTGGATGTTGGCTTTCGAGAGTAGTCTGGTAACCGCCGAATTCCTTGCCCGGTCGCTACCGGTGCATCCCGACGATGCGTACCGCCCTTGGGTCCGCAATGTCTGAAGAGATGCTGTTCTGCTTGAGGCCAACAACGGAGTTTCGTGATAATCTGAGATGGAGCAGAAGAACGTGCCACAAGGCCAGCGCAAACAGACGTGGTGCAAGTGGCGCGTCTGCGTGACGATAGGGTGCAGATTGGCTGATCCATATAGATGGGAAATGGACGATGACGGCTGACCTACTAATCCAAGGCGTTCAGCCGTTCGGCCGCCTCCTGCGCTGAGGACAAGCTCGACCGTGCGAGGGGTCCTCGTTCACTAGCGCGGTGTGGGTCGGGTCACCTCATCGGACGCTACCTTCTGTGGGGCGCCAGCGCCACGAATCCTTACGGTATGTGACAAGCCCCTACAAACAGCAGGACAACACTGTTGCCATTCGACACATCCTTGAGTCCGGAGGTTCAGCGCAGGGTGGCAGCCAACATCAGAACCGCACCGAAGGTCAGTGCCATCGCGGTTTGCATTAGCGGCGGACGGCAGTTGCGTCGCTCTGCCAAAATGACACCCTGCATACAGATCGCCACCAGGGGATGATATGGCGCGAACTCCATCGACAGCATCAGCACCCAGCAGCTCGAGATGCAGGCGCCCGCGTACGCCAGTCCCTGGCGCACGCAGTCCATGTCCGCACGCTTTCCGTGCGCCGCAAGCGGCAGGGTCAAGTGACACCGCCGCAGCGCTGCTCGCTTCATCGGAGATAGCTGCCATGCTGCCGAAAGCAGGAGCCCGCAGGCGGCAAGCAATGGTGCGCCAACGACCCACGCCGGAGCGGCCGCGAGCAATGGCAACCCGACTAGCCCCAACAGCAGCCATGGGGCTAGTGCCGCAGCCAGAAATAGCGCCGCCGCACGGTGTCGCCGTGACAGGAAGCTGCGCGCGACGACATGGCGCAACAAGGGCAAAGTGAGCGGCGTCATCATCGCCAGTGTCATCAATGCCCAGTCCAGCAGCGCGCGACCCACAGCGCCGCTCGCCCAGGCCGCGCGCAACCGTCCGGCTGGATCACCGTCCACAGCGCCAGCCAGGCAAAGTGGCATCCCACCCGGTGCCGTATACAGCGTCAGCACTGCCAGCCAGGCCGCCGCACTCAGCGCCCAAGCCCACCACTCCGGCTTGACGAGCGTCCAGGCCGGACGCGCGAATACAGCTGACGTCAACTGTAATAGACGCTGATTCGGCCGATGTTCGGTCCCTCAGTCGAGGACGCCGGACCAGCCACGTCCGCCTGTCGCCGGACTGTGGCCCTACCGGGCATCGCCGAAGGATCCGACGACGTGCCTTGGACCGGCACGAACCGCACATCCAGATGCGCTCCGTCCCAGTTGCGCTCGCGGTGCAGTTGATCGATCTGCGGTGTGATCTCCAATACGGTCGTAATGCCACTGCCGCCGTGCGGGCTGTCGGAGCGCGAAGCCTTGCGCACGCCGAATGTGCTCAGATGACCGGCGAACAGCGGCTCAACGGTCGCGGCGTTCGGGACGTTGATGTACACCTCGTAGTTGCCATACTGGCCGGTGCCAGTGATGTTTTCCAGATTCAGGAAGGCTCGCACCGGCCGAGCCGCCGCAAGCCGTGCGATTGCCGCCTGCCGCGCTGGCTGGTTGAACGCAACCTTCACCGAGGTCGCCGCCCTGGCTAGCGACACCATCGTATCGCTCGTTCCCACCAACTGTGGGTGCTGCGGAGGTGTCGCGGTCATAGCTGCCACCGTCTCCATATGGGCGGCCAGCATGCGATTGCCGCCGACCGGGTCGCTGATGTCGTCGTATCCGTAGCCATGTCTCACCTTCGTGGTGTCCCGCATGTCACTTGGGGTGAAGGTCACGACACCGCCAGCGGCATCGTGCAGGTCGAACGTCACACCGGTGAGCCAGGCCGCTGACGTCGGGTCGACGAAGCTCGAATTGCGGTGCAGCCACACCTCCCAGAGTCGATCGATGTTGGCGTGGTGCAGCCAGAAGATCGGGTCCAGTGCGGCCGTGTCGGGGTCGCTCATTAGCCCGCCCACATCCACGTGGATCACGTTGTGCGGCAGGTTCTCCAGCCGGCCGTTTACACCGCCGAAATGGCTGAAACTGGTCTGCGGCCCGCCGAATCCAGGATCCCCACCTAGCGCAGAGCCGGTGAATGGCGAGTGCAGCAGCGCCTCCAGCGATACGTCGCTCACAGGTATGGCGTCCTCGACGCCGGTCAGATTGCGGCCATCGACCCACAGCGCATTGGCGGAGCCGTCGGTGTTGGTTTGGTTCAGGAACGCGGCCGGCAGGCTGCGCGCACTGGCATCGGCCGCGCTGTAGTTCCAGTAAGGCAGAGCCCAGCCTTGCGGCCCACCCAGCCGCACCACGGCTGCGGCAATGATTTCCTCGAAGCAGGCCAGATAGCCGCGGTGCCAGGGCAGGAAATACCAGGTCTGGTGCTGGCACTGGTTCCAGAACCGCTCCTGATCCGAACGCGAGGGTAATGCTTCGCCCGGTGTCGCGAACGGATCATTCTGTGTACCCGGATAGCCATGCACAGCGCCCTGGTAGCGCCAGCTTGTCGGATCGGCGATCGGCCGCTGTCGCAAGTCCGCGACCGCGCGCGCGTACCAGTCCAAGTCGTCGCCAGGCTGGCCCAGTGTAAGAACGCTTTTTCGTGTCCGGACGATGGGCGATGCACCGCTCATGTTGCTTCCTCCTTGTTTTGTCGCTGTCTCAGGATGCGGCGACCGTGGACGCGAGATTGTCCCAGTCGTGTAGGAAGATCGACTCGAAATAGCTGGCGGCTTCGGCATTGTGGATGATCAGCCCGGCGTCGCGATTGCGCAGCGTGCCGTCGGCGGACCAGTTCTGACTGGAGACCATCACCACTGAGCTATCCACAACGATGCCCTTGTTGTGCACCTTGTTCTGGCGGCGGAGCACGCTGGCTGGGATGCCGGCATCGACCAGTTTCTCCACCCAATCGTCGGTCTGGAACTCGCTGGTGATCAGCCGCACGTCAACGCCGCGATCCACCAGTGCCTTCACCGCGGCGATCAGCGCATCGTGTTCCTCGTCGCCTTCGCGGCCGCTCGGGTGAATGTATTGCGTCTGCATGTAGAACCGGCTGCGCGCCGATTCGATCAGCGGCTTGACGTTTTCCTTGTAGTTGTCGGGGGTCAGCAGCGGCTGAATTCTGATAGTCCCGTTGAGAGTCTTCGCCGGAAAGAAGCGGCGCGGCTGACGGCCGGCGGCGAGCACTGTGACCGGAACCTCTGGGATCGCCATCGCCGCCGCCAATGCCGCGGCGGTCGTGGTTTGCGTCTCGGCAGTATTCGCCACCTCGTAATCGTTGCGGAGGAACGCGCGGAACTTCGCGGCAAGCGTGGGGCTGGTGGCTATCACGTGCCAGTCGCGGTCGTGGCCCGCGGCAATCTTGCGTGCCGCCGCCACGTCGCTCACGTCGATCTCTGGCTGATTGCTGTTGTTCCAGTTACCCGACGACAGCCAGAATGTGTCGTCCTCGCGCACCGCCACCTTGATGTGGTACGCGTTAGGGTAAATCCATGCTGGCGCCTTGGCGTCACTGTTGGTCAGCGCCCAGGCGCCCTTGAAACGGTCTCCCATCTCATCGGTCAGCGCCTTTTGCGTGTCCTCGTCGGTCTGGTCGCGCGAAGGGTTGGGCGCCGGATGGTCCAGAGTCAGCATCAGCGTCCGGCTGCCGTCTGACATCGCGTCCTCGACTGCCTTCAGGATGTGGCCGGATGTGAAATCGTACATGCCTACCACCAGCTCTTTTTCTACGCCGGCGAGAAATGCGGAAAGCTGCTCCCATCCCGCGTCCGGGCTCGCGTGAAGCACCAGCGCCACGGTTTCTTCCACCGCATCCAACGTCACGCCGTCAGGCGCCTTATAGGGGATCTGCGGCTTGCGCCGGCGCGCGGCGGCAAAGGTCTCGAGCGGCGCATGAGACTCGGTACGCTGGCCGTTGCCGTCGAAGAACACCTCGTCAGCGAACTCGGGCTGGCGCAGCTCGTGCCGAGCAGCCGCCATGGCGATGAAATCTGCCGGGTGCTGCGCACGCAGCTGCTGCATCGGGCCAGCCGCCCGCATATCGACCGGAACGCCGTCGATCTGGTCCGGCAGTGCGGCCTTCACCGCGGCCAGCTTGTCAGGGCTGGAAACAACCACGATGGCTGTCTCATTCGTGAGGCCTCGCGGCGACGAGCGATAGCCCGAGCGGACCGAAAGCACACCCGGCACCGCGAAGCGATTCACGTTGCTGGCTAACACAGCCTTGGCATCCGGTGCCGGAGGCTGCGCGGACGGCGGCGCACCACCGATGAGCCGGGCCGCGGCGGCGGCGAACATGCTGCCCCTGCTTGGAGCGGCCATGGCAAGGAAGCGCACTCTCTCGTTCAACCGTACAACCGCGCGGCTTCCAGAATGCAGGGACGAGAGCACAACCGGCGGCGGCGTCTTGCTGTCGACAAAGCTGCGCAATGAGCGCCCGCCAGTCAGCGACCCGCCACCTGGCCTGCCGGTGCCCAGGTCCACGATCTCGGGCGCGCCGAAATGCTGCACCTGTTGGATCTTGTTGTTGGTGGGATTGTACCAGCTCAGATACCCGTTCGGCAGCACCTGCCGCGGCCGATTGAGTTTGCCACTAAAACTGTAGCGCGCACCTGCGGTGCCGGCCGGGTCAAAGTAGCTTGGCGTATAGAAGTCCGAAACCAGCACGTCATCGATCAGGTAGGCGCAGCTCTGATCTTCGGACGGATCACAGACCTCCAGCAGGTATTCGAACTTGCCTGGGACATCCTGCACTTCGTTGTCGACAATGCCGACAGCAGACGAGGCCACCAGGCGATTGCCGCTGGGATCGACCAGCATCTCGATTGCCTCGTGGCTGGCCGAGAGCGACCACGTATCGCCGGCCAGAACCATGGCGAACGGCTGATTGTGCTCTGTCTGATGATAGCCACTAATGCCGGCGTCGAGTTGATCGACGATATAGATTGGCCAGATGCCGGGATCGATATGGTCAGGGTCGTGCAAGGCGACGATCGACCCGGCAACATTCCAGATTGGCGCGAGGTCACGGCTCACCTGGAGCGTGAGCGCGTTGGCTATGCGAACCAGGGCGGAAAAATCCACCGATGTCGATTGCGATGCGAGTCCGATGCGGGCAGGCAACATGCGACATTTCCCCTCTTGTGACCTCGCCGTGTCACCGATGTTGTGCAATGCATGCGACACAGCCGCGCCGAGATTATCACCGTTGTCGAGCGGATGTTGTGATAAAAATCACAGGCGACGGTGCGTCGGCGGCCCATTGGATGAACGCATCGTCGTGACACCCTTGCTGTGGTGGCGTCAGAACCTGACACCAAGCTCAAATATGGATGAATGTCTAATTCAGTGAAGCAGCTTGTCGTCGTTCTCAAGGGAATCCGGACGTGACAGACTGCTCGTTCCATTCCGGCGATGGTTATGTCCTGAATCACGCCACCAAATATCGGTCCCGGCTCAATACCGACCGGCGCCATGGTTACGACCCGTGGGATTGAGTCGTCGCGTCAAAATATCGCCGGGGCCCCGCGGCTTCCTGTCATCGATACCTATGGCGGCGGCGTGCCGGGCGTGACGGCCCCGGCCGGTTTCGACAATTACAGCGCAGTGACATTCGTCCATGCCGGCCCTGATCTGCTCTCGCCGGCCAGACTTGGCGTGATCGGGACGTTTGCGGCGCCGTACGAACCCGTGGCTTCGCGGCAGTGCAGTGGGCAGGCGAGCCCACACGCTTCTGGGCGTCGAGTCATGTCGTACCAAAAAAGTGCTATTTGTATCGAACCGTCGATCGGGTGGGACTGACAGTCGACTTCAGGTTGAAGCGCTAGGCGTGACGTAGCTGCTGTCAAGCAGCCCTCCTTCGCAAAGCGATCAATAACCAGCATCCGCCACAGACCGTCACGCCGGCCGGCTCCGCCGCACCGCACCGCAGTGCGCGAGATGAAAGTCGATGGCACCTCGCAAGCGACCAGGAAGCAGCTCTCGTCGAGGTACCTCAATAATCTGATTGAACAACACCATCATGGTGTCAAGCAGCGTATCGCTGTGATGCTCGGCTTCAAGCAGTTTCGTCATGCGGCGATCACAATCGCCCTCGGCACAAGCCCGAACCTTGTTCAAAAGGAGATCCGCCGCCCTGTTGTCCGTCACTTCGCATATGTCCGCTTTGGGATTGGAGTCCCCCGCGCAATGACCGCGAAGGGGGCAGAACTGAATAGACGGAATGGCCGGTGATATGGAGAATGTCGGCTGCAATGACATAACCCCCCATCCACGCTAGCCTTGCTGTGGCGCAGCCTGCCGCACTTCCCGGCGGCGCCGTGGAGACTGGCTGCGACGTGCTGCCGACCCGGACCAAGACCGGGGCCAATGAGCGAGAAACGACGGCCGGTCGCCTCCGGCCGCAACAGGAAGGACACGTCATGAATAGGACAACACGCCGCTCCGTGCTGGCAAGTTTTGCTGGCCTGCTTGCATCACCTGCTATCATCGGGCGGGCTGCCGCCGCCACCCGCGGCGTATCCGACACCGAAATCACCATCGGCATGATGACTGACCTGTCCGGTGTGACGGCGGTGCAAGGTACCAATGCCGCAAACTCGATCCGCATGGCATTCGACGACATCAACGCAAAAGGCGGAATCAACGGTCGCAAGATCCGCTTCATCGTCGAGGACATGCAATATCTCGTCCCCAAGGCGGTGCAGGCAATGAATAAGCTGGTGAACCTCGACAACATCTTCCTGTCGATCAGCAGCGGCGGTACGCCTCAGATGGATGCGGTGCTACCGATGATGATCGAGAAGCAGGTCCCGAGTGTGTTCCCGCTCACTTGCGCGCGGTCCATGTATCTGCCGCTCAGCCCATACAAATATGGGCAGTTCTCATCCTACTATGATCAGATGCGAGCCTGCGTAAAGTATTTTGCCGACACGAAAGGCAGGAAGGTCATCGGCTCAATGTACCAGGATACCGACTTCGGCAAGGATATCCATGCCGGTGTCGTGGATCAGGTAAACGCCATGAAGCTGCAACTCGCGGGCACGGCAGCGTTTAGTCCGACCGCCACTGACTTCAATGCGCAGGTGACTCGTCTCAAGGAAGTTGGATGCGATTTGATCTGTATGGGCACAATCGTGAGGGACACAATCATCATCCTGCAGACGGCGCGCAAGATGGGTTGGGACGTGGAGTTCTGCGGGCAGTTTGCCTCGTATTCCACGGCCGTCGCCGAGGCTCCAGGGGCACCGGCGGAAGGGTTCTATTCGATGTCGCCAGGGATTTACGCTTATCCCGATGATCCACGGCCAGCAGTGCGAGAGATAACCGCCCGCTACAAGCAGCGATATGGCATCGACATTAATTATCTGGGCGAGGCGGGCTACGCGGCGGCAACTTGCCTGATCGATGTATTGCAGCGCGCGGGGCGCCAGCTGAACCTGGACAGTTTCCAGAAATCGATGGAAAACATCAATGACTGGCGCGACATGTTCGGTGGGCCGCCGTTGACGATTTCAGCTACCAATCATCACGCCTCGACGCAGTCGTTCCTGTCTGTGGTGAAGAACACACGGTGGACGCCAGTCGTGCCTGAGCCACTGGGATACTGAAGATCGCCGAGCGTGCGGCCGAGCTTCTCCGTTGCAGGTATGCAGTGGCATGGCGAATAGCAGTGGAAGCGCCGCAGGATGCACAGCACATTGTGTCAGGCGCTGGCGGTCACGGCCACTTTCCATACGTCGAATGCATGCTCCCACAAGAACCGGTGCGTCGAGGCTTTGGTCAGATGACGGCAGATGTTGAAAGTGTTGTAGGCAGTTGAGTGGTTGGAGGGTGGCCGTGGCCGTCATCGCCTGACGCGATACGGTGCACTCCCTCCTTCAGCGTTTGTCGTCAATGTGGCTGGAGCGGGCGCCAAAACCCGCTACCACCCGCTCACGCTACTGTGAGCCAGAGGGATTATTCTGGTGATATATTCGCAGCGCCGTTAAAGGAACGATTATCGGCGAGATTACAAATTCAAGAAACCCGCGAGACGATGCTGTTTGCACGGCAGAAGCTAGGCTTCAGGCATTGCGGTCTCACGCTGTGGGCAGTCGTCATGACGATCCTCGCGGGATTCCTCGCCGTGGACCTTACTCCGGCCGGACCGCTCAACGCCGCGCAAGACTGGCTGTTCGACACCTACCAGCAGCTTTGGCCAGCTCAACGCCTGGGGTCGCGGACGGTCGTGGTCGAAATCAACGATGAGTCGGTTCGGCGTATCGGCCAATGGCCCTGGCCACGCGATATACTGGCAGCGGTAATATTCGCGGCGCGGGACGCAGACGCTATCGGCGTCGACGTGCTGATGCCCGACGCGGACCGGCTGTCACCCGACCACCTGCTGGAGCAGCGGCACGTCGCATCTTTTGAATTGCGGCAGGCGCTGCTGTCTCTACCTCACACCGATGAATTGCTGGCCGGCGCGCTGCGCCCATTACCAGCAGTGCTTGCCATGACGGTGGGTGATGAGATGAATGTTCCGCCGCAGCCGTTTGGCATAACCCCAGTACGGGAGCGCGGAGACAGCGCTCGAGTCGCGCTCCTACATGTCGCAAAAGCGGCATGGCCGCTGCCGATATTGGCGAACGCAGCCCATGGCATCGGCGTCGTTTCGGCTTCACATACTCGCCTAGGCGAGATCGCGACACTACCAGCGGCGATGGAGACTGGCGGCTCGGTCTTGCCTGGTTTCGGCATGGAGCTCCTGCGTGTTGCCCTCCATGCAGACGCCATTGTGATTGACTCACAGGCAGGGTGCGTGTCTTCGGTTTCGATCGGCGCCTTGTCCATTCCCACTGATGCCTCTGGAGGAATCCGGCCACGCTTCATCGGTCCTTCGCACCTGCAGACAATCGGTGCAGACCGCTTGCTCGAGGGCGCGGATCGATCCTTGCTCTCACGCCGCATTGTTCTGATCGGGGTGACTGCTTCCGGCGTCGGGGAAACTTTCCGCATCCCGCTCGGTACACAGGAGTCCTCAGCCGCAATCCAGGCAGAGCTGATAGAGAGCGTGATCGCCGGCGACACTTTGTGGCGGCCATTTTGGGTCATGCCTCTCGAACGGGGTGTCGGCATAATACTCGGTCTCTCTGCAGGCCTGCTGCTCGGACGGATCTCCTATCGGGTATATACTGCCATCTTCTTCGGTATTGCGGTGTTGATAGTGGCTGGCTCAGTGCTTGCATTCCGCCAGCACGGTCTGCTGCTCGATTGTATATTTCCGATCCTTTGCCTGGTTGGCGTTGACTTCGCTGCGTTGGCGCTGCGGGTTGGCAACGAGGTTGCTGCCCGACGGCAGCGTGAAGCAGAGCTCAGGGTCGCGCTCGTTGAGCGCACCGCCGCTGAACGGGAACTCGCGCTTCGAACCGAGACGGACACATTGCGTCAGAGCCTCGCTCTTGCCGTCGACGCTGCGTCGCTTGGGGTATGGGACGCCGATCTACGCAAGCGCACATGGCGTCGCTCAGTACGTCACGACGAGATCCTCGGTCTGACGATGGTGCCTGCGTGCTGGAGCAAGGACATACTGCTGGAACGCGTGGTGGCGGAGGATCGCACCATGGCCGCGAGCAGAATTGCAGACGCGGAGGTATCGGGCTCGTTGGAGGTTGACTGTCGGATCAGTCATCCGGATGGTTCGCTCCGCGATGTTCATATCGTGGGCCGATTCTGGAAGAGCGAAGAAGATGGCGTGATCGAACGTGTGGCCGGTGTGGTGGCCGACATGACCAAGCGGCTGGAAATGGAAGCCCGATTACGTCAGGGCGAAAAGATGCAGGCCGTCGGTCTGCTGGCAGGCGGCGTGGCACATAATTTCAATAACCTGCTGGCCGTGGTGCTGGGGTCCCTGGAGTTGGCGCTTCGCGCCTCGGACGCGTTTAGTCGACAGGGTGTACTGCTGGACCGTGCAGTGCAGGCGGCACGCAAGGGCGCCGACATCGTCCGCCATCTTCTGACGTTTGCCCGTTTGCAGCCCCTGAACCCCAAGCTCACCGATCCCGCCAACCTGCTGCGTGATATGTGCCTGCTGCTCCAAGACAGCCTGCCATCCAACGTTCAGGTCACGCTGCGACTGCCAGCCAGACTCGGCAACATCAAAATCGACCCCGTCGAGTTCGAACTGGCTCTGTTGAACCTGGCGATGAACGCCCGTGATGCGATGCCAGATGGTGGACAACTTGTAATCCAAGCATCGACCGAACAAGCCCGCGATCCTCGGCTAGGGCTGGATGGCCACTACCTCGTTGTGGAGGTGACGGATACGGGCCAAGGTATCGCACCAGACGCACAATCCAAGGTCTTCGAACCGTTCTTTACGACCAAGGAAGTCGGCAAAGGCACTGGCCTGGGGCTGAGTCAGGTATATGGCTTTGTCCATCAATCAGGCGGCGCGGTGGATATCGACAGTACTCCAGGCTGGGGCACTCGGGTCCGTTTGTATCTGCCTACAGCGGCACAGGATATAACGCCAGTCATGGCAAGTTGAGCAGAGGGACCATTGTGACGGCAATTCGGGCGATAGGTCGACGCAGCTTTTTCTGCGCCATGCTTCTGGTCATCACTGCTACGCCAGCATTGCCGGCGGACTCAGTGATCGGCTTCGTGAAATCGGTCGATGGACATGCAACTCTCACGCACGGCCAGACGACTTACGCCGCTGAACCCGGTGTGGCGGTGCATGAAGGCGACACGCTGCAAACACTTTGGGATGGCGCCCTCGGTGTCACTTTCAAGGACAATACGCGAATCTCTCTCGGCCCATTCAGTCGCGTGACAATCATGGCATTCGAATTCGCACCGGCCGAGGAGCACTACGGTTTTGCGCTGCGACTGCTGGCCGGGACCATGCAGTACATCTCCGGTGTCATAGCCAAACTCTCGCCTGGCGCGATGAAGATCGAGACACCAACCGCAACCATTGCCGTTCGCGGCACGCGCCTCCTCGCCCGAGCGGATCCGTGAACTTGTGGAGGGCGATCATCGCACTGGGTCTGGGCGCGGCGCTGGCGGCCTGCGGATTACCGACAAACGTCGTCGTGCTCGTTCCAGACCAGAACGGCACGGTAGGCAAGGTCCTGGTGGCGAGCAACGACGCACAGAACGAACTGGCCGCGCCTTACGCGGCCGTGGGCACAGGGACCAGCAGACGCGCCGGCGACGTGTTCGTTGCCGATCGCTATGTAGTTGAGGAGGAGTTCGCGGGTGCACTTGCCGCCACGCCCAGAACGCCCGGTGTATACGTGATCTTCTTCCTGCTCGGTCAGGCTGAAGTGGATCCGAGGTCGTCCGAGACTTTGAGAGTCGCGATTGACGCCGCGCGCAACATCAGAAACGCCGATGTCAGTGTGGTCGGTCACGCGGATGCGATAGGCGACGAAAGCGAGAACCGAGCATTGTCGCTGCGGCGCGCCCAGGCGGTACGCGACGCACTGGTGAAGGACGGCGTCCCACCGTCAATAATCGAAATCGACTACCATGGCTCGAACAACCCGCGTGTGCAGACACCGCGCGGTGTGCCAGAGCCGGAAAACCGCAGGGTGGAAGTTACTGTTCGCTGAGCGTGTCGCTATCGGCTCTCCGCAACATTCGTCCGCGTCTGCTCCCCCGTGTAGTAGGGCGGCGCTCGCGCCCAAGAACCTCCATAGGCTCTGGTGCAAATGCAGTGAGCTTACGGGTGTGCTGTCCCACTGAGCGGGAGAGGCCGGCCATTGGCAAGCAATCGCGTCTAGAAGAGCTGTTGGTAGTCCGGATCTTTGATCGAGACGTCATCATTCTGTGCGTGCGCTGGTACCTTCGGTTCAAACTGAGCCTGAGGGATTTGGTTGAGATGATGGCCGAGTGAAGCCTGTCGCTGGCACATACCACCATCACGCGATGGATGCAGCGCTACACGCCGGAGTTAGAAAAGCGCTGGCACAGACATGCCCTTGCCGTCAGGCGGTCATGGCGCGTGGACAAGACCTAGGTCAAGATCCGGGGTGTATAGCACAATTTATATCGAGGCGTGGATCATCCAGTTGCGACATCGCCCGCCATGCGTCGGAGCCCTGCCGCCCTTGCGCGAATTCCCGAAGCGCCGTCGGCCTTAGCTGTTCCGGCAATGAACTTCAAAACGAGATAGCCCTCGCGTACGCCGAAATCGCTCGCATGCGTTTGAGCGAATACATCAGTAACATCTCAACTGTCCAACCGCCTACTCCCTTGATCGAAACGAGCTCTGTGATCAGCGCGTCGTCGTCCATCAGGTCGGTGATGGCACTCCTCGCTCACGCCGTCATCCGCGCCGGCGCCACCTCGCGGTCGATCAGCGCACGCTTGCGCTGGATGCCCCAGCGATAGCCGGACAGCAAGCCGTCGGTCCGAAGCACCCGATGGCACGGGATTGCGACCGCCAGCTTATTGGCTGCGCACGCCGACACGACTGCTCGGACCGCCTTCGGGTCGCCGACGCGATCGGCCAGGGCCGCATAAGTTGTGGTGACACCGGCGGGGATTGCACGCAGTGCAACCCAAACCTTCTGCTGGAAAGCCGTGCCGCGAATGTCGAGCGACAAATCGATGTCCATGGTCGGATTTTCGATCAGGGTGACGACGCGATCGACCAGAGGATCGTTGTCGACGGCACGCAATTCGGCGTCCGGGAAGCTGTCCTGCAGCTCTTCGATCACAGTGGCCGGTTCGTCACCGATCAGGATCGAAGCCACGCCCCTGGCGCTGGAAGCGACGAGGACATGGCCGAGCGCCGAGTTGCCAATGGCATAGCACAAGGCCCTCGCGTGAATCGTTCGCCGATGCGGAGGAAGGCAGCGGTTGGTTGGTGATCATCATCGGAACATTCCTCCCTCTTTCGATGATGCCATCGTGCGCGTTTGACCGGCCATCGGCACTCCGCCTCTCCCCCCGGTATCGAATAGCTGAATTTCAGCTTGATCAAACGGGCCTGGGCGCGATGGCCCACGAGATTCGATTTGAAAGCAAAGGTCGGAGTGTCTCCGCGGGGCTGATCAACGATCTTTGGCGCCGAACATAAACGAGGCTGCATTATGACACCGCAAACCTCAGATTCGCCCACGCCCGAAACGATGCGTTTCGGCCGCGGCGAGGCAGTTCTCGGAACCATAGTGCTCGCCGCGAGCGCCAATGGCGTCGCAGCCCTATTCATCGGCGGCGATCACACCACGCCGCTACGCGACCTGAAGGAGGCGTTTCCCGATATCGGGTTCGTACTCGATCAGGAGGGGCTCGCGGAGACCATTGCCAAGGCCGTTGCCCTGGTCGACGCGTCGTATCTCGGAACCGACCTGGTGCTCGATATGCGCGGATCGCCCGTGGAGATGGCGGTCTGGGATGCCCTGTGCGCGGTTCCTCCGGGCGAGACACGGACTTATAGCGCGATCGCGGGCCACCTACCGATAGCGGCAACAGCCCAGGATGTTGCCGCGGCCTGCGCGGCCAGCCGCATCGCGGTCGCCGTGCCTTGCCATCGCGTCGTCAAATCCGACGGTTCCATCTCCGGCTGTCGCTGGGGTGTGCAGCGCAAGCGTCGTTTGATCAATATGGAAGAAGTGGCGTGATGCCCACCAATCGCGAGGCAAAGACCGAAGCCGCCGGCCCTTCGATGGATCTGAATCGCGGCGTTGATTGCAACGCCATCAAGGCCCGGATCAAAAGGATCGACTGGACACAAGTCCGCGCCGGTCTTGATATACAGGGATGGTCTGTTGTGCCAGGACTCCTGGCGCCAGCTGAGGCGGATTCAATCGCCAGACTCTACAACCAGGAACAGGGGTTCCGTAGCCATGTTATCAAGGCACGGCATGGTTTCGGTCGCGGGGAGTTCAAGTATTTTAGCTACTTCCTGCTATCTCTGATCCAGACGCTGCGGACGACCGCCTACCCTCACCTCGTGCCGATTGCCAACCAATGGCATGAGCGCATGCGAAAGGACGAACGCTTTCCGTCCGATCATGCGGCGTTTCTCCAACGCTGCCACGAGGCGGGCCACGTGCGCCCGACACCGCTGCTGCTCGAATACGCGCCGGAGGACTATAACTGTCTGCATCGCGACCTGTACGGCGATCATGTGTTCCCCGTACAGATCGCCATTCTTCAGGACCAACCGGACGAAGACTTCGAGGGTGGCGAGTTCGTGATGACCGAGCAACGTCCACGTATGCAAACCCGCGCGACGGTGTTACTGCTCAAGAAGGGCGAGGCGGCAATCTTCGCCGTCAATTTCCATCCGATGAATGGGACTCGCGGCGACTACCAGGTGCGGCTAAATCACGGCGTCAGCAAACTTCGCACGGGTAAGCGGCACACGGTCGGCGTGATTTTTTATGATGCCACATGACTGGGCACACGGGCCGTTGCCTTGCGCGGATCCGCACGAGACCGCGCTCCTGAGCTGATTGCTGCCATCGCTGAAATCGACGCAGTTTCGCCGTTCCGCCACTGGTTACGCCAGGCGGATGCTAGATGTCGGTGGCCCTAACGAACCGCGGTCAGTTCGGTTGGGTCACCAACCGCAGCGGCTATCGCTATCACCCGATCGATCCTGCGATCGGCAAACGATGGCCTGCGATGCCCCATCCGTTTGCGGGTCTTGCCATCGAGGCGGCCAAGGCGGCAGGTTTCGCTGGTTTCTGGCCTGACGCCTGCTTGGAACCGCTACCCGCTGGGCGCGCGGCTGTCATTGCATCAAGATCGGAACGAACGTGAATTCGATCAGCCGATCGTCTCCGGGTCACTGGGCTTGCCGATCGCGGTCAGCCCGGCCCGCGAGCGCGCCGCGAAGCAGTGCCTCAGATGCGCGCCGGATTTGGGGGGGCCGCAGGGAGCGGAGCTTCGCTTCCTGCTGTCAAAGTCGTCCTTGCGATTGATGAACGATAGGGGACCTATATGTCCGAAGCACAAAATAGTAGAGCGAGCCTTGGCCGGCGGCTCAGAGGTGTCGGGGGGCCGGATCGGCCAGACACGCGACACCCGCTATGCCCAGGCCGTCCGCAACTTCCTTGCCGGCATCTGTTTTGCCGCTTCCATCATTTGGTGGGTCGGTTGAGTCTGCACCTTATCCGGTTTTATGCGTAGATTCCGAGGCTATCAGCACGTCGGTAGTAAGGCGATACTCACGGAAGAGTATCATACGGAGTGACAACCAAATCGATGCTCTTTGCCGTCGAGAAACTTATAGGGAGGTTATAGTGGCAAATGCGCCGGGCATTGGAAAACGCTGGGAGGCTTACCGACCGTCTAAGGCGATTTGGTTTTGGTCCTGCGCGGCTTGCGTGACAGCTACCATAGTGATCGGTTTCGCTTGGGGTGGTTGGGTCACCGGCAGAACCGCAACACAGATGGCAACGGAGGCGGCCGCCGGAGCCAGCGCACAAATGGCAGCAGCGGACTGCATTGTCCGTTTTAGAAATGGCCCTGATGCAACCGCTCAACTTGCTGCACTGAAAAAGGCTGATAGCAGCTACGAGCAAGCGAATCTGATCAAGAAAAATGGCTGGGCGACAATGTCAGGGAGCAAAGATCCGGTGGAAGGCGCCGCAAATATCTGCGCACAAAACCTGGTCAGCACCAAAACTGCCGGCGGATGACGGAAAACTCTCCGGTTGGGTCAGGTAAATCCCGACCCTGCTGCTTTGGCATTGGAGTAGCCACGTCTTATACATCGCCAAAAGGAGTCGAGTTATGCGTCTCCACCTGATACTTTCACTAACTTTTTGGGGTTTAGCTGGATGTGTACCACAACCGACCACGACGACGTATGTGACTCCGGCGACGACGACGACTACCTACACACCGGCATCGAGCACAACGGTACTCAATGCTCCGCCTGGCTACCAGCCTGCCTCTCAACCGACCTATGTGACACCAGCGACAACCACCACTATTTATCGTAGCCCCTGAACGCCTCATTGTTTAATGGGTTTGGGTATTCAAAGTCGAACGAGGCGTTCTCTGCGCGCGCGAGTTCCTTTGTCATCCTGCTGAGCAGGAGTGACAGACATCGGGCTGCTAGAGAGGGCCTTGCCACAGCTTGGATTTTGCCTGTGAGGAGAGATGGATCCGTCGCCCTCGGCGCTACGAGCCTGGCAGCGCGAGATTCCCTCGGAGACTATTCAAAAGACTCAACCACGGGCAGTGCGATCGCGCCCTCCGTGACGCAGCAGCGTCACCAGATAGGCGATCAGCAGAAACACCAGCGCCTGTACGGCGACGATCGCGGCGCCACGGGCTGCAGGCTGCGCGCTCATATCCACCAGTGTACCAGTGTGCGGGCTGATCGCCCGGATCGGCCCCTCGGCGGCGATGAACACCGATTTCATCGCTTCAATCAGCCAGTACCCGCTGACAGCTATCTTCGCCACCGTTACAGCGAGGTCCGGTAGCTTGGGCACCAGCACCCCAGCCAGGATCAACTGCGGAACCAGGGCCAGGGGAACGATTATGGTCGCCTGGTCGCGCGTGTTGGCGAACGCTGAGATCACGAGGCCCATCGCGGTGCCTGCCATCGCACCAATCATCAGCAGCAGAAATTGTTCCAGCCGGTCGCCGGGAATGCCATCCGATAATGCAGCCGCGAGCACATATACAACAGCAAGCTGCAACACTGTGAATACGCTGGACACAAGATATTTCGCGCCAATGAACGCCGCGGTGGACAGGTTGATGTCGTGCTCGCGTCGATAGATCGCGAGTTCACCGACGATCTCCTTTGACGCCGCGTTGCATCCCAGCCAGATCGCGCTCAGGCCGAGCAGGAGCAAGAGCGCACTTTGCGCGTTGACCCGCTCCTGTCCGGTCCCGAAATTGCCGAAAGCATAGCCCATCAGTCCGCCGATCAGCACGCTCTGCACCACTGCCATTGCCAGCGTCCGACGATCGGCGAGCAACAAGCGGACATTCCTATGGAGGAGAATGGCGCCTTGGCGCGCGATGTGGCGCAACGTGACAGGCAGAGGCTCCCGAGGGCGCCGGATGTCCGGACGCGGCAGTTTGCTGAGCAGCGCTTCAGCGGCGGTCGGCAAATTGGCCGACGCGCCGCCGGTCACCTCGAATCTGGCACGCCAACGCTCGGCGCCGACCTCATCCGTGCGGCTGAACACCTCGCCCAATCGATGCACCGCAAAGAAATCCAGCACCTCAGAGGGGGCGCCAACGAATGTCGTTTGGCCGCCGCGGCCCATGCAGACCACCTTGTCGCAGAACTCCGTCACGTTCGCCAATGTGTGGGTCACCATGATGATGGTCATTCCATCATCAGCCAGGCGGCGGAGCAGGCGCATGATTTCCCAGTCGGTGCTCTCATCCAGCCCACTGGTCACTTCGTCGAGGAGCAATAGGCTGGGTCGGTTGAGTATCTCGCTTGCCAGGCTCGCACACTTCTTCTGCCCACCACTGAGTGAACCTATGCGCTGGTCGAGCCGATCCAGCAGGTCGACGTTCCGTGCGGCATCACTTACCGCCGCGCGGCGTTGCTCGACAGTGGTATCGGGTGGCAGCCGAAGCCGTGCGGCGTAGTCAAGCGCCTGACGCAGCGTGAGCAGCTCGTGCAGGACGTCCTGCTGCGGGACGAACGCGATATCCTGCTTTAGAGCAGGAAAATTGGCATGCAGGTCGCTACCATTGAGCAGTACCGCGCCTTCGCTCGGAAGCACCCTGCCGGCCATGATGTTCATCAACGTGGACTTGCCGGATCCGTTGGCACCGATGATGGCAACGAACTCGGATGGGCGAATGCGGAGGTTGGCGCCATACAGGATACGTTGTCGTATCCCATCGCGCTGCCTGCCGCGCACATCGTAGTTGAGGTCGCGAACCAGCAACTCGACATTGCCAACCCGCCAGGCCCTGGTCAGCGCGGTGCCATCGAAAGTCAGCTCGAATGGGCCGATGTCGATTTTGTCGCCAGGGACCAAAGCACGAGTACCGCGCAATCGCGCACCGTTGACGTAGGTACCGTTGGTACCGCCCAAGTCGCGCAACACGATGGTTCCTCCCACCACCTCGAACGCCGCGTGGCGGCGCGAGACGTTTGGGTGGTCGAGCACGACCTGACCTGGCAGCGCTTGACGGCCGACAGTCAGACCGTGGTCGAGCGACACACGGTCGGGCACGATGGCACCTTCGCGCTCATCTGTCCGCCGCACGATCTGCGGCCGATCGCCGGTGCGCGTCACGGCGGTGGCCTGCTGATGTTGCGGCTGCTGATTCCTTCCGATCATGTTGACCGCTCCTTCACGCGGCCAATGGAGACTCTCTCGTGAGCGGGACCCGGCCATCACCGTTGGGGCTCGTAGCCTTTCCGGATCTCTCGAACAGATCGAGGAAGGGCTTTACGATGTCGATCGGCATCGGGAAGACGATGGTGGAATTCTGTTCGCCGCCGATCTCGGTCAGCGTTTGCAGGTAGCGTAATTGCATAGCGGCCGGAATGCTGCCGAGTATCCGCGCAGCATTCACGAGTGTTTGCGAAGCCTGGAACTCCGCCTCAGCATGAATGATTTTGGCGCGTCGGTCGCGTTCGGCTTCCGCCTGTTTTGCGATGGCACGCACCATGTTTTCGGTGAGCTCGACGGTTCTGATCTCGACATTGCTCACCTTGATACCCCAGGTTTCAGTCTGGGTATCGAGGATGCTCTGCACGTCGGTACTGAGCTTCTTTCGTTCAGACAGCATCTCATCGAGATCATGTTGACCAAGCACTGCCCGCAATGTCGTCTGGGCAAGCATGTTGGTAGCGGGAAGATAGGACTGAACCTGGATAATGGCCCGCTCGGGATCGACCACGCTGAAGTAGACCACCGCGTCGACCTTCATTGAGACGTTGTCACGGGAGATCACGTCCTGGCTTGGAATCTCTATGGCGCGGATACGCAGATCCACTCGCACCATTTCTTGGGCGAAGGGGATCAGCAGCACAAGGCCTGGCCCCTTGACCTTCTGAAAGCGCCCTAGCGTGAATACCACCGCCCGCTCATATTCGCGCAGGATCTTTACCGACATTGCGAGCAACATGATGGCGGCGATCAGGACGACGGGGATGACCAAAAGAGTAGGGAAGAGCATGGCTTGCTCCCTTTAAAGCGCGCTGATGACCGTCCCCAGTCCTGATAGCCACGAAAATGTAGTCGCGTTGCTCCAGCCCGGGACTCTTCGGTGTCATCGGGGAGGAGCGAAAAGCCCCGAGACGGCTGTGCTTGCAGGATAACGGCCATCCGCGGGGTGGCGGTAGATTCGGAAACTACCTAGTGGCTGGCCGCATGGTGGTCGACGGAGGCGCGCGTAGCGGGTCTGGCTCGCCGAGCTCGCTCCAGGTCGCGGCCAGTGCCAACCGGACGAGTGCCGGGACAGACTTCGAACCCGTTTTCTTCATGATCGTTGCACGGTGATTTTCAACGGTGCGCTGGCTGATACCAAGGTCGGCGGCAATATTCTTGCTGGGATGTCCAGCAAGGACGAGCGCCATGATCTGTTGCTGACGTGGCGTGAGCCCGGCGACATGGCGCTCCGCATCCTTTAGCCAGGCAGATTGCTTGCTGGCGTCGCGCGACTGCTCCAGTGCGCGCTCAACACTGGCCACAAGTTCGTCCCGGGTGATTGGTTTTTCGATGAAATCCGATGCACCGGCCTTCATGGCCTGGACAGCCATCCGTACATCGCTATTGCCGGTGATCATGATCGCGGGCAGCCGATGGCCTGCATCACGAAGCCGCCGCAGCAATTCGATCCCGTCCATGCCGGGGAGGTAGGCATCGATCACGAGGCATGCTTCGCGACCTGGATGGAAGGCCTCGAGAAAGCTTTCGCAGGTCGCATAATCCTCGACGATCCGGCCATCCTGCTCGAGCACGCCGCGGATTCCTTCCCGGATGTGACTGTCATCGTCAACGACGAAGATGATGGGTGGCTCATGGTTCCTCGTTTCTTCGTCGTTGCGTGGAGAACGTACGTGCGCCGCGGATTCGGATGCCGTCAAGAGACGTTGGATCGTCCGTGTCAACTCCGGCAATTTCACCGGCTTGTTGAGTTGCACGCAGTCCTGAAGCGCGATATCACGCAAAGTGCCGGTCGAGGTATCGCCGGTCAGAATGATGACCGGTAGCGCACGATGAAATTTCTCTCGCAGCTGCGCAGCGAGTTGGAGACCGTTCAAGCCATTGGGAAGATTGTAATCGGCGAGTATGAGGGCAGGCCGTATCATCTCTCGTGCCACCAGATCCAACGCGACGATGCCGTCGCCTGCTGTTGACGTGCGATGACCTTCGCTCTTGAGGAAAGTCTCAAGCAGTTCGCACACCTCGGGATCATCATCGACGACCAGGATATGGCTGGTGCGGTGCGCCGCAACGCGCCGGTCTTCCAGTTTTCGCTGACGGGGATCTGTTCGCGGTACCGCTCGACCAGGCGGGAGCATAACCTCGACGGAGAAAACGGAACCTTTACCCGGCCGCGAGCGGACGCGCACCCGATGGCCGAGCAGATTGCCAAGGCGCTGAACGATTGCGAGACCCAGGCCAAGGCCGCGGCTTCGCTCACGCGCGGCATTATCGATCTGATGGTATTCCTGGAAAATCGCCTGAAGTTCCTCTTCTGCAATGCCGATCCCGGTGTCGCAGATCTCGATGCTCAACATTCCCTTGTGCCGGCGGCAACCCAGCAGCACCTTGCCATGCCTGGTGTATTTCATGGCATTGGACAGCAGGTTGCGAAGCATCTGCTCGAGCAGGCGCGGATCGCTATGGATCAACAGGCTGCATGGCATCACGCGCAAGGCAAGCCCCTTTGCCTGCGCGTGATAGGTGAATTCATCCCTCAACTGGTCGAGCAGTTCATCGATAGGGAAATCGATCGGCTCGGCGCGGACGATACCGGTCTCCATCTGGTTTATGTCGAGCAACGCATTCAGCATGCCCGTCATGGCCCCCAATGTGTCGTCGATCCGAGCGATCAGCTTCTGGGCCCGCTCGCCCTCCACGATCCGGGCCAGCAATCCCTGAAGAAGCGCGAGTGTTTGCAGCGGCTGGCGGAGGTCATGGCTCGCCGCGGCAAGAAATCGTGATTTCGCGGCATTGGCCAAGTCTGCTTGCCGCTTGGCCACGCCCAGCTCATCCGTTGAATGCCGCCGATCGGTGATATCAGCAAAGGTGATGACGACGCCCTCGACGCCGCCTTCCTGGGTGCGATAAGGCAATATCCGCCGGTTGTACCATGCGCCATTCTGAGCTTCGACCTCCCGCTCGATGGGCGCGAAGGTTCTCAGCACCGTCCTTGCATCGATCAGGAGCGCAGCATCGGCTGTCAGCGAATTGAGATCCGCGAGCGGCCGGCCGACGTCGCCGGCGATGACATTGAAGAGCGATCTGGTTGCCGGTGTGAAGAAGCGGATATTGAGGTTGGTATCCAGGAACAGTGTCGCGACATCTGTACTGTAAAGGACATTCTGCAGATCGTTGGACGTCGTGCGCTGCCGCTCGAGTGTTTCCTGGAGCTGGTTGTTGAGCGCGGTGAGCTCTTCGTTGAGTGACTGCAATTCTTCCTTCGACGTCAGGAGTTCTTCGTTCGTCGACTGGTATTCCTCGTTGACGGATAGCGCTTCCTCGTTGATTGCCTTCTGGTCCTCGCTCGCAATTTCCAGGTTGCGAATGGCGCCCTGCAGCTCTATTTTCGTTGCTTCGAGTTCCTGCTCGAGCTCGGCTATCCGCGACGCCTCGCGCGGTGTGACGGGACGGCCTGGTATCCGCTCGTGCTTCGGCTCCTCCACAAAGCAGATGAAAAGCAGATCCTCGTCTCCGCTCGAAGCCGACTGTACATCGATGTTGAACACTGCCTCGACGCCATCGTGGCTTATCTGGCCGCCGGGAACGATAACACGTGCGTTCCGCTGACTGACCTGCTGGATCGCCGAGCGGAGCTTGGTTCGCATATCTGAACGCACCATTGCCAGCAGATCGTGGGTAGCCTGCCCCGGCGCGACACGAAGATATCTATCCGTCGGACCCAGGAAAAACAGACACTCGTGCTGCCGATTGATCAACACCGCAGCTGGCGCATACGTCTCCATCACCAGCCGCCGGCAAAGCTCCGCCAGAGTCGCCTGCCGCGAGGATGCGTGGCCTTGGCCGGGGCGCACACGGACTCGAACGGCATCGCCGGCGCTGATTGAAATGCCAAGTTCTCCCGGACGGCTACGACCGATGTGTCGATACAGCCGCTCCGCCTTGGAGATCACCTCGAAGCGGCCATCGACGTTGCCCGCGGTCTCCGAACTGCCCAGAAGAAGTATTCCGCCCTCACGCAGTGCGAAATGGAACAGCGAGACGATTCTGGCCTGTGCTTCAGGGCGCAGATAGATCAGCAGGTTCCGGCACGAAACCAAGTCGAGGCGTGAGAACGGCGGATCGGCCAGCACGTCCTGCACGGTGAACACGACGCTCGTGCGCAGCTCCGGCGATACCAGGTAACTATGCCCTTCCTTGCTGAAGAACCGGGCAAGGCGCGCCGGTGACACGTCTGCCTCGATCGTCTCGGGGTAGCGTCCCTCTCTCGCGCTGGCGATGGCGTCCGGATCGACATCGGAGGCGAACACCTGGAGTTTGACGCTGCGCTGCGCCGCCGCGATCTGTTCACGGAAAAGCATGGCGAGCGAATACGTTTCCTCGCCCGTGCTGCACCCGGCTACCCAGATCCGGATCGGATGGTCCAGCGGCTGGCTTCGCACCATGTCCGGAATGATCTTCGTCGCCAGGAGATCGAACACCTTTGAATCACGAAAAAAACTGGTGACGTTTATCAGCAGATCCTTGGCGAGCTGGTTGAGCTCATCGGCATCGCTCCGTAGCAACGCGAGATACCGGTCCATGTCATCGGTCTTGATCGCCGCCATCGCCATGCGTCGTTCGATACGGCGTTGCAGGGTTCCGGGCTTGTACAGCGTGAAATCGTGGGTGGTCTTCGTGCGCAGCAGATCAATGACCGCAGGCAACCACGCCCGCTCCGGATCCTGTGCCAGGAAAGCGTTGCGTGTGCGCGTGAGAGCCTTCCGGTTGTTGAATTTGGCCAACGCCTCCGGGATCTTTGCGACCGGAAGCACAAGGTCGACCACGCCGGTCACGATCGCGCTCCGCGGCATGCCGTCATAACCGGCTTCACTGGGATCCTGAGCAATAACGAGCCCGCCACCTTTCTTCACGGCCTGCAACCCAAGGCTGCCGTCAGAGCCGGTTCCCGAAAGGATCACACAGATGGCGCGCGCACCGCATTCCTCGGCCACCGAGTGCAGCAGGAAGTCGAAAGGCAGGCGCGCACCGTGGCGCGCTTGCGGCTGCGAAAGATGCAGGGAACCGTTGCCAACCGAGAGATAGGTTCCGGGCGGAATAACATAGAAGTGGTCGCGCTCCAGTGGCATTCGATCCGTCGCCTGCCGCACTGGCATCGACGTGTAACCGGCCAGCAGATCCACCATCATGCTCTCGTGGGTCGGATCAAGATGCTGAACCAGGATGAACGCCATGCCGTTACCAGCGGGCAGCGCGCCCACAAGCTTCCTGCAAGCGTCGAGGCCGCCCGCAGAGGCCCCTATTGCGACGACAACCGGAAAGTTGTCAGCAGGGTCTCGAGGCGATCCGGGCAGCGGCTGTGGGCGTTTCCTTGACCGCCGAGCCGCGGCTCTTGGCTGGCGCGGTCGGCTGACCGGCATTATCCATTGCTTTCGAGCTGCGGCGCCTCGTTAGGCAGCACGACGCCCGTTCGCGAGCGCTCTGGAAGTGGCATGCATCGGCTGGAAAGAATTTCGATCGCTGCGCTCCTGTTTTCCATCGAGCGCGCCAATCGTGCCTGTACCGCCGACGGCGCCACGCTCACCATGCGCTCAAACGACCTTCGGTTCAAATGGCGGCAGCCGAACCGGGCCGCAACCCTGCGCCAGCGTCTGCGACGTGGGATCCTCGCGAGAAGTACAGCCGACCGACATACTAACCGGCGTGCTGCTTCGTGAACTGCTCAAACAGATAGCCACGGTGTGCGCGATTGAGTCGATCGAAGCCGATGCAGTCGCTGCCGCCGTTCGATGCAACCAGACTTGACGATGGTTTACTCCGTCCAGAGCCCGTTCACAAATCTTCGTCAGCGCTGACCTCACGAATATCGGGCGGTCCGTCCGCTCGAGCCTCCCTAGGCCGTGCATCCCGGATTCCGGTGACGTTGCGGCGCTTCGCCGGTGCGACGCGACAAGTGACGCTCGGGCATTTCTTTGGTATTCGCCCGATGCCGCATCCCACCCGACTGCCGACGATGGCGATGTTGGACCGTATCGGAAGGTACGATGTTGCTCGCGTTGTTGATCGCGGCAGAGGCACTGATCGAGACGACGATGACAACTACGGCGAGACCACCGCCGCGGAACTCACCCGGGTGGCACTATGCCGAGCCTATGGCGTGTTCTTGTCGGCGCTATGGGTCAGAGCGTGGCCGGTGGCTGAGATATCCTGGCCGGCGCCGGCGGTAGTGTGGCATGCGCTCAACAGGGGTGCTGCACCAATCAGGACGACCAGGGTCAAGGCGAGCGAGAACTGCGTGCGCATGATGATGATCCTTTCGCATGTTCCTATGGGACAATGTGCAATGCCGGCTTCGGCGACGGTACGCCGTACGCCCCAGATCAATTTGTCCCCTCCTAGGACGGTGTGCGGACGGGGGACGCTCACTGCCCTGTTGAGGGATTTGGGTGAACGACGAGGCTCCAACAGGTTCGGAAAATACTCAGAGGCGCAACTGATACCGTGAAACAATTGGAGGCCGCCTTCTGCTACTCGTCGGCCTCCCACCCGGCAGCGCAATAATCTGGTGGTCGCGGCATTGAAACTCGGACGGCCAAAATGGCGTTTCGCGCGACACGGCCTGGCCTTCGCATCTCACTGCCCGTGATGCCTTGGCGGGGACATTATCGAGAGATCGAGGTAGACGGCAGCTATGGTTGCCTGCATCCTTTACGCCGCGTACGCTGCTACCAGGCACGACCATGATCTAGCAGTTTGCTGAAAAAGCGAAAATCTCAGGTGTTCGCGAAGGATAATGTGATCTGAGTGAGCGAAGCGGTATGGTCAGCATTGGTGCTGATCATCGTACGGTGTGCCCGGCGCGTCATGAGTTGGCGTATCGGCACCCCACGCTGGGCTCATGGGGCAGCAATCGCGGGATGCGGACGAGATTGTATGCGATGAGGTTGAGCAGAAAGCTTG
>DATJJM010000259.1:0-4479 GCA_035492535.1 Acetobacteraceae bacterium | reverse complement strand
GACCGCTACTTCTTCCTGCCCCACCGAAACGAGCCTCGCGGGGCGGGCGGCATCTTCTACGACCACCACTTCTCGGGCGACGCATCCGCCGACTTCGCCTTCACCCGCGACGTGGGCGAGGCATTTCTGGACGCTTTCCCCCGCATCATCCGCCGTCGCATGCACGACGCATGGACCGCCGAAGACCGGGAACACCAGTTGATCCGCCGCGGCCGCTACGTCGAATTCAACCTGATCCACGACCGGGGGACGCTGTTCGGCCTGAAGACCGGCGGCAACGTCGAGGCAATCCTGATGAGCCTGCCCCCCGAGGTGAAGTGGCCCTGACGGGAAGTCCCCTCTCCGCCCCCGGGGCGGAGAGGGTCAGGGTGAGATGGTGGCTCTACTTCGCCGCCACCAACCGGTCCTGGTCGTGCATCAGCCCATCATCATCGCCGCGATGGACGTCCGGCCCTGGCGAGTCATGAAACTGCTCCGCCTCGGTGCTGCCGGCGAGTGCCGTCGTTGACGACAGCCCGCCCGCGGCGGCGGTGGCCACTGCATCGAAATATCCAACGCCCACCTCGCGCTGGTGGCGTGTCGCAGTATAGCCCGCTGGTTCTGCCGCGAACTCCGCCTGTTGCAGCTCGGAATAGGCGGCCATCCCGCGTTCCCGATAACCGCGCGCCAGATCAAACATCGCCAGGTTCAAGCTATGGAATCCGGCCAGCGTGACGAACTGGAACTTGTAGCCCATCGACCCGATGTCGCGCTGGAAGCTGGCGATCTTCTCCGGCGGCAGCTTCTTGCGCCAGTTGAAGCTGGGTGAGCAGTTGTAGGCGAGCAGCTTGCCCGGGAACTGCTGGTGAATCGCATCGGCAAACTGTTCTGCCTCTTCCAGGTCGGGCTCGCTGGTTTCCCACCACAGCAGATCGGCATAAGGCGCAAACGCCAGGCTGCGTGCGATCGCGTAATCGACGCCACGACCGGGCCTGATGCGGAAGAAGCCCTCGGGCGTACGTTCGCCTGAGATGAACGGATGATCGCGCTCGTCCACGTCGGTGGTCAGCAACTGCGCCGAATGGGCGTCGGTGCGGCAGAGCAACACGGTCGGCACACCCTCGACATCCGCGGCAAGCCGCGCGGCATTCAAGGTCCGTATATGCTGTTGCATAGGCACCAGCACCTTGCCGCCGAGATGGCCGCACTTCTTTTCAGATGCGAGCTGGTCCTCGAAATGCACGCCGGCGGCACCGGCCTCGATCATCGCCTTCATCAGTTCGAACGCATTCAGTGCGCCGCCGAAGCCGGCCTCGGCATCCGCCACGATCGGCGCCATCCAATAGGTGCCGCGTTCGTCTTCCAGCCGAGCGATCTGATCGGCGCGGCGCAGCGCATTGTTGATCCGCCGCACCACGTTGGGCACCGAGTCGACCGGATACAATGATTGGTCCGGATACATCGTGCCGGCGGTGTTGGCGTCCGCGGCGACCTGCCAGCCGGACAGGTAGATGGCCTGGAGCCCGGCCTTCACCTGCTGCACCGCCTGGTTGCCGGTGAGCGCGCCAAGCGTCGGAACGAACGGTTCGGTGTTCAGCAATTGCCACAGCCGGGTCGCACCCATTTCCGCCAGCGTGTGACGGATGCGGAAGCGCCCCGACAGGCGATCGACGTCCTGCTGGGTGTAGTCGCGCCGGATTCCATCGAACCGGCAGGGGTCTGGGATGAGGTGCATTGTTCTCTCCTGGGCAAACTCAACGCGTGAAGAATTCACATTGCGGATGCGAAGCGCACCAGGAATCTGCTAAGATGTCCGGCAATCCTGTCACCGCCTTCACTATGAAGCCCGGGATTTTGTAAAGGCTGTAAAGTCGTGGCCCGCGCATTGATTGGCCGAACCATCCGAAGACTGCGCTCCGAACGCCGGCTGACACAGCAGGCGCTTGCGGTGAAACTTGGCATCTCCGCCAGCTACCTGAACCTGATCGAGCACGATCAGCGCACGGTGACGGCGTCGCTGCTGATCAAGCTGGGTGAGATGCTCGGCGTTGATCTCGCCACATTGTCCGGCCGGACAGAGCGCAAGCTCGAGACCGCATTGCGCGAGGCCTTCGCCGACCCATTGCTGTCCGCCGACGCAGTGCCTGAAGCCGAGGTTGCCGAACTGGCCGCTGCCGCGCCGAATGCAGCGCAGGCCGTGCTGGCGCTGTATCGCGCATGGCGTGTGGCGCGTGAGGATGCCGGCGGCATCGCACTTCCCTCGGGGCGCCGCGTGCTGCTGCCAAACGAGGAGGCTCGCGACTTCTTCGACGACAGGGCCAATCATTTTCCTTCTCTGGAGACGGCGGCCGAGGCGATCGCGGCGCAACTGAACGTGGCACCCGCGGAGATGAATCACGCGATCGCGGAGCGCCTGCGACGGACGCATGGTCTGGCGGTCACGGTGCAACCGCTGCACGGCGCCCTGCGCCGCTACGATGCGGCTGCGCGACTGCTTGCGCTCTCCGAGACGCTGCCGCGTGAAAGCCGCGGCTTCCACATGGCGTTTCAACTCGCCCTGATGGAATCGCGGGAGGCTGTGGAGGCCGTGCTGACTGACGCCGCGCCGACGTCGTCCGAGGCAGCCATGTTGATCCGAGTTGGGCTGCTCAACTACGTTGCAGGCGCATTGCTCATGCCGTACGCGGCATTCGCGCAGGCTGCGGCGGCCTTGCGCCATGACGTCGAGGCCTTGGCCTCACGCTTCGGCGTCTCATTCGAGCAGGCGTGCCATCGCCTCTCCACCCTGCAGCGGACTGGGGCACGCGGCGTGCCGTTTTTCTTCGTCCGCGTCGATCCGGCGGGGAACGTGTCGAAGCGCTTCTCCGCGGCCGGCTTCCCGTTTGCACGCTATGGCGGCTCCTGTCCGCGCTGGGTCGTGCATACGGCATTCTCGCAACCAGGCGAGATGCAGGTGCAGGTTGCCGAACTGCCAGATGGCGCCGCGTATTTCTGTTTCGCGCGCACAGTGACGCGTGCGGCGCGCGCCTGGGGCGAGCCGCGCCCGACACACGTGGTGGCCATGGGATGTGCGCTGACCCATGCCGATGCAGTGGCGTACGCCGATGGGCTGGATCTGGAACGCGCGAAAGTCGGGATCGGTCTGTCCTGCCGGCTGTGCGATCGGCCAGATTGCCGCAGCCGCGCGTTCCCGCCGCTGGAACACCGCCTGGCTCTCGACCCGAATTCGGCCGGGATGGCACCTTACCGGTTTGAGACGCGCCGAATCTGACCGTATCGCGCGGCGTTCAGTGGCCGGGCCGGCCGGCGATTCCGGGACGGAACAACAACGTCAGCGGAATAAGACAAAAGGCGCCGATCGCCGTGTAGGCGTAGAGGTCCACATACGACAGGATCGCCGCCTGTTGGTCGAGTGTACGGTTGATCAGCCCCATTGCCATTTCATGCGCGTTCGACGCGGTGTGCCCCATCGCCGTCAGCGTCTGGGTGTGATGTGACAGCAGTGACTGATAACCCTGGTCATACGGGGTCAGGTGATCGGTCAGATAGGCGCGGTGCACCTGCTCTCGTTGTTGCCCCATCGCCGTGATGATCGCAATGCCGACGGAACCCGAGATGTTGCGGAACATTGAGTATAAAGCCGCCGCGTCGGCATTCAGCGATCGAGGCAGGGTTGAATAGGACAGCGTGCTGTTCGGCACGAAGAGGAACGCCAGCCCCACCGTCTGGAACGCCCGGAACAGTGCCATCGTCCAGAAATCCATCTGAGGCGTCAGCCGGCAGGCAAACGCGGCCGAACATCCCAGGGCGAAGAACCCGAACGCGATCACGTAGCGGGTCTGGACGTTCGGCAGAACCAGCCGGGCCACGATGGGAATGAACAGGATCATCACGGCCGCGCCTGGCGACAGGAGCAGCCCCGCCCACAGCGCCGTGTAGCCGAACCATTGCTGCGCCATTACTGGAATAAGTACGTTGCTGGAATAAAGTATCGCACCGATGCCCGAGACCATCACCACGCCCACGCCGAAATTGCGGTCTTTCAGGCAGCGCAGGTCCACCACCGGCTTTTCGACCATCAGCAGCCACGCGGTCCCGCCGATGATACCGATCGCTGCCAGCAACCCGAACAGCCGGATCATCGGCGAGCCGAACCAGTCCATGTCCTCGCCGCGGTCCAACATGATCTGGAGCGAGCCGAGCCCCAGGGCAATCAGACCCAATCCGCCATAATCGATATCCCGTGCATGCGCCCGGTCGCGTACGACCCAGGGCGGATCATCCACAAGTTGCAACACCGAGATGAATGCCGCGATGCCCACTGGTACATTGATCAGGAAAACCCAGCGCCAGGAGGAGTTGTCGGTGATCCACCCCCCCAATGTCGGCCCGATGATTGGCGCAAAGATCACTGCGATCGCCACCAGCGAAAAGGCTTTGCCACGCTGTGAGGGCTCGAATGTGTCCAAGATCACCGATTGCTGACTGGGCTGCAGCCCT
>DATJJM010000258.1:0-16115 GCA_035492535.1 Acetobacteraceae bacterium | reverse complement strand
CTCACCGGGACGCGCACGCTTGACCGCATCGCGGATCAGCACATAGCCGCCCTTCGACCCAGGCACCGCGCCCTTGATCATCAGCAATCCCTTCTCGGGATCCACCGCCGCCACTTCCAGGTTCAGCGTGGTGACACGCTCGACCCCGAGGTGCCCAGCCATCTTCTTGTTCTTGAAGGTCTTGCCAGGATCCTGCCGGTTGCCGGTGGACCCCAGGCTGCGATGGCTGATGGAAACGCCGTGGCTTGCCTCCAGTCCGGAGAAGTTCCACCGCTTCATGCCACCGGCAAAGCCCTTGCCCTGGGTGGAGCCGCAGACATCGACCTTTTGCCCCACCACGAAATGCGCCGGCGACAGCGTGGCCCCCGGCTCCAGCAGTGCATCCGGCGCCACGCGGAATTCAACCAGCTTCGCCTTCGGCTCGACCTTCGTCTTGGCGAAGTGGCCGCGGTTCGGCTGCGACACGTTCTTCACCTTGGCGCGGCCCCAGCCGAGCTGCACGGCCGTGTAGCCGTCCTTCTCCTCGGTCCGCTGCGAGACGACCTGAAGGCCATCCAGATGCAGCACCGTGACCGGCACATGCGTGCCGTCATCCTGGAAAATGCGGGTCATGCCGAGCTTTTTTGCCAGCAGCCCTGTGCGTTGGTTTGCCATCTGCGGTCCTGGCGTCAGATCTTGATCTCGACATCGACGCCGGCGGCGAGGTCGAGCTTCATCAGCGCGTCCACCGTCTGTGGCGTCGGCTCCACGATATCCAGCAGCCGCCGATGCGTCCGGATCTCGAACTGCTCTCGGCTTTTCTTATCGACGTGCGGCGAACGGTTCACGGTGAAACGCTCGATATGGGTTGGCAGCGGGATCGGTCCGCGGACCCGCGCACCCGTGCGCTTGGCCGTGTTGACGATCTCCTTCGTGCTGTTGTCCAGCACGCGGTGATCGTAGGCCTTCAGCCGGATGCGGATATTCTGGTTGTCCATCTCTATCTTCCGAGGGTTCCGCCGGGGGTTCCGCAGAAACGCGCGACGCCCCACCTTTCGGCGGGGCGCCACCTTTTATCCAGTCAGCTAGGCAGTGATGCTGGCGACGACGCCGGCACCAACGGTGCGGCCACCTTCGCGGATGGCGAAGCGGAGCTGCGCATCCATCGCGATCGGTGCAATAAGCTCCACGTCCATCGTGACGTTATCGCCCGGCATCACCATCTCGGTGCCTTCCGGCAACTGCACGACACCGGTCACGTCCGTGGTGCGGAAATAGAACTGCGGGCGATAGTTGGTGAAGAACGGCGTGTGACGGCCGCCCTCTTCCTTCGTCAGGATATACGCCTCAGCCTTGAACTTGGTGTGCGGCGTGATCGAGCCGGGCTTCGCCAGCACCTGGCCGCGCTCGATGTCCTCACGCTTGGTGCCGCGCAGCAGCGCGCCGATGTTGTCTCCCGCCTCGCCCTGGTCGAGCAGCTTGCGGAACATCTCTACGCCCGTCACCACGGTCTTCTGCGTCGGACGCAGGCCGACGATTTCGACTTCCTCGCCAACCTTGATGATGCCGCGCTCGACACGACCGGTCGCGACGGTGCCGCGGCCCGAGATCGAGAACACGTCTTCCACCGGCATCAGGAACGGCCGGTCAGTCGCACGCACCGGCTGCGGGATATACGCATCAACCGCCGCCATCAGCTCCAGCACGGACTTCTCGCCGATCTCCTGCTCACGATCTTCCAGCGCGCACAGCGCGGACCCTTTAATGATCGGAATGTCGTCACCCGGGAACTGGTAGGACGACAGCAGCTCGCGCACCTCGAGCTCAACCAGTTCGAGCAGCTCGGGGTCGTCCACCATGTCCACCTTGTTCATGTAGACGACGAGAGCCGGCACGCCGACCTGGCGGGCGAGCAGGATGTGCTCGCGGGTCTGCGGCATCGGGCCGTCGGCAGCGGACACGACCAGGATCGCGCCGTCCATCTGCGCCGCACCGGTGATCATGTTCTTCACGTAGTCGGCGTGGCCAGGGCAATCGACGTGCGCGTAATGGCGCTTCTCGGTCTCATACTCCACGTGCGCGGTGGAGATCGTGATGCCGCGCGCCTTCTCTTCCGGCGCCTTGTCGATCTGGTCGTACGCCGTGTAGGTCGCCCCACCGGTCTTGGCCAGGATCTTGGTGATCGCGGCCGTCAGCGACGTCTTGCCGTGATCGACGTGCCCGATCGTGCCGATATTGCAGTGCGGCTTGGTGCGCGCGAATTTCGCCTTGGCCATCTACGTATCTCCGGTTGCTCAGTTACCAGCGGTAATGACTGAAGGCCTTGTTCGCCTCCGCCATCCGATGGGTATCCTCACGCTTCTTCACCGCCGAGCCGCGGTTGTTCACCGCATCGAGCAGTTCATTCGACAGGCGGTCTTCCATCGTGTGCTCGCCGCGCTTGCGGGCGGCATCGATGATCCAGCGGATCGCCAGCGCCTGGCGGCGTTCCGTGCGGACCTCCACCGGCACCTGGTACGTCGCGCCACCGACACGGCGGGAGCGCACCTCCACGGCCGGCTTCACGTTGTCCAGCGCCTCATGGAACATGCGCACCGGATCGGCCTGCGCGCCGCCACGGCGCTTCAGCACATCCAGCGCGGCATAGACGGTACCCTCGGCGACCGACTTCTTCCCATCGTACATCAGCGAGTTCATGAACCGGCTGATGACAACATCGCCGAACTTGGCGTCCGGCAGGATCTCGCGTTTGACGGCGCGGCGGCGGCGGGACATCGCGCTTCTCCCTACTTAGGCCGCTTCGCGCCGTACAGCGAACGCCGCTGGCGACGCTTGGCGATGCCCTGCGTGTCGAGCACGCCACGCAGAATATGGTACCGCACGCCCGGCAGGTCCTTCACGCGCCCGCCGCGGATCAGCACCACCGAGTGCTCCTGAAGATTATGCCCCTCGCCGGGGATGGACGACACGACCTCGTAGCCGTTGGTCAGCCGCACCTTGGCGACCTTGCGCAGCGCGGAATTCGGCTTCTTCGGCGTCGTTGTATAGACGCGCGTGCAGACGCCCCGCTTCTGCGGGCAGCCCTGCAGCGCCGGCACCGTGTTCCGGGTCTTCTGTCGCTCGCGCCCGTGGGCGATGAGCTGGTTGATCGTCGGCATCGCGCCTCTTCCAATTCCATTCGGCCGGGATAACGAAAGGCAGCCGGCATCTGACAGGCAAAGCCCGCCGGCTGGGTGCGTCCCATCCTGCGGGGTCACGTGGCCCGCGGCCTGGGCCCGCCGGTATTCCGGAGGCGGCGCCGCACGCGAGTTTGGCCTGCAAATACCAGCTGCCCGGAGCTACCGGGTCGGCCAGAGGGGCGGGAACCTAGTGGCGGGTTCGGGGCGAGTCAAGCGGGCGGGGGAACGCTGCACATGGGCAACATTGGCGTGGAAGCTTGGCGGATCAATCCGCAGCCGGCACCACCTGCGCCTGCGCCAGATGCCCGGCCTTCATCCACACCCGGCACCCGCCAAACCCAGCCTTCGCCCGCAATACCGCCCCGCACGGCAGCCGGAGCCACGACTGCGCCTCGAACCTCTCGCCCCCTTCGCTGAACCCGCCGTCCAGCACCAGCACCTCGATCCCGCCCGGCCCGGCGAGTTCGACCTCTGCCTCGGGCGCCCAGCGTTCCAGCCGCACCGCCTCGCGCCCATCCCGGAACAGCGGCATCACCTCCACGCCCGGCCGACCGATGGCAGGCTCGAACGCCCGCGCACCGGTATCCAGCCGCACGTCCGTCCTGTCGGCCGGATCGAACTGCCACAGCTTCACGAAGATCGTGCACCCCGGCGCCGAACCCGGGGTATGCGATGACGTGGGAGGGTTCCTGATATAGCTCCCCGCCGGAAAGTCTCCGTGCTCGTCCTGGAACACGCCATCCAGCACCAGGAACTCCTCGCCGCCACCATGGGTGTGCGGGGAAAAATGCGATCCCGGCGCGTAACGCACGATCGACGTGGCCCGCGCCACCTCATCGCCGATCCGGTCCAGCATCCGCCGCTCCACGCCCGCCATCGGCGACCGCACCCACTCCAGCCGCGCCGCATGCACGGCAACACGCTGCGAGAAGTCGGCATTCAGTTCCATGCGCCCTGCCTCCACGATGGCGTGCGGCGCATCCGCCCGCCATTCTGCGCCACGTGGGACCACGAACGCCCTTTGTGAAGCCGCCATGAGGATCATCGCCGGCACCTGGCGCGGCCGGGCCCTCATGGCGCCACCGGGCCAGGCCACCCGCCCCACTGCCGACAGGGCCCGCCAGGCGCTGTTCGACATGCTGCTGCACGCGCCGTGGGCCGGCCGCGACACGATCGAGGGCGCCCGCGTGCTGGACGTCTTCGCCGGCACCGGCGCCTTTGGCCTGGAGGCGCTGTCACGTGGCGCCGCCCACGCCACGTTCATCGAGAACGATCGCGCCGCCCTCACCGCCCTCCGCGCCAACATCGCCGCCTGCCGGGCCCAGGACCACGCCACGGTCCTCGCCACCGACGCGCTCGCCATCCCCCCCGGCGAACCGGCCGGGCTGATCTTCCTCGATCCACCCTACCGCCAGGACCTCGTCCCGCGCGCCCTCGCTCGCTTCCGCGCCGCCGGCCGCATAGCCCCTGGCGCCCTGGTCATCGCCGAAACCGCCCGCGACGAACCGCCCCCCAGCTCAACGCCTCTGCTGGCCGAGCGCACCCACGGCGCTGCCCGGCTCAGCATCTGGCGCGAGGATGGCTAGGAGCCGGCCGAGATGATGTCGCCGAACAGCACCCACGTCTTCCCATCCCACTTCTCCAGCCGCATCGCCTTGATAGGCCGATGATCGGTCGGGCTGGTGCTCGCCGTGATGCCCGGCAGCACCGTCGGCAGCACTACATCGTGCACGCTCTCCGCCTGCTTCATCACATTCGCCCGCGAGAAGTCGCCGTTGCATTGCTTCAGCACCTGAAGCATCAGCTTCGACGCCGCGTATGCATAAACGTAGTTGTTGTCCGTCAGGTCCGCCCCCGGCATGTTCTTCGCCATGAAGTCGCGCCACTCCTTCATGCCGGCATCATTGTCCCACTGGTGATCGGTCGGATCCTTCAGATACCCCGTGCTGATCAGCCCAACCGCATTGTCCGCGCCCGCCGGCGTGATCACCGACCCCACCGAGATCGACACGTTGGTCATCAGGAACATCGGATGCCAGTTCAGGTCATGCACCTTGCGGATCGACTGGGCAGCGAACTTCGGCGCCGCCGCCACGACCAGCACTTCCGCCCCGCTCGCCTGCAATGACGTGATCTGGCTGTCGATCGTCGGATCCGTCGGCTCATAGGTCGCCTCGGTCACCGTCTTCGCGTACTTGTCGCCGAATGCCGCATGCAGCCCAGCCAGGTAGTCCTTGCCGAAGTCATCGTTCTGATACAGCACCGCGACCTTCGCGTCCGGCTTCTCCTTCAGTATATACTTTCCGTAGATCGCCGCCTCGGTGCGGTAGTCCGGCTGGAATCCCATCGTCCACGGATACTGCTTGTAGTCGCCCCACTTCGCGGCACCGGTCGCCACGAACAGATGCGGCACCTTCTTCTGGTTGACATACCGGACGATCGCCGTGTTGGTCGGCGTCCCCAGCGTGTTGAACAGGAAAGCGACCTGATCCTCCTCGACCAGTTGGCGCACGTCCTCTACCGTCTTCGGCGGGCTGTAGCCATCATCCAGGGAAATGAAGTTGACCTTGCGCCCGCCAACGCCGCCCTGCCCGTTGACCATCTTGAAGAACGCAGAGTCCAGCTTGCCGATCGGACTATAGGATGACACCGGGCCGCTGTACGGCATGGTGTTGCCGATTTTCAGTTCCGTCGCGGTCACGCCAGGATCGGCTGCCAGCGCCACGGTCGCCGTCAATGTGCCGGCCGCCGCCATCAACCATCGCATCATTGTTTTATCCCTCCCTGAGCAGCGCTGCTTGTGCGATTCAATACGACTACGTGTCAACGGGCCGCCTTCGTGTCAACCGGATCGGCGTCCCAGGCATCTCCCCAACGGTCCCTGTGCACCACGGCAGCGAGCGGTTTGCGCGACAGAGGCCCGAATGCATCCATCGGCCAGCCGATCGGCATCATGGCAAATGTATCGACATCATCCGGCAACCCGAGCAACGCGCGCACCTCGTCCTCGCAGCGCAGATGATTGGTCGTGATCGTCGTCCCAAGCCCAAGCCCGCGGCAAGCGAGGATGATGTTCTGCACCGCCGGATAGATGCTGGAACCGCGGATGCGGGCGACATAGGCAACTTCGTCTTCATAGCGGACCGTTGCCGGCAGCGACTCCACCGGTGGCAATACCGGACGGTGCTGGCAGGGAAACAGGATCACGGGCGCGTCGCCCATATGCTCCCACAGCCAGGCGCCTGTCGTCATCATGCGGCGATACTGCCGTTCGGTCATATGCGCAGGTTGCCCGCGCGCGGCATACATCACCTCGGCGATGCGCGAGCCCTTGCGATAGATCTCCCCCAGCGCCTGCCGCTTCGCGGCGTCGCGTACCACGACGAACGCCCAGTTCTGCGCATTGCCGGCCGAGGGCGCGCGGATCGCGGCATCCAGCACCTGCGTGATCAACGCCTCAGGCACCGGATCCGGCTTCAGCCGCCGCAACGAGCGTGCACTGTGGATCGCCTCGAACAACCCGATGTCCACCATTCGCTCCCCACCCCGTTTACTCCTATGATCATACCCAATCGGACGGGGGCGCGAAGCAATGTCGGCGAGCGAACAGGTGGCAATGGGAGCGGCGCTCCCAACAGGTCTCGCTGCGCGCCTCGACCGCCTTTTCGGCCTCGCCCTGGAACTCGCCGCCTCGGCGCTGGTCATCGCCGAAGTCGTCATCCTCTTCATCGGCATCATCGCCCGCTACGTGTTCGAGCATCCGCTGATCTGGTCCGACGAACTCGCCTCCCTGTTGTTCCTCTGGCTTGCGATGCTCGGCACGGTCATCGCGCTCCGCCGCGGCGAACACATGCGGATGACCGCCCTCATCAACCGCTTCCGTCTGCCCACCCGCTATTTCTTCGACCAGCTCGGGCTGGTCGCCGCGCTGGTGTTCTTCGGCGCGATCCTGCTGCCCGCCTACGCCTACATGAACAACGAAGCGATCGCCGAACTGATGTCGCTTGGCATCTCCACCGGCTGGCGCGCTGCCGCCATGCCCATCGGCATCGCGGTCATCGCGCTCACCGTCCTCCTGCGCGTGCTCTCCCAGCTCAGACCCGCCACCATCCTTGCCCTCATCACCGCCGCCATCCTGATCACCGCCTTCGTGCTCCTTCACCCCGCGCTGCTCACCCTGGGACGCCTCAACCTGCTGATCTTCTTCCTCGGCGTGGTTACGGTGTGCGTGTTCGCCGGCATTCCCATTGCGGTCTCGTTCGGCCTCGCCACGCTCGGTTACCTCGCCTTCGCCACCCGAGTCCCGCTCGCCGTGCTGGTCGCACGTATGGACACCGGCATGTCACACCCGGTCCTGCTCTCTGTGCCGTTGTTCGTCTTCCTCGGCCTGCTCATCGAGATGACCGGCATGGCGCAGGTCATGGTGCGTTTCCTTGCCAACCTGCTCGGCCACGTCCGAGGCGGCCTGTCCTTCGTGCTGATCGGCGCAATGTATCTCGTCTCCGGCATCTCAGGCTCGAAGGCCGCCGACATGGCGGCTGTCGCCCCCGTGCTCTTCCCCGAGATGGAGCAGCGCGGCGCCACCCGCGGCGACCTCGTCGCCCTGCTCGCGGCCACCGGCGCGCAGACTGAAACGATCCCCCCCAGCCTGATCCTGATCACCATCGGTTCGGTCACCTCGATCTCAATCGCCGCCCTGTTCACCGGCGGCCTGCTGCCGGGCCTCGTCGTCGGCCTGATCCTCTGCATCATGGTGGGCTGGCGTGCCCGCCTCGAGGACCGCATCCTGCCGCCCCGCGCCACCGCCCGCGACATCGGCCGCAGCTTCCTGATCGCCATCCCCGCGCTGGTGCTGCCTTTCGTGATCCGAGGCGCCGTGGTCGGCGGCATTGCCACCGCGACCGAGGTCTCCACCATCGGCATCGTCTACTCGGTGCTTGCCGGCGTGCTCATCTATCGCAAGTTCGACCTGTCACGCCTGCTGCCGATGCTGGTGCAGACCGCCGCCCTCTCCGGCGCCATCCTGCTCATCGTCGGCGCCGCCACCTCGATGGCCTGGGCCATCACCAGCTCCGGCTTCTCACGCGTCGTCGCCGGCTGGATCGCCGAGATGCCAGGCGGCGCCTTCACTTTCATGGCGATCTCCATCCTGTTGTTCGTCGTGCTGGGCAGCGTGCTGGAAGGCATCCCTGTCATCGTGCTGTTCGGCCCACTGCTGTTCCCGCTCGCCAAGACTGTCGGCATCAACGAGGTGCACTACGCGATGGTCGCAATCCTTGCGATGGGCGTCGGCCTGTTCGCCCCACCGTTCGGCGTCGGCTACTACGTCGCCTGCGCCATCGGCCGCTGCAATCCCGATGACGGCATGCGCCACATCTGGCGATATCTCGCCGCCCTGATCGTGGGACTGATCATCGTGGCGGCGGTGCCGTGGATTTCGATTGGCTTCCTGTGAACCGCACGGCACGGCCGGAGACGCTTCAAAGGCGCGCAACGTGCGCAGAAATGCACTGCCATCTGCCGTCGCGGAACAGCCAATCGTCTGTGTAGCGACCGCCACCGGGCGTCCCGTCGGGTTTGAGATAGGCTGTGCGCGCATGGATGATCGCGAAATCACCGAATAGACGGATGACGACGTCATGCTCGCGGATGTGCGTCACCGAGGAACCGCGGCCGATCTGGGCAATGAACGCACTGCGGTCGATCAATGTGCCGTCTGGATTGGTGTTGAGGAAATCGCTGGCCAGGTTGGCCTCGAACCATGTGATGTCGGCCTCGTCGACGGACCGGACGTAGTTCCGGTTGAGCTCCGACAGCGTTTCACGATCTTTGACATGATCTCTCACATTCGTTCTCCATCGCAGCGGGATGTGTCGAACATTGTATCCGGAAGGCCGATCGCAAAGGGCAAGGTCAAATCGCTCATCAATCGCTGCAACGAACTGCGCGCGGTGCAACCGAAAGGTTGTGCCACCCATAAGCGAGAAAAATGGAACCGCAAAACACGCCGAACACGCAAATGGAACGTCCTCGTCGAATTGAAGGCAGCAGCCAAGGCGATCGACGAAATCCACCGCGCGCAATGCCTTGATTATCTGAACGCGACCGACTTGCATCAACGTCGCCAACGCCCACCTTGAAATCAAACGCATCGTCCTGGCCCTGTAAGACTCTGCCCCCTTTTGCGCATTTTGCGTGATTTGCGGTTCCATTTTCTGTCCGGCCAAGCAGACCACGCTGCGCGACGAAACCAGCAGCTTCTGTGGTAGTAACCGCTTCATGACCACCACCCGCGCCACTCTATTCGAAAAACTCGCACCTTTCCCGCGCCTGGGATTGGCCCACCTGCCGACTCCTCTCGAGCCCATGAAACGCCTCACCCAGCACCTCGGCGGCCCGCGGCTATGGGTCAAGCGCGAGGATGCCACCGGCATCGCATTTGGCGGCAACAAGCTGCGCAAGCTCGACTTTGTCCTGCATCAGGCCGTCTCGAACGGCGCCGACACGATCGTATCCGGTGGCGTTGTCCAGTCGAACAGCCAGCGCCAGGTCGCTTCTGCCGCGGCGAAGCTCGGCCTCGCCTGCCACCTCGCTGTCTACCACGGCCGGCTCCGGGCTCCGACGCCGGAATACAGCACCTCGGGCAATGCCTTCCTCAATCGACTGTTCGGAGCGCACCTGCACGACGTCCCCTGGACCGGCGACCGCAACGCAGCCATTCGCGCGATCGTCGAACAACTCGAAGCGAAGGGTCACAAGCCGTATTTCGTTCCCTACGGCGTCTCGAACGCTCTCGGCGCGATCGCCTACGCGACAACGATTGCCGAAATCGAAAGCCAGGCCGCCGCGCAGGGCTGCCATCCGGTCGCGATCGTGCATTGCACAGGGAGCGCCGGCACCCAGGCTGGCCTCGTCGTCGGCGCCTCCATTGCCATGCCGAACACACGGATCGTCGGCATCGATATCGACGCTGAACCCGACCGCGTACACGCCGACGTGGTGAGGTTTGCACGCGAGGCGTCCGAAATCCTCGACATCCCGCTCAATGAAGCCTCGGTCGAAGTCGTGGCCGGGCATGCAGGACCCGCTTATGGCGTCCCGCATGCCGCCACCATCGAAGCCATTCGGCTCGCCGGCCGACTGGAAGCGCTTGTCCTTGATCCCGTCTACTCGGGAAAGGGCCTCGCGGGGCTGATCGCACTCATCCGCGAAGGACGTTGGCGCAAAGACGATGATGTCGTGTTCATCCACACCGGTGGTGCACCAGCACTGTTCGCGTACCAGAGCGCACTTGCGATCTGATTGGCCCTCTCCATCCCTGCCTACGATCCGAACCGTTCCCACGCGGTCTGACGCGACACGCCAAGCCTCTCCGCGATCCTGGCCCAACTGATGTCGCGTGCCCTCAGCGTATCGACAACGTCACCGAGATGGCGGCGGTGCCCTTCCGCCGTGGCGTTCAAAGGGCCAAGCACGTCAAGCAACCGCTCCGTCGGCCAATTCGCGGGCTTGAAGTCGCGCGGCAGCGCAGCCTCTCCGCTCATGAACAGACGACAGGCATCCACGCAGCCGTCACAGATGTGAATGCCGCCGGGTCCAGCCGCGAGCTTGGCCACGTCACGCTCCGACTTTCCGCAGAACGAACAGCAGAGTGTCCGTCTGCCTGGAAATCTCATGGCACCGCCCTCCGTCAGGACTAACCTGACAGTAAGGGATACCCTGACGCACGTCAAGGTACCTTTGGCAATGGCGTGATAGACGGCTCGCGACGCACCCGCACCCACCTCCTCGGCAGCTTCGGGGCCGGCACAAGCGGCAAGACATCGCGGACCGCCATCGACATGGTGAGGGGTCAGGCTCCATCTTTCGCATGGATGGATGCGAAAGGTTGTTCTACAACGAGCAATACATCCTATAATCGGTGAGCCTGATCACGTCGTATATCGGTACCGTCAAGCGACCCGAGTTTCGGCAAGCCGCGGCGAGGTTGGTCAAGCCAGGAGATGTGCGCGTGACACTCTGTCTGGGCCGGGGGTTCGGTATACACTATCGCATGGCGAAAGCCTGCCTGTCTGGACAGCAACCATCCGGCTCCGGCAAAGCCGCCCTCGGGCCCGATGCCTGTCCTCGTGACCAGACTGCCAGGTTATCACCGGATCTGTTCGGCCGATCCTCCGACAGGTTTCAGGTCAACAGCTAGCCCGGAGTGTATCATGTACTTTTATGTCATTGCTGGCGTCGCTGCGCTCGGAGGGTTGCTGTTCGGCTACGATACGGGCGTCATTTCCGGTGCGCTGCTCTTCATTCGCCAGGTGATGTCACTATCGCCGACCCTCCAGGGGATCGTCGTCGCGATCGCATTGGCCGGCGCCACAATCGGCGCGGCGGTGGCCGGCTATCTTTCGGACCGGATGGGCCGTCGCCGCATCATTCTTGGCGCCGGCCTGTTGTTCATCGCCGGCGCCATCATCTCCGCCTTCGCGCAGGGCGTTCCCGTACTGCTGATCGGGCGCTTTCTCGTCGGATTGGCGATCGGCACAGCCTCGATGCTGACCCCACTTTATCTCGCGGAAATTGCACCTGCGAACGATCGCGGCGCGATCGTGTCGCTCAACCAGCTCTGCATCACCGCCGGAATCCTGGTTTCCTACCTCGTCGGCTATGCTCTCGCCCACATGTCCGACGGATGGCGCTGGATGCTGGCACTCGGTGCCGTGCCCGGCGTCGTACTGTCCCTTGGCATGCTGGTGCTGCCTGAAAGCCCGCGTTGGCTCGCCGGTCACGGTCGGGGCGGCGATGCCGAGAAAGTCTTGCGACGCGTGCGTGGCACCGCGGACGTCTCGTCCGAACTGGGCTCGCTCCGCACGGACATCGCGCGCGAAGGCGGCCGATTGGCCAGTGCCACCGACCTGCTCGCACCGCGTCTCCGGCGAGTCCTGGTCATCGGCATCGGTCTGGCGATGTTCCAGCAGATCACCGGCATCAACACCGTGATCTACTTCGCACCGACCATCTTCCAGTCGGCCGGTTTGTCATCGGCAGCAACATCGATCCTGGCGACGGCCGGCGTCGGCGCGGTCAACGTCATCATGACCATCGTATCGATGTGGCTGATCGATAGCCTGGGCCGTCGGCAATTGCTGCTCTGGAGCCTCGGCGGAATGGCCGTGACGCTGTTCGTCCTCTCCGCCGCGTTCTTCGCCGGCACATCCGGCCAGCTTGCCTGGATCGCGGTCGCATCGGTCGCGGCCTATGTCGGCTTCTTCGCGATCGGACTTGGGCCGGTGTTCTGGCTGCTGATTGCGGAGATCTTTCCCCTCGCACTTCGCGGCAGGGCCATGAGCCTCGCCACAGTCGCCAACTGGGGCTTCAATCTGATCGTCTCGGCGACCTTCCTCAATATGGTCGGCGCTGTCGGCAGTGCCGGCGCGTTCGTCGCCTATGGCGTGATGAGCCTGGTGGCATTTGCCTTCGTCGCCTGGATGGTACCGGAAACCAAAGGGCGCAGCCTCGAGCAGATCGAGGCGGCATTGCACACCGGTCGCACGATGGTACAGGCGCCGCAGGCGAGGACCCTGTGAAGGGCGTTTTCGCCGCAATGGTCCTGACCGGTGCGATGGCGGCCTTTCCCGCTGCCGCGCAGACCAACAGTCATGCTGGTTCGCCACTGATCATGTCCCCGCTGGATGCGGCAACCCCGGCCTATACCCCGCCCGAGGTCGAACACCTGCTGGGCGATCTTGGCGGCGTTCGCACGAACCTCGAAAACCACGGCGTCTATCTGCGCCTGAACGCCACTGCTGAATTCGCGGGCAATGTCAGCGGCGGTACACAGCAGGGTGCCACCTCCGCGAACCAGATTGGCTTCGAGGCCGATGTGGATTGGCAGAAGCTGGCGGGCGCGACAGGCCTTTCCACACACGTCATTTTCGTCAACCGCTCGGGTGCCAATGTCAGTCACTTGTTTGGCGACAACGTGTCGCCCGTCCAGGAGATCTTTGGTGCCGGCGGGAACGTGGCGGTTCACCTTGTCTCCGCCTATGCGGAAGAGAAGCTGTACGGCGGTACGCTCGACATCGCCGGCGGCTGGATGAACGTCGAGAACGACTTCGCCAGCTCGCCACTCTACTGCAACTTCATGAACAACGCTCTGTGCGGCGATCCGAAAGCGCTGCCCGCTGCCGATTTCGGACACAGCGCCTTCCCCGACGCCACATGGGGAGGCCGGGTTCGCATTCAGGCAGCGCCCGATATCTACGTGGTGGCAGGCGCCTATGAAGTGAACGAGGGGCTTTACGGTGACTCGGCCCGCACCGGATTCGAGTTCGACGTACCGCAGTCGGGCGGCGTCTATGTGCCCATCCAGCTCGGCTACGAACCGAAGCTGGGACCCGATCGAATGCCCGGACACTACGTCCTGGGCTTCGGCTATGACTCCTCGCGTTTCAAGACCTTCTCCAGCGCGTTGCCTGGAAATCCGCTCTCCTATCGTCGCGGCAACCAGCAATACTGGGCACTTGCGGATCAGATGCTGGTGCGGAACGGCAAGGGCGACCAGGACGGCATCATCGTGCTCGCCGGGTTCGTCAACAACAATGCCGACAACGTCGCTTACGCGCAGCAATACTTCGTCGGCCTGCTGGATCGAGCTTTCTGGCAAGCCCGACCGGAAGACACCATCGGGTTGCTGTTCACTTATTTCGCGATGAGCAGCGCGCTTGGCAAAGTCCAGGCGCAGCAGGTGGCATTAGGTCTGCCCGTCAGCAACTCGGCCACCGGCATCCAGACCAACGAAATGATTCTGGAGGCCAACTATAATATCCATGTCTATCGTGGCGTGGATTTCCGCCCGGAATTCCAATACGTGTTCCGCCCGAACGCGCAATCGACCATCCACAACGCCGCCGTGTTCGGCTTCAAAGCCAACGTCGAGTTCTGAGGTCACCCGCATGCCGCCCACGCGACGCCGCGTCGCGCTGCCGGTCACCACGATCAGCGCCTGCGTTCGTACCGCACGCTGACACTGCGCATCGGCTGCGCCAAAGCATCGAAATTGACGACCTGGACAACCAGCTTGACCGGTCCGGCGTCGCTCATGACCATGCTCGCGCTCTTCGTATCGATCTGCGTGAGCCTGCTGTCTTCCCTCAGCCCCATCTTAGCATATGAGTCGCGATAGAACTGCAGGATCTGCGGAATCGAAAGCGCTGTATCGAACGACGCCGATGCGACGGACGCAGGATCGTAAGTCGCCTCACTGTAGTGGGTCACGTTGCTCGGCACGAGGATTGCCCCCATACCAGAACTGCCTGCCGAAGCCATCACGCTGTTGCCGGCAACGGTCGCGAGACCGGACGCGACCGCCGGTTCCCCGATGAGAGAAAATGCCGCCCACGTGGCAGGGTCCGGGTATTGCTTCATCACCACCAGCATCGCCTGCTGCAAGGCATATGCCTTGTCGCCGCCACGCAGGAGTTGCTCATAGAACGTGTGCATCAGCAGCGCCGTAGGAGCGTCCGGAATCGACCATTGAGCGACCAGAACGCTCGGTACGCCGGCCGCCAGGAAGGCACTCGAGAAGCCGAGTATGGCATCACCGGTCGGCTTGCCATCCGCCGTGTCGCATGCACTCAGCACCGCGAGTTCGGCCGCGAGATGCATCTTGTCGATCTCGCGTGCCGCCAGATAGCCGCTGTCTCCGTCCCCGGGGGCCAGTGCGATTGTATCGAAGTATCGCGACTGATCCTCGTCACGGTCCATAATCCCATGGGTGGCGAAATGGATGATCCGGGCGGTCGGCATGCGTGCAACGACCGTCCGCTTATTGGCACTCGCGCCGACCAGCGCATCCGCCCGAAACAGCGTCGAAATATCGCGCGCCTCCTTTTCCGCTGCCGGCAAGGCGGGCAATGGTTCCAGCGCGCCACCCGGTCCATAAGGATAGCTCGGCATCTTCGGATTACCGACCACCAGCACGCCGCGCCCAGCCTCCGAAGCGTGCTGCAACAACCCGGCCTCGAAAGGCAGCGCCGCCACCGAATAGTTGACGAACAACGCGTGCCGCATGACCAGGAAGTCACCCGACGGATCTTGCAAGGCAGCGAACGGAACCAGGTAGAGCCGGTCTTGCGGCAGCAGCATGAGCGGGCTGTCCGCAGCGAGCAGGTCGGCGATGGGCTCGATAAGAATCCGATGCAACGCCTGCAGCATCGGATAGTTGGTACCAGCCGCAGGAGTGCTTGCATTCAGTGCCTGCGCACTGCGCGACGCCCCGCGTCCCTCCGCCCCGATGGAAAACCGCGCACCGGTGATCAGATCGGCGAGTGACCGCTCTTCAGTCCTCAGCTCCGCTTTGCGAAAATCGACAGCTCCGCCCGGACTGATCACCCAGATGTACAGTTCCGACGCACGGGTGTCGACGAAACCACTGAACTCGAGCAGCAGGTCCGGATCGAGCTCATAGGCAATCGAATAGATGACCATGGTCGCGCCGGAGTTGCGCGCAATATCCTTCATGCCTTGCACGCTTGTCGCCTGGCGTGTCGCTGTGCTCGAGGCCACTCCCAGGATCCCCGACAGCGTCCGCTCTCTGCTTTGCTCCGTGACCAGCAGAGCGTCTTCGTATCGTCCCTGCGCGACCAGGACCCGTTCGAGCCAGCGCAGGACACCCAGTTCGAACCGATAGTCGTCGGTGGGTTGCCAACCCAATTTTTCCGACAGGCGAGCCCGCGCCTCAAAGTCGTCGTAGGCCGCTCGCAGAACCTTCTCCGACTCGGCCAGGTTGCCCGACAGGAAGAGCAACTCGCCGAGAAACTGTCGCAGGCGCGCGTTGCCAACACTGCCTGGTGCGCGGTACGGAGCCAGGTCCACCGCCGCTCGGGCGTACTTGATGGCGTCTGGCATATCGTTCAGCAGGTAATAGGCACCTCCCGCCTCCTTCAGCGCCGCCGCCTCCTC
>DATJJM010000257.1:0-6247 GCA_035492535.1 Acetobacteraceae bacterium | reverse complement strand
TGACACCGATGCGACGATCTGCTTTGGGACCGATACGTTTCTGAATGGCTGGGCGCGCTACGCGCATCCCTACGATTTCTACGCCATGCGGTATATCTTTGCCGGTGCCGAGAAGGTGCGCGAAGAAACCAAGCATCTGTTTGCCGACCGCTTCGGCGCCCGCGTTCTGGAAGGGTACGGAGCGACCGAGACCGCACCGGTGCTGTCGATCAATACCGCCATGCACAGCCGCAAGGATACCGTGGGGCGGTTCCTGCCTGGCATCGAATCGCGGCTGCAGGCGGTGACCGGCATCGAGCAAGGCGGCCGGTTGTATGTGCGGGGTCCCAACGTGATGCTGGGCTATCTGCGCGAGACCGCGCCTGGCGTACTGGAACCGCCGCCGGATGGTTGGTACGATACAGGCGACATCGTCTCCGTCGATACGGCTGGCTTCATAACGGTTCGTGGCCGTGTCAAGCGCTTTGCCAAGATCGGCGGCGAGATGGTGTCGATGACCGCGGCCGAGACGCTGATCGCCTCGCTATGGCCCGATGCGCAGCATGCGGTGATCAACCTGCCCGACCCGAGGAAGGGCGAATACCTGCTGCTCGTCACAACACGCGCCGGCGCTGAAGCGCGCGACATTGTGGCTTTCGCACGCGAACGCGGAGTGCCGGAGATCATGGTGCCTCGTTCGATCATGCACGTGGCGTCTCTGCCGCTGCTTGGAACCGGAAAGGTGGACTATCCGGCAGTTCAGCGGATGGTGGAGGCAGCGCCGAGCCGCGCGACAGAGACGGTTCCCGCTTAAGGTGCATGCAACGGTCTGTCGGCCGCCAGGGTCAGGCGAGGATTGCTCTCATCGGCGCCGCCGTGCAGCGCCACAACGTTAAGTAAATCTTTCAACGCTCGATCGTATAAATTTTGCATGTCAACTGGCCTCCGCCTTGCGTTCGGGTGTGCAGGCACCTCGAGCCTTGAATGCGATGAATATTCGTAGCCCTTCGATCCGTACCCTGCTTGGCGGTGTGCTCGGCCTCATGGGATTGGTGGTTATCGCTTTGGCAGCCTATCTGGCTGACCAGGCCCATCAGCACAGCGCGGCTGCCCAGCGGGTTCTGACGTTAACGAGGCTGGACCAGCAGCTGTTCCGGGCAGTCCAGGAGTTCAGGTTCGAGCGCGGCACAATGAACCTGCTGTTGACGCTTGAGCCGGAGCATACCGATCGCGATGTGCAATTCGCGCTGAAGCATCGGCAGGGTCTGGATGCCGCGCTTGGAACAGCACTGGCAGGCCTGGATGGACCGGATATTGCCGGATTGCAGTCAGCGACAGACCAACTGAGGCGCGACTACGACCTCTTCAAGGGCCTGCGTGCGCAGGTCGAAGAAGCGATCCGACTGCCGGTGGGGTCACGCAGCGATACGTTCAAAGGGACATTCATGTCCCAGTCGAGTGGTCTGCAAACCAGCGTCGAAGCAGTGTCCGAGATCCTCGAGCGGGATATCCGCAAGCTGGATCAGGCAATCGGGCCTTTGATCCGGGTCAAGACCATGGCGTGGACAGCGCGCAGCGTGATCGGTGCCAGCATCCTGGCGTTCAATAGCGCCATTGCCCAGCACCGCAGCTTCACATCGGCAGAGCGAACGACGCTCCTGTTCAACAAGGGAGTGATTGCGCACGCATGGAAGCTGGTGGAACGCATCGTCGCCGACGCCGAGACCCCCGGTGCACTGAAAACGGCCTATCAGGAGGCGCACGCAGGGTTCTTCACCGGTGCATTCGCTGACCGCTACGCACAGCTGTTCACTGCACTTGGCGATGGAGGTGTTCCCGATCTCGCACTACCCGCATGGCGGGCGCAGACCGAAGCACCCCAACTGGCGGTCGGGCGTGTCGCGCTCGTGGCAATGGACCTGATTGCTGGCCACGCGGAGGACATCGCTCGACGCGCGCGGTTGCAGGCGATCGTGTTCGCCATCGCACTTGTCGCGGCTGTCACCTTGGCTGCAAGTGGCATCCTTCTGGTGATGTTCCGGGTCAGCCGCCCGATCGTTGAGCTGACCGGGATCATGCGACGGCTTGCCGAGGATGACCTGACGGTTTCGGTTCCGCATCCGGCCAGAAGCGACGAAATTGGCGGCATGGCGGCCGCCGTCCGGGTGTTCAAGGATAGCCTCATCCGGCGGCATGCTCTGGAGGCCGAAGCCATACGATCACGAGAAGGCGCGATCGCTCTCGCCAATCGGGTGGCGCAGGAGCGAGACCGCGCGGAAGCTGCCAGCAAGGCGAAATCAGAGTTTCTCGCCAATATGAGCCATGAACTGCGGACTCCGCTCAATGCCATTCTCGGCTATGCGCAGGTGCTGCGGCGAGACGAGAGCCTCAGCGAACAGTTTGTCCATGGGCTCGACACGATCGCCGGCTCGGGCAGACACCTGCTGGCTCTCATCAATGATGTCCTCGATTTCTCCAAGATGGAGGCCAGCAAGGTCGAGCTCGAGCTGCATGTTATGAACATCAGTGCATTTATCGCGAGCGTTGGTGATGTCATCGCCGTGAAGGCTCAGGAGAAGGGATTGCGTTTTGCCCAGCGGGTTGGCCCGGAATTGCCTGTCTGGGTCAAGGCCGATGAACTGCACCTGCGCCAGGTTCTCTTTAACCTGCTGGGCAATGCGGTCAAGTTCACCCACCAAGGTCAGGTCAGCCTCGAGGTCAGCCTGAAGTCCCAGAACGATCAGGTCATGTTGACGCACTTCGCGGTCAGCGACACCGGTGTTGGCATTGCCGGGCACGATCTCTCGACGATCTTTTCACCATTCGAGCAGCTCGGTGATGCGCGCAACAGGCAAGGAGGTACTGGACTTGGTCTGCCGATCAGCAAGCACCTGGTGCAGCTGATGGGTGGTCAGCTTATGGTCGAGAGCGTGGTGGGGGAAGGCAGCACCTTCAGCTTCGATATTCCGCTCGCGGCGGCCGAGGCGCAGGAAACAGCCACCACTATCCGTGGTGACGTGAGCGGCTACGCAGGACCACGGCGGCGGTTACTCGTCGTTGACGACAACGCAGTGAACCGCAGGCTGCTGGAAGACATGCTTGTGCCACTCGGTTTCATTGTCGATCAGGCGGAACATGGAGAGGTCGCGTTGCGGCAAGCGAAGGCATCTCCGCCGGATCTGGTCATGACCGACGTCATCATGCCGGTGATGGACGGATTGACACTCATTCAGCGGCTGCGGGCGGACCAGCGTCTCTCCACGATCCCCATCGTTGTTCTCTCCGCGAGCGCCACGGACGACGACCGTCTCACTGCATTGCAGTCGGGCGCGAATGCCTTCATCGCCAAGCCGGTCGAACAGTCCGCACTCCTGCGGGCGCTAGGTGAGCAACTCAAGCTCTGCTGGACCTACAAGGCGACAAGATCTGCACCGGTTGATGAACAGCCGGCTCTTGTCCCGCCGGGTCCTTCAGAGCTGCGCGCACTGCATGAGCTGGCACAGGACGGTGATATGCGCGGCATCAGCCGAACCGCGGATCAGATCGCCGCGACCCAACCGGACTGCGCAGCGTGGGCGGGCGAATTGCGACGGCTGGCGGCCAATTATCAGTCACAGGCCATCCTGAACATGGTTCGCCAGCATTTGATCCAGGAATCGGCATGAGCCAGAGACCGCAGCAGACCATCCTGGTGGTCGATGACACGGCGGCGAATCTGGGTGTCATGGCGGAGTTGCTCGAGGCGCAGGGCTTCCGGGTAATTGTGGCACAGGACGGATCGGAGGCCATGCAGCGCGCGCAACGCATGCATCCTGATCTTATTCTGATGGACGTGATGATGCCTGGCATCGACGGATTTCAGGTTTGCCGAGAATTGAAGGCCGCCGAAGACACTCATGCCATCCCAGTGATCTTCATGAGTGCCCTCAGAGATCAGCGCAGCAAGGTCGAGGGTTTCGAGGCCGGTGCTGTGGATTATATCACCAAACCGATTGAGACGGCGGAAGTACTGATGCGCGTGCGGACCCATCTGCACTTGCGCGCCATGCAACTGCGGCTGGAGGCACTCAGCATCAGCGATGCGCTGACCGGGCTCGCAAACCGTCGCCGCTTCGATGAAGTGCTCCGGACAGAGTGGCTGCGCGCCTTGCGCAGCCACCGCAGCGTCGCGATGGTGATGATCGATATCGACGTCTTCAAAAGCTACAATGACCATTACGGTCATATCGGCGGCGATCGTTGCCTGAGCGCAGTCGCCGGAGCCTTGCAAACAGCGATACGGCAGGACCTTGATCTCGCCGCGCGATATGGCGGCGAGGAGTTTGCCCTCGTGCTGCCTGATTGCGACGCGGCAGGGGCGGCAGAGGTTGCCAGTCGAGCACACCAGGCCGTGCTGGAACTGCGCGAACCGCACCCTGGCTCGCAGTCGGGCTACGTGACCATCAGCGCCGGTGCTGCCGCCATGGTACCAGTCTCTGAAGCCGGCGCCGCCCAGCTGATCGAGGCGGCCGACCAGGCTCTCTATGCTGCCAAGCAGCAGGGGCGGAACCAGACCATCGTGGCGGGAAGTCGTCGTTCGATCCCAACGGGAGCGGGCGCAGCTCCAGCCACGCAATCGGCGGCAGGTTTCCGCCGGCCGGATCGTTTCCAGGCGGCCCTGCTCGACAGCCGTCAACGCTGGCAAGACCTGGCAACCATGGCGGCCGATTTTAGCTTCGAGACGGACAGCCGTGGATGCTTCACCTTCATCAATCCGGATCCGGCGCTGGGCTGGCCTGCCTTCACCCTGGTCGGGCAGCCGTCCGATCTACTGCTTCGAACGGAAAGATTTGCAGACGACTTCAACCCGTTCCGCATTGCCTCGCCGGTCTGCCGGCGCGGGGTATGGCTCAAACGCGCTGACGGTTCGATCGGGCTCTTCCTATTGACGGTCCGGCCGCTGCGGGACGCGACGGGCGACGTTGTCGGTGCGCGCGGTACGGCTATCGAATATTTCGAACATGCCGGATATCCGGCTCGCATCGCGTCGGAGATTCGGCGTGTCCAATTGCTGGATTACATCCTGCAGCAATGCCAGGAAACAGGGTGGGAATCGATGCCCGCCAGCATTGTCACGTCACTGGTCACGGCAACCGGTGCACTAGGTGCGATGCTCGTCGACGTAGCGGGCGACACTGCTGAACCGGACGTCCTGTTCCAGGTGGGCGACCCACCGGCTTGGACTTTGCACTCGATGGCGACGCTGATGTCCGTCGAGCGCGGCATGGATGAAGCAGGCGGCCCGGCTGAACAGCCACTTCTGTTCACCGAGTGCGGCAGGGCTGAGTCCGGCAACGTCATCGCATTGGCTCTTTGGCGCGAAGCCGGCCGCGCCGATTGGCATCAGGACGACAGTTGGCTGATAAGAATCGTCGGCAGCATTATCGGCGCGGCTGTAGCGGGCCCCACGCGTCGGCGGGGTTCGGCACGAAGCAGCCTCAAAGGTGATCGGAGCTGCGACACCGTGTCACGGCCAAATCGACTTGTTCCCGCGCCTGTGCCCTGACCAGCATTATATTCCTCCTGACAAAGCGGCATCATACAAAGACAGCGCATCCACACATGACAACGGCCCCGGTGTGGACTTGCTTATGGCTGGCGAAGAATTATAGCCAGGGGTTTGCATGACCGAGCCGAGCCGATTGCCCGCGCGCTCCGCCTTTGGAGCGCTGGTGCTGATCGCCATCATTGTCGGCGGGGGCGCCGCCGCTTTTGCCTACACGGCGGGGTGGTTCTCGCCGGGGCGGCTGTCCGGCGCGCGCATGGTGGCCGCGTTCACGCCTCCGGGCGACAAGCCGCCCCTCGGCCATCGCCGCAACCATGCGAAGGGCATCTGCTTCACCGGCGTGTTCGAAGCAACCGGGGATGGCGAGGCGCTCTCCTATGCGCAGGTATTCGCTCACGGCGAATATCCTGCGGTCGGGCGATTCAACCTCGGCACCGCGAATCCGGATGCGCCAGACTCGACGGTGCGGGTGCGTGGCATGGGGCTCAGCATCACGACACCGGATGGGCAGACATGGCGCATGGCGTTGATCAATGCGCCGGTGTTCCCGGTATCGACGCCGCAGCAGTTCTACGCGCTGCTGACGGCCTCGGGCAGCAAGGACCCGAAAGCGATGCCAGACTTCATCGCCGCGAACCCCGAGTTCGCACCGTTCGGTGCCTGGGCTACGAAAGGCACGTGGACCGCCAGCTATGCCGAGGAACGCTACAACAGCCTGAACAG
>DATJJM010000256.1:0-4265 GCA_035492535.1 Acetobacteraceae bacterium | reverse complement strand
AAGCGGATCCGCGACCTGGGGGTGACGGTGCTGCTGGTGGAGCAGCGGCTGGTGGAGGCTCTGGCGATCGCCGACCGGGCGTATGTGCTGCAAACGGGGCGGATCGTGATGGAGGGGCCGGCGGCGGCGATCGCGGGCGATGAGGCGGTGCGGCGGGCGTATCTGGGAATGTAGTGGCGGGGTGGCGTCTCAGCGGTGTCTCGTTGTGGGTGTTGGGATTCATGACCGTGTGACAGCGCCAGCATGGATGGCCGAGCCAAGCCCGGCCATGACGATGGAGGATGAGATTCGGCCGGATGCATCGGTGCGCCGGCGCCACCAGGAAGCAAGGAAGGTGGAACCGCAAAACACGCGAAACACGCAAAGGGCGATGTGTCAGGGTGGGCCGGTGGCGATAGCGGCGGCGGGGTCGAGCGGGTTGACCGGCGGCTCGCCGATGAAGAAGCCAAGGACCTGGCGGAGCTCGTCTCGTTTCATTCGCAACCAGTTCCAGTTGCTGTCGGGCTTGCGGTCCTGCTCTTGGGAGAATGCCTGCTGGCGGCGGGCTTTCTGGCGCATCAGCCGGTCAACGCTACCGCCGAAGTAATTCATGATGTCGAAGAGTTCGTTCCAGAACTGGCCGTGGCAGAATCCTGGGACCACGGCGAGATCGAGACAGATGTCGAGGATGGTGCGGCCGATGGGGCGGCGGCGTGCCTGACGCTCGAGGTCCTGCAAGGTGGGCATGAAGAGTTCGGGATTGTCCCAGCCGGCGGGGCGGGAGGGACGTGGTGCCCGCTCGCGCACGGTGGAAGGCGGGGCGGGCTGTGGTTCGCCCGTGTGGATACGGCGCTCGACGAAATCGATGTCGCGACCGGTGGCGGCGCGGGCGAGGAGGACGCGCTCCAATGCAACGGCGCGCAGGATGCCTCGGTTCAGGTGGGCGAGGATGGTGGAAAGATTATCGGTGCCGAAGCAGGCGGCGATGGCGTTGAAGTTCGGGGCGGTGGCGCGGTGCCGGACGGTATCGATGAGGTGGCGGCCGTAGTCGAGCAGGATGCGGGCGGCGTGGAGCAGGACCTCGATGTTGTTGGGCAGAGGGATGGCGCACTGATCCTGCGGGGGATCGGAAGGAGAGGCGGACCGTGCGGCGGGTGTGGTTGGTTCCATGTTGTTTGTATGCATAACAGGTATTGGTTAGGAGAGGCAAGGAATATTTTCATGTCACGTCGAGGACGGGGATGGTGGCGGCTATGCATTTAAACACGGAGGACACAGAGGACACACGGAGTTCACGGAGAAGAAGAGATTGATGCGCTTCGCGCGCGTTGTGGCCGCGGCAAGGACTCTTCTCTGTGGTTCTCTGTGCCTCCTCTGTGGCCTCCGTGTGAAACAAGGCCGCTGCGAACCGTACGGACCTGGCCATGTGGCACTGCATTGGCTGGTCAGGCATCGGTACTTGGCGTCTATGATCCTGGGTGTGCTGGTTATTGACGTGGCCGGCGCGCTATCGCTTGCCGCTGACGTTCTCCAGGAAGGCCACCAGCCGCCACGTCGCCACGCGCGACGACAGCAGGCTGTTGAAGTACTCGGCGCCGACGCCGTTCTTCTGCGCCGGTCCTAACCCGTAGGACATCGCACCGCTCTCGGCCTTCGCGGTGAGGCCAAGATATTTGAGTTCCGCCTCCAGATCGACGGGTGCCTTTACATAGAACTCGACGGTGTGGGTGCCGCTGTCTTCGTCCTTGACGGCGACGCCACTGACGGTCAGGTATTTCTGAGTGTATTCGCGCGAGTCCGTGATGCCACCGTATCCCGGCGGAGCGAGGATCCCCTTCTCGTACAGCGTATCGAACTCTTGCTTTTTCATGGTCCGATAGAACAGCTTGCCGTTATAGGTGTGCAGGCTCGGGGCCGTGAAGATGCCGACGTTGTTGCTTCGGCCCCCCCATCGCTCCAGTTGGATTTTTTCACTCTCCAGGAGATGACCCTCGTGGGACCGGTTGTTCGTCAATCGGGTCTTGATCTTGTTCAGGGCTTCCGTTTCCAGGCTTACGCTCATGACGTGGCTTCGCCTCCGCTTTATCGCACCAGTGTATAGGGGGTGATCGTCCGCAACTCCCGCTCGCAGCGGGCCGATCTGGAGCATCCTCGGTGCCGATCGTAGAGGGGCACAGTGTGACAGATGGTCCACCGGTCTGTATCGCCTCTTCCTGGCATTTTTTGCAGATCATGCGTCCGCATATTAGCCTGCGGCATGCATGTCCTGGTCATCGGCGGCGGGATTGGCGGGCTGGCGACGGCGCTGTCGCTGCACGAGGTTGGCATCGGCTGCACCGTGTTCGAACAGGTGCGCGAGTTGCGCGAGCTTGGCGTTGGCATCAACACGTTGCCGCACGCGATCAAGGAGCTTGCGGCACTGGGGCTGCTGCCGGCGCTGGATCGCGCCGGTATCCGTACGCGCGAGCTGATTTATGCCAACCGGTTCGGGCAGGTGGTGTGGCGCGAGCTGCGCGGGGTCGATGCGGGGTTGGATACGCCGCAGTTCTCCATCCATCGCGGCAAGCTGCACACGGTGCTGCGGGAGGCGGTGCGCGAGCGGCTGGGGGCGGATGCGGTGCGTACGGGATGCCGCCTGGCGTCGTTTGTTGAACGAGACGATCGGGTGGTCGCGCGGTTCGAGCGGCGTGATGCGGGTGATGCGTTTGAGGTCGATGCGGATGTGCTGGTGGGAGCCGATGGCATCCATTCAACGGTGAGAGCGGCGTTTTATCCGGATGAGGGGCCGCCGGTGTGGAACGGCATGATGCTGTGGCGCGGCGCGGCGGACTGGCCGGTGCATGAAGATGGCCGGACGATGGTGATCTCGGGCGGGATGGGTCAGAAATTTGTTTTCTATCCGATCCATGCTGATCCGGCGGCGCCGGAGCGGCGGCTGACCAACTGGGCGGTGATGGCGCGGCTTGGCGATGGAAGCGGGTTGCCGCCGCGGCGGGAGGACTGGAACCGCGAGGGGCGGCTGGAGGACGTGGAGCCGTTCGTGCGGGATCGGTTCCGGCTGGCGTTCGTCGATCCGATGGCGCTGATCAGGGCCTCCGGCACGGTCTATGAGTATCCGATGTGCGATCGCGATCCGTTGCCCGCGTGGTCGTTCGGACGGGCGACGTTGCTGGGGGATGCGGCGCATCCGATGTATCCGGTGGGGTCGAACGGGGCGAGCCAGGCGGTGCTGGATGCGCGCGCGCTGGCGCGGTGGCTGGCCCCGGGCGATGTGGTGGCGGGGCTGGCGGGGTACGATGCGGAACGGCGGCCGATGACGTCCGAGATCGTGCTGAACAACCGGAAGGGCGGGCCGGAGCGGGTGATCGACGTGCTGGAGGAACGTGCGCCGGATGGGTTCGGCGATGTGGAGGCGGTGGCGTCGTATGCGGAGCGCGAGGCGATCGTGCGGGGATACGCGTCGATGGCGGGGTTTGCGAAGGAGCAGGTGAACGCGACGCGGACTGCGTAGCGGCTCCAACACCCCCTCCCTGGCCCTCCCCCGCTTCGCGGGAGAGGGGATTATTCTGGGGGTGGGAGGAAGTTCACTTCGTGTGCGCCGGCGAGACGCACGACCTCGGCGGGGTCGGGAACGTTGTCGATCGCTTTGAAGAGATCCCACAGCATACGGGTGGGAGAGACCCAGAACAGGCAGGTGATGTTGGACTGCGAGTTGTTGAACAGGCCGTGGGGGATGCCGCGCGGCAGACGGATCAGGTCGCCGGCCGTGGCGTTGGCAGATTGGCCGTCCAGCACGAGGTCGAACTTGCCTTCGAACATGTAGATGAATTCGTCCTGCGTGGGGTGGATATGCGGCGGCACGAATGTGCCGGGCGGCAGCAGGGCATGCCAGGAGAAGCTGCTGTCGGTGACATGGAGCGGCGTGTAGGTCTGGCCGAGGATGTGCCAGGCGATGCCATCCACGCTACGGCCTTGCTGCGTGACGCCGGCGGTCATCGGTGACGGGATGGACATGGTGCGCTTCCCTTTGGTTCAGCGGAAATCATCATAGAATGCGGCCTGTGGCCTTGTAAGTCCGCGTCAACCGAATGAGGATCGGTGTCGCTAAACTGGGAGACACAGAACATGACCACCAGACTGGGCCGCCGGTCGCTGGCCGGCGCGGCCGCGGTGCTGCCGGCCGCGACCCTGATCGGTTCGGCGCAGGCGCAGCCCGCGAACGAAGTCACCTTCGACCGGGTCCGCCGCACCAAGGTGCTGCGCATCGCCGCGTTGACCGGTGAGCT
>DATJJM010000255.1:0-28600 GCA_035492535.1 Acetobacteraceae bacterium | reverse complement strand
AGCGGCCGTTCAGCTTCGACGGCGTGGGCCTTTCGCTGCTGGTCATGGTCGTCGTCTGCTGGGAGGTGATGCTCAGCAAGGGGCAGGAATGGGACTGGCTGGGGGATCCGTTCTGGCGTGTGCAGACGCTGGTGGTCCTGTTCGCCGTGGGCCTGGTCGCGCTGATCGTCTGGGAGTTGCGGCATCCGAGTCCGGTGGTCAATTTCCGGCCACTGCGAGAACGGAATTTCGCCGCCTGCTGCATCATCATCTTCACCGCCTTCGCGGTGCTGTATGCTGCCAGCACCTCGTTGCCTGCCCTGCTGCAGTCGCTGTTCGGCTACGACGCACTGAGCGCAGGACTGGTGATGTCACCGGCTGGCTTCTTTGCCGTCGTCACCATGCCGTTCGTAGGGCGCGCGCTCGGCCGAGGGCTCGATGCGCGGTGGGTGATAGGCGCTGGCCTGTTGACCATGGCGGCGGGAAATTACTGGATGTCGCAGATGAACCTGGACATCAGTCCGGGGCAGGCGGTCTGGCCGCGGGTGGTGCTGATAGTCGGGCTGGCGATGTGCTTCGCGCCAGCGAACGTGGCGGCCTATCTGTATACACCGGTCGCGCTGCGCGGGGCGGCTGTCGGTCTGCTGAGCCTGCTGCGCAACGAGGGCGGCAGCGTCGGGACCTCGATGGCGCAGACGATCCAGGAGCGCCGCGACCAGTTCCACAGCCTGCGGCTTGGCGAATGGCTCGATCCGTTCAATCCGGCTGCGCAATCGTTCCTGGGCACGGTTTCCGGACGGTTCCTGCAACAGACCGGCGATCCGGTCGCTGCCCGGCAGCTGGCCCTGAAGGCGCTGGCGAACGTACGCCTGCAACAGGCCGCCGCGCTCGCCTATTTCGATGTGTTCTGGGTGCTGGCCGTCGTCATGGCAGCGCTGGTTTTCGCGGTGCTGCTGATGAAGCGTTCCGTGGCAGAGAAGGGCGCTCGGATCGGGGGCGAGTAAGGTGAGCGAACGCTGCGCGGCCTCAAGCGGCCGCGCGCGTGGCGACGACATCTTCCAGGATCATGGCCGCGGCTTTTTCGCCGATCATGATGGTGGGCGCATTGGTGTTGCCGCCGACAGCGACCGGCATGATCGAGGCATCGGCGACTCGCAGTCCCTGGATGCCGTGCACGCGCAACCTGGGATCGACCACGGTATTGGGGCCATGGCCCATGGCACAGGAACTCGTCGGATGCTGGTTGGATACGCCACTCTGTCGCACGTAGTCGGCGAGTTCGGCGTCCGTGCTTAATGAAGGACCGGGCGAAAGCTCGTGCACGATGTAGGGCTTCAGCGCGGGCTGCTCGGCGATCCTGCGGCACAGGCGCAGTCCGAACAGCATCGCCTGCATGTCGTAGTCGGTGCGGAGGTAGTCGAACAGCACCTCGGGCGGTGCCAATGGATCGGGGCTGGCCAGACGCACCGTGCCGCGGCCTTCAGGACGCAGATGCACCGGGCTGAGCGTGAAGCCCGGGAACGGGTGCGGGATGACGCGATCTCGGTCGCGTTGCAGCGTGCTCCATTCGAACAGGTTGAGCTGGATGTCGGGGCGCTCGAGGCGAGGATCGCTGCGGGTGAAAACGCCGGCGTGAATGCCATTGCTGGCCATCGGGCCAGAACGGAACAACGCATAGCGCGCGCCGGCAACGGCCTTGCGCAGCATGCTGCGATCCAGGTCGTTCAACGTGATGGCCTTGGTGCAGCGCCAGGCGACATAGGTGTTGAAGTGGTCGTGCAGGTTGGATCCAACGGCGGGCATGTCGCGGACAACGGTGATGCCGATGTCCTGTAGATGCTGTGCGGGACCAAGGCCGGACAGCAGCAAGAGCTGCGGCGAACCGTAGGCGCCGCCGGAGACGATGACTTCGCCATCGGCGCGCGCCGTGCGGCGGCCTTGCGCGGTCTGGAATTCGACGCCGACGGCACGGTTGTTCTCGATCAGCACGCGTGTGGCGTGAGCGCCGGTCTGGATGACCAGGTTGGGGCGGTTGCCGGCGGAATGCAGATAGGCTTTTGCCGAACTCCAGCGGCGCTTGTTGCTGGTCGTGGTCTGATAGTAGCCGCAGCCTTCCTGGGTCGCGCCGTTGAAGTCGGGATTGCGCGGGATGCCCGCCTGCTCGCAGGCCTGAAGCACGGCGTCGGCCAGTTCGAAATGCGCAGGCTGGTCGGAGACGTTGAGCGGACCGCCGACGCCGTGGAATTCGCTGGGGCCGCGTGTCTGGTTCTCCGCCTTCTTGAAGAACGGGAGGACGGAATCCCAGTCCCAGCCCTCGCAGCCTCGCTGGCGCCATTCGTCGTAGTCGCCGTGGCTGCCGCGGATGTAGACCATGCCGTTGATCGAACTCGATCCACCTAGCGTCTTGCCTCGCGGTAGATACAATCGTCGATTGCCAAGCTGCGGCTGCGGCGCGGTTTCGAACTTCCAGTTCACCGCCGGATCGATGTAGGTCTTGGCGTAGCCGAGCGGGATGTGGATCCACGGATTGGTGTCGGGTGGCCCGGCTTCCAGCAGCAGCACGCGATAGCGGCCGGATTCCGAGAGGCGGGATGCCACCGCGCAACCGGCGCTGCCGGCGCCGGTGACGATGAAGTCGTAGGTGTCTGACTGTGTGTTCATGGGTTGCTACGAGGGCGGTGAATAGCGGCGCCACGCGCTCATCTGGACCGCGCTGGTGTGGCAGTGGACGACGACGGGTTTTGTCTTCACCGCGAAGGCGCGGGCGATGCCGTCGGCGACTTCGTCCTCGCTGCGGATGGTGATGCCTTCGGCACCAAAGGATTTTGCCCAGGCGGCGAAGTCGGGGTTGGTGAGCTTCATCGATTCCTGGAACGGGCGACCTGGATAGCGCACGTGGTGGTGCATGCCGATGGTGCCGTACATCCGGTTGTCGGAGATCACGACGATGGGGGCGCCACCATACTGCATGGCCGTGGCGATTTCGTTGCCGGCCATCAGCGCGCCGCCATCGCCCATGAAGGCGACAACCTGCTTGCCGGGGCGGCGCAGCGTGGCTGCGACCGCCATCGGCATGCCGGAGCCCATCGCGCCGACGACGGATGACAGGAAGATCTGTCCCGGTTTGAAGCCGATATAGCGATGGACGAAGCTGCCGAAGTTGCCGGCGTCGGTTGTGACGGTCGCGTCGGGGGCGAGGTGCTTGTCCACCTCGCAGACGATGGCGGCGAAGTTCACGCCATCGGTGGTGGGCTCCCACTCCTTGGCCAGCAGCTTGCGATGGATCGCGTGCAGGCCGTTCACCCAGGTGCGGCGTTTTTCCGCACCGGCGGGGGTACCGCGTTTCAGCAGGGCCTTGATCACCTCGTGGGGCGAGGCGGCGATGCCGAGGTCGGGGCGGAAGACGCGACCAATCTCGTTAGGGTCGGGCCAGACGTGCACCAGCGGCAGTTGCGGCTGAGGAGCGGCGGGAAACGTGTAGGACTGGCTGACGGTGTCGGTCAGCCGTTCGCCGATCGACACCATGAGATCAGCTTTCTTCATTTCGGATAGCAATGCCGCGGGAACGCGGATGCCCATGTAGCCGCCGTAGTTCGGGTGCGTCGCGTCGAACAGTTGCGGACGGCGATGCGTGGGTGAGATCGGCAGGACCCATTCCTCGGCCAAGCGCTTCAGGTCGCTGAACGCGGTGTTTTCGTAGAGTGCGTCGGCGAGCAGCGCGCCGCCCACCAGCACCATCGGTCGTTCGGCCCTGGCCAGCATGTCGGCGAGTTTGTCGAGGTCTTCGCTGCGCGGGCCGGAGAGAGCGCGTGGCCGCGGCTGGTCCACCGGGGCGTCGGTCTTTTCGTCGAAGATGTCCTCGGGCAGGACCACCGCCACTGGCCCGGGCGTGCCGCTTTCGGCGAGGTGGAAGGCGCGGGCGATGGCTTCGGACGCCTGCTCTGGCTCGATCACCTCGATCACCGATTTGGTGACGTCGGAAAGGAGGCGGGAGTAGTTCTGCTCCTGCAATGCCTGGCGGCCGAAGTCTTTCCGTTCCACCTGGCCCACCAGCATCACCATCGGCGTTGCGTCGTGATAGGCCGAGTGGAGCGATACCAGTGAATTGGAGAGGCCAGGGCCGCGCGAGACGATGCAGCAGCCCGCCCGATTGCGCAGCCTGCCATCCGCAACCGCCATGAAGCCGGCGCCGCCTTCGTGGCGGCAGACGATGAGGCGAATGGAATTCATGTCGCTCATCGCGTTGATCAGGCCGACGTAGCTTTCGCCGGGCACGCAGAACACCTGGTCGACGTCGTGGGCTTCCAGGCTCTCGGCGAGCAGGCGGGCAACGGAACGGGTCATGGGCGGGACGTCTCCTCGGAGTTCTTGTTTATCGGCCTGGGCAGCGGACGAGCGGGTAGGGGAAATCGGTGCAGCCTGGGAAGGAAATCTCATTATCGCCGCGGCGCTGCACACGCAGGACTTCCGGGCTGATGCAACCGAAGCCGATTTCCTGGTTATCGCCGGCATTCAGGCCGAACGGACCCGACGCCCGTGTCACGGGAGCGGCGAAGCGGAATTCCACGCCATCGCCCGTGGCGCGAGCGGTTTCGACGAGGCGCTGGACGTAGTTCGTGTCGGTGATGATCGCGCGCATCACGATATCGCGGGTGAATATGACCACCGGCTGTGCCAGGCATTCCTGGGCACTGATCGTGCTGGGGGGCGGATACAGCCCGCCGATCCAGCCACCAAACAGCCAGGCGTGCGGGGGCAGGTTGCCTTGTGCGCGCACCGGCAAGGGCGCAAGCAGCGCGATGGAGACAATCAGGCAGGCAATGCGACGCATGCTGGCTCCTGGAGCGGTTCAGGCGGCACGATAGGGCGGGCGGGAATCAGTGACCAGTGGTGGCCGCCGGATGGCGGTGCTAGGAAGCGCGCCCATGCTGCACCGCCTGTATATGCGCACGCTCGCGCTGGCTGCCTCCCCACGCGCGACGTGGTGGCTGTTTGGCATTGCTTTCGCCGAAGCGAGCTTCTTTCCGGTTCCACCGGATGCGCTGCTGGTCCCGATGGCACTGGCGCGACCCGATCGGGCCTGGCGATTCGCGGCGATCTGCACGCTGGGCAGCGTGATCGGTGGCGCGCTGGGCTATTACATCGGCTACGCGGTCTTTGATCAGTTGGCGCGACCGGTGCTTGCGTTCTATGGCTACGGCGACCGGTTCGCCGCATTCCAGGACACATATGCGCGCTGGGGCCTGTGGGTGATCCTGGTCAAGGGTCTCACGCCGATACCCTACAAGATCGTTACAATCGCGTCGGGCGCGGCGCGGTTCAATTTCGGCGTGTTCATGGCGGCGAGCCTGGTCACTCGCGGGGCACGCTTCTTCCTTGTCGCGACGCTGCTGCGCTTCTTTGGCACCCCGGTTCGCGACTTCATCGAGCGCCGGCTGACACTGGTGACCAGCCTGCTCGCTCTTGGGGTGGTCGGCGGGTTCGTGGTGCTGCGGCTGTTGTGACAAAATTGGAGTGTCATAGCCGGTGATTCGATTATAGATTGCATCGGTTCGAATCGGGCTTCGCGGCCCACCCCTTGGAGGAATGATGTCACGCCACGATCGGTACTTGCGCTTCCTGACGGCAATGCTACCGGCGGGTGTGTTTGGTCTGTCCGTTGCGCTGGCATCGAGCGCGACCAGGGCGACTCCGGTTGAGCCCCAGCAGCCCAAGACCGAGCCTGATGTCGATACGTTCTCAGTGGCGAACGAACTTCAGGCGATCCGCGATGCGGTCGATGAGGCGAGCGAAGGAATCCTCGGCGGCCATTTCGGACAGGTTCCTGATCCCGACATACGCCTGGCCTGGTGGATGAACGGCAACGGCCTCGGCTGGGGCAACGGTGGCCATGCGTGGGGCAACGGCGGGTATCCCGCGTGGGGCAATGGCCGGCCCTGGGGCAATGGCTGGGGCGGCTGGGTGAACGCGGCGCCTTGGGCGAATGGCTGGCGTAACGGCGGCTGGGGCAATGGTGGCTGGCGCAATGGTGGTTGGGGCAATGGTGGCTGGCACAACTGGCATAATGGTGGCTGGCGCAACTAGGCGTGACAGTTGAGGCACCGCGGATCGACGTCGTCGTCGTCCAGCCGACACCGTTCTGCAACATCGATTGCACATACTGCTATCTGCCGAGCCGCAATGACAAAACGCTGATCGCGCAAAGCACCGTTCGGAATCTGTTCGCGAAGCTGTTCGCTTCCGGGTGGGCGAGCCAATCGGTCAACGTGATCTGGCACGCGGGCGAGCCTTTGGTCGCGCCGTTGGCGTTCTATCGCGAGGCGTTCGAAGCGATCGAACGGCTGCGGCCGCCCGACATCGGCATCATGCACTCATTCCAGAGCAACGGCATGCTGCTCTCGCCGGCGTGGTGCGATCTGATCGAGGAATGGCACGTCGATATCGGCATCAGCATCGATGGCCCTCGGCATCTGCATGACCGGCACCGGGTGACGCGATCGGGGCAGGGGACATTCGACAAGACTCTCGCGGGCATCCGGCTGCTGCGCGAGCGGGGAATGCCGTTCCATACGATCTCGGTGCTGTCGCGCGACGGCCTGGATGCGGCCGATGAAATGTACGCGTTCTTCGTCGCGGAGGGGATCGACCACGTCTGCTTCAACGTCGAGGAGTCAGAAGGGCAGCACACGTCCGATATGCTCGCCGCGGACGATGTGCGGGCGCGGTTCCGGCGGTTCCTGACCCGGTTCTGGCAACTTGCGCGAGCCTCGGACAAGGTGAAGTTCGTGCGTGAGGTGGACACCATGATCAGCGCGGTGTTCCGACCGAACGCAGCACCGTTCCGGAACCAGCAGGTCGAGCCGCTGGCGATGCTGAACGTGGACTGCCGTGGGAACCTCTCGACGTTCTCGCCAGAGCTGCTGGGCTATAAGCAGGCGGACTATAACGACTTCATCATCGGCAACATCAACACCGATTCGATGGAGCAGATCCGCGATAGCCGATGGCTGGCGGCGATGCAGCGGGATATCGATGCCGGGGTGGCGAAGTGTCGGGCGAGCTGTGAGTACTTCTCCATCTGCGGCGGTGGCGCGCCGATGAACAAGCTGACGGAGAACGGCAGCTTCGACAGCACGAAGACCGTGTTCTGTTCCCTGATCCAGATGGCGGCGGCTGACGTGGTGCTGGCCTCGGCGCGCGAGTTGCAGAAGAGCTGGCGGGAAGAAGCGGCGCCAGCCCAGGCCTGACGGTTCAACTCCGCTTGAATGGCATGATCTCGCCCCAATCGCGCGATGTAACGCGCACATTCTTGGAGCAAGGGGATTTCGATGCGTCGTCGCGAGCTGTTGCTGCGGAGCGCAGCCCTGCCGATTGTCGCCGCGGTAGGGCATGGTGCGCGTGCTGATGAAACAAACTCGTTCGATGCGTCCACCGTGCGCACAATGGCGCGCGAGATCGCCCAGAAGCCGTTTCAGGCACCTGACCAGACGCTCCCCGATCAACTGAAAAATCTTGATTATCAGCAGTATCGCTCGATCCGCTTCGATCCTTCGCGGGCGCTGTGGAAAGGTGCGGGAACACGGTTCACCGCGGAGTTCTTCCATCGCGGCTATCTGTACAAGGACGCAGTGCAGATTTACGAAGTCGCCAACGGGCGGGCGACGCACATCCGCTACAACCCCGCCATGTTCACCTTCGACAAGGTCGCGCCTCCGACGGTCGATATCGGCTATGCCGGCTTCAGGCTGCATTATCCGCTGAACCGGGCGGACTATTTCGATGAGGTCTGTGCGTTCCTGGGCGCGAGCTACTTCCGTGCGGTGGCGAAGAACCAGGGATATGGGTTGTCGGCGCGCGGGCTGGCGATCAAGACGGCGGATCCCGGGGGCGAGGAATTCCCGCTGTTCAAGGCGTTCTGGCTGGAACGGCCGGCAAAGGGCGCCGACGTGATCGTGGTGCATGCGCTGCTCGACAGCCAGAGCGCGGCAGCGGCCTTCCGATTCACCATCCGGCCTGGCACGCAGACGGTGTTCGACACCGAGGTGGCGCTGTATCCGCGCGTGGACATCGCGCAATCCGGGATCGCGCCGCTGACCTCGATGTTCATGTTCGACAGCAACGATCGCATGCGTTCGGACGATTACCGCAATGCGGTGCACGACACGAACGGGCTGCTGCTGTGGACCGGCAAGGGCGAGCAGGTGTGGCGCCCGCTCGCCAATCCGCGCACGCTCCAGATCAGCGCCTTCACCGATGCCGGCCCGCACGGGTTCGGCCTGATGCAGCGGAAGAGGACGTTCGAGGGTTACCAGGACCTCGAGGCGCATTATGAAAACCGGCCCTCCGCCTGGATCGAGCCGATCGGTGATTGGGGCCAGGGGATTGTCGAGCTGGTGGAAATCCCCAGCGATCGCGAGGTCAACGACAACGTGGTCTCGTTCTGGCGGCCGCATGATCCGCTGAAGGCGAAGGGCGAGTATCTGCTGAACTACCGGCTGCACTGGTGCTGGTCGGCGCCGATACCGGCGCAGTTGGCGAAGGTGGTGGCGACGCGCACGGGTCAGGCGTGGGACCAGAAGAACCGGCTGTTCATCATCGACTTTGCCGGCGGGACCCTGGCCGAACGCAAGCCCGATGCACTGCCGACGATCGATCTGGGAGCGAGCAAAGGAAAGATCGAAAATCCCGTCGTGGCGGTGAATCCCGACATCCATGGGCTGCGGTTGAGTTTCCAGCTCGACCAGGGCAGCGAAAACCTGATCGAGATGCATGCCCGGCTGGTCGATGGTGAAACGCCGTTGACCGAGACGTGGATTTATCGGTGGACGACGTAGCCGTTACCTTCCGCGGCTTGCCGGATGAGGCACCGCTGGCGATGCCCACGCAGTCGCTGTGGGAGGCGCCGGCGCGGGCAGGGCGACCACCCAGCACGCCGCGCCACATGGCGTTGCGGCGATTGTTGGTGTTTGGCGGTGCGATCGCGCTGACCGGTGTCGGCGCGGCGGAGATGTACCAGGTGTTCACGGTGAACGGCCTCACCGTGCTGGCCGTCGTGATGATGTTGCTGTTCGTCGCGCTGTTCGCGTGGATCGCCCTGTCGTTCACCAGTGGGTTGGCCGGGTTCTGCTCGCTGCTCGCGGGCGGCGGGCAGCGATTGCTCGCCGGCGAAGCGCCGCGCACGCGGACTGCCCTGCTGCTGCCGACGTACAACGAACAGCCGGCCCGCGTCATGGCAGGCCTGCAGGCGATCGATGAGTCGCTGCACGCCATCGGTGCGAGCGGGGCGTTCGACCTGTTCATCCTGAGCGATACCACGGATCCCGAGATATGGATTGCGGAGGAGGCTGGCTTCCTGGCGCTGCGCGACCGTACTGGCGGGCATGGGCGCATCTTTTACCGGCGGCGGCCAAGGAACACCGCGCGGAAGTCGGGCAATATTGCTGAATGGGTGCGCCGGTTCGGCGGAGCCTATGAACAGTTCCTGATCCTGGATGCCGACAGTCTGATGACCGGCGAGGCCTTGGTACGCCTGGTCACCGCACTGGAGCGGCATCCGGATATCGGGCTGATTCAGACGCTGCCGATCATCACCGGCGGCACCACGCTGTTCGCGCGTGTGCAGCAGTTTGCCGGCCGTGTCTACGGACCGCTCATTGCGCACGGCATTGCGTGGTGGCATGGCGCCGAGGGCAACTACTGGGGCCACAACGCCATGATCCGGACCCGCGCCTTCGCGGAGTGCGCAGGGCTGCCGGAACTGCACGGGCGCAAGCCGTTTGGCGGCATCATCATGAGCCATGATTTCGTCGAGGCGGCACTGATGCGGCGGGCCGGCTGGGCGGTGCACATGGTGCCTGGCCTGCCTGGCAGCTACGAGGAGGTGCCGCCGACGCTGACCGATCTGTCGGTGCGCGATCGGCGGTGGTGCCAGGGCAACCTGCAACACGCGGCTGTGCTGCCGGCGCGCCGGCTGCGCTGGATCAGCCGGCTGCATCTGCTCACCGGCATCGGCTCCTACCTCACGGCGCCGCTATGGCTGCTGTTCATCCTGGCCGGCATCCTGATCGCGGTACAGGCGCGCTTCGTGCAGCCGAACTACTTCCCGCAGGGGAAGTCGCTGTTCCCGCAATGGCCAGTGGTCGATCCGGTGCGCGCCATGTGGCTGTTCGTTGGCACCATGGCACTGCTGCTGCTGCCGAAGCTGCTGGGGTGCATCGCGGTTGTGCTGCATGGGCCGGAGCGGCGCGGCTGCGGCGGAACGCTGCGGCTGTTCGGCGGCGTGCTGATCGAGACGCTGATCGCTGGACTGATGGCACCGGTGGTGATGCTGACGCAGTCGATCGACGTGGTGGCGATCCTGCTGGGCCGTGATTCCGGCTGGAATGTGCAGCGCCGGGACGGCGGCGGCATTCCGGCGCGGGAGACGATACGCCTGTATAGACAGCACACCGTGCTGGGAGTGGTGCTGGGCGGCGTGGCATGGCTGGTCTCTCCGTATCTCGCCTTGTGGATGCTGCCGGTGGTGCTGGGTCTGGCGCTGGCAATCCCTCTGGCGCTGCTGACCGGGCGGCGTTCGTCACTGCTGCGCACGCCGGAGGAGACAAGCCCGCCGCAGGTTGTGGCGCGCGCGGTGGCGCTGCAGCGAGAATGGCAGGCACTGCCAATGGCCGGTATTGCGGGGCTGCTGGATGATCCGGCGCTCTTGCAGGCGCACCGGGCCATGCTGCCGCCGCCTCGCCGGCCGCGGGTCGATCCGATCGACGTTACACTGCTGACAGCGCGCGCGAAGGTGGACGAGGCGGAGACACGGGAGGAGGCTCTGGCGGTCCTGAGTCCGGCTGAACTCGCGATGGCGCTGGGGAATGCCGCGACGCTCGAACGGCTGTGTGCGCTGCGCTAGAGCAAGTCGTGTTGCGGTTCATTCGCGCGGCAGGATAACGACAGTTGCAGTCCGGCCAGTGACCAGGCGCACCCCAGCTGGCACGTGATCGAGGGCGATCCGAACCGGCACGCGTTGTGCCAGTCTTACCCAACTGAACGTGGGGTTCACGTTGGCCAGCAAATCGGCGCTGCCCTGCCGCTCTCTGTCTGCGATGCCGCCGGCGATACTCTCGACATGGCCCTCGATCACCGAATTCTCACCGATCAGGTAGACGCGCGCTCGATCGCCAATCTCGATGCGCGGCAGCTTGGTTTCCTCGAAATAACCATCCACGTGGAAGCTATCGCTGTCGATCAGCGCGAAGAGCGGTTTACCGGCATCGACGTAATCTCCTGGCCGCATGTCGAAATTGGTGACGAAGCCGTTGACCGGTGCGCGCACCTCGGACCGGGCGAGATTGAGTGCCGCCACATCGCGGGCGGCGAGGGCCTGACGGTACGCTGCGTCTGCCTCGATGGAAGCCGAGCTGCGCTGTTGCTGCTGCTCTTCCGACACTGACAACGCGTTGAGCCTGTTATAGCGGTTCGTTTCACGTTGCGCCTCCTGCGAGGCAGCGAGCTTGCTATCGACGTTGGCCTGCGCATCGCGGAGCGCGATCTGGAACCGCGCAGGGTCGATGCGGAACAACACCTGGCCTCGCTGCACGGTCTGGTTGTCATGAACCAGCACGTCGCTCACCAGGCCGGAGACATCGGCGGCGAGCTGGATCACGTCAGCACGCACGCGGCCGTCGCGTGTCCATGGCGCCTCGAGGTAGTAGATCCAGAGCTGCCATCCGATGACTCCGGCGACGGCGACAGCGATGGCGGTGACGGCGAAGCGGCTGAGGAGCCAGCCGAACCGGGTCGCGGCGGTGCTGACCGGGCTGCGGACGTGGATGTGAGCAAGCAACCTCATAGTGCGACCCAACGCCGTGAAGCGGCGACGACGGCTCCCAGCACAATGACCAGCAAGGCAAAGTCGAACAGCGGCCGATGCCAGACGAGGCGATAGAAGCCAAGCCATCGCAGGAGCCGCCGTAGCACGCCCGTCAGTGGAAGCGCCACGATCACCCATAGCAGGAGTGGCGGGATGAAGACGCCATAGAGGTTGATTTCACCGATCATGCTTTGGCACCCTGTCGGACATAAGGCGGGGCGTTGGGGAACAGTCCACGCCTGATCCCACCGAGTTGCAGCAAGAGGTCCCTGCTAATTGTGGTTGGATCCTGAACCGCGGTGGCAATGGCTCCATCGATGGTTCCAAGCAGGGCGGGATCCGCCTGGTCCAGGGTGCGGCGGCGGTAGTGCGATGCGATGGCGTCCAGCATTCTGCGCAGGGCGCGCCGGAGTTGTTCGGGCCACTGCGCGGCGTCGCGCTGCAAACCGATGATGTTGACGCCAACGCGAATGTCAGCGAGGGCTGACGTGGCACTGTCGTCGGTGCCGTTGGTGCCAAGGGCGAGACGTGGGACGACGAGACTGAGCCTGTCCAGCATGAGGGCCGCGAAGACGTCGAGGTTTGCCTCACTTCCGTTGGCGGCGATCTTCGCGACCTCGATGCGGTTCCGCCGCAACAGTCGCCATGCCGTCCATTCGGCGCTGACCGAGCGGAAGATGCCGACGATGATCGCCGTTGCGCCGAGGCCGATGATGGCGGCAGCCGAACCATTGGCATAGGAGGCGAAGTCGGCGTTGTAGCTACTGGACAGCGCAAGCTGGCTGGCTGCGATGAAGGCAATCGGACCGGCCGCGCGCGCGGTCGCCGGCATGCCGGCCAAGACTCCCAGGACCAGGAACACCGGCGCAAATGCCAGCACGAGCATCTCGAAGTCATGTGCCTGCGGCAGGATGGCGAACAGGTAGATCGCATCGATCACGATGGCGATGACGGTGCCGAAGAGAAAGCCAACGATGTTGGGCACCGGATCGTCCTGGGCAGCGAAGAACGCGGCGGCGATGGCTGCGAGACTGGCGGCACCGGCGCCCTCTGGCCAGGCGGTCGCGATCCAGAACGCCGAGATCAGTGCGACGGCCAGTATCGCCGCGAGCGCGGAGTGAAGAGCCATCAGGTGATCGCGATGTTTCAGCGTGATGATGGTCTCGCCCTGGGCGAAGGCCAGCCTGGCGAGCTGTGGATCTTCGGCCCTGATCTGCCGCCTGAGCGCTATGATGTCGTGAACGAGATCCGCCAGTTCGCGCAACCGGACCAGCAGCCCCACCAGCACAACAGCCTTCCAGTCGCTGGAGGCATCGATCGGCGGCTCCAGCGCATCGATATCAGCGTGCAGCCCTGTTACCTCCGACAAGTCGGCGTTGCGGCCGGCGCTGATCCATGCGCGCATGCGATCGAGCACGGCGCGGAGCGGGGCGGTGATTCCACCTGCATTGCGAAGGATGCGAATGCGATCGGCGGCACCGCTGACGACGGGCAGCAGCAGCAGGATGCGCTGGTGCAGGATCGCCACCGGCACGGTCGCGATCTGGAGATTGGATGTGTCATAGGCGAGGTGTGTTGCCAGCATCGCAAGTTCGACGGAGTCGCCGGCGACCTTGCGGCGAGCTGCGATCGTGGTGGCGTTCTGTGGTTCCGTTGACAGGACACTCAGGGTCCATTCGGCGGCATTTCCCATCCAGTTGTCCAACCGCGCCGTCAAGGCAGGGCCGAGCGGGGCCGGAAAGACGATACTGCCGATGACCGTGGCGCAGACGATGCCGAGCGTGATCTCCTCGACCCGCGCCAGCACCACATCCCAGACGGTGCCGGGCGCGTCCACGATGGGAAAGCCGATCAACGCGACGCTGTAGCCGGCGAGCAGGAAGACGTAGCTGCGCGGCGTGCGGTCCAGGACCGCGAAGTAGATACAGCCCGCGACCCAGAGGGACAGGGCGGCGACCAGCAGCTCCGGTGCATTGACGAGATTGGGGATGAGTACGATGCAGGCGACTGCGCCAAGGAGGGTCCCGTAGAAGCGGTAGGCCGCCTTCGAACGCATCGCGCCGGTCAGCGGCTGGGCGACGATATAGGCGGTTGCCATGGCCCAGTACGGACGATCGAGGCCCATGCGCAGCGCGATCCAGAGAGCGAGCATCGCGCTGACGAAGGTCTTCGCGGAGAATATCCAGTCACGCGCAGAGGGAAGCATGATCGGCTATGTCCCTCGAGGATCGGGGCAATCCTGCGTCCAATGCCAACCCACCCCTGAGCCTGCTTCGTCGCTACCGCTTCTTGCAATGACACGGGATGGGAGCGGCGGCTTGCATAAAACCGGCGCCTTTCAAGCGACGGGGCCGAGTGCCTGGGCGATCTCTTCCAGCGCGGCGGGATCCTCGATGGTGGGTGGCACCGTGAACTGCTCGCCGTCAGCGATGCGGCGGATGGAGGCGCGCAGGATCTTGCCGGAGCGTGTCTTGGGCAGCCGGGGGACGACGCGGGCGTCCTTGAAGGCGGCGACGGGGCCGATTCGCTCTCGCACCAGGGCGACGAGTTCGGCGGCGATCTCGGCTTCCGGGCGATTGACGCCGGATTTCAGGACGACGAGGCCGATGGGTGTCTGGCCTTTCAGCTCATCCTTGGCACCGACGACGGCGCATTCGGCGACCGCGGCGTGGGAAGCGAGGACTTCCTCCATCTGGCCGGTGGACAGGCGGTGGCCGGCGACGTTGATGATGTCATCGGTGCGGCCCATGACCCAGACATCGCCGTCGGCGTCGATCATGCCGGCGTCGCCGGTGCGGTACCAGCCGGGGAAGTCGGACAGATAGGCCGTGTGGTAGCCCTCGTCGTGCTGCCAGAGGGTGGGGGCGCAGCCGGGGGGCAGGGGCAGGCGGGCGCAAAGATTGCCGGTGTGGCCGGGGGCGAGCTCGTGGCCCTCGTCGTCCAGGGTGTGGAGGTCGATGCCGGGGCTGGGGCGGCCGCCGGAGCCGGGCTTGAAGGGGAACAGGCCGAACTGGCGGAAGCTGGAGGTGATGGCCCAGCCGGTTTCGGTCTGCCACCAGTGGTCGACCACGGGCTTGCCGAGCAAGTCGGCAGCCCAGACCGCGGTGGGCGGGTCGCAGCGCTCCCCGGCAAGGAACAGGGCTTCCAGCTTCGAGAGGTCGTACGGGCGGAGGAACTTTCCGTCCGGATCCTGTTGCTTGATGGCGCGCATGGCGGTGGGGGCGGTGAACAGCACCTTGACGCCGTGCTGGGCGCAGACACGCCAGAACGCGCCGGCGTCGGGCGTGCCGACGGGCTTGCCCTCGTACATCACGGAGGTGCAGCCGCGCAGCAGCGGCGCGTAGACGATGTAGCTGTGGCCGACGACCCAGCCGACGTCGGAGGCGGCCCAGTAAACGTCACCGGCCTCGACGCCGTACAGCATCGCCATGGAGTTCCAGAGGGCGACGGCGTGGCCGCCGTTGTCGCGGACGATGCCCTTGGGGCGGCCGGTCGTGCCCGAGGTGTAGAGGATGTAGAGCGGGTCGGTAGCGGCAACCGGGACGCAATCGTGGGGCGGGGCAGCGGCTTCGGCCTCGGCGAGGTCGTGGTCGCGGCCGGGGATCAAGTCGGCGCGGGCGGCGTCGCGCTGCAGGATAAGGCAGGCGTCCGGCTTGTGGGGCGAGAGCGCGATCGCGGCATCGAGCAGCGGCTTGTATTTGACGATCCGGCCGGGTTCGAGGCCGCAGGAGGCGGAGACGATGACCTTCGGCTTGGCATCAGCGATGCGGGAGGCGAGCTCGGCGGCGGCGAACCCGCCGAAGACGACGGAGTGGATGGCGCCGAGGCGGGCGCAGGCCAGCATGGCGATGGCGGCCTCGGGGACCATGGGCAGATAGATCACGACGCGGTCGCCTTTGGCGACGCCGAGGGCGGCCAGCGCGCCGGCGAGCTTGGCGGTGCGGGACTGGAGCTGGCGGTAGGTGAAGGTCTCGATTCGGCCGGTCATCGGGCTGTCCCAGATCAACGCCTGCGAGTCGGCACGGCCGGACAGGACGTGGCGGTCGAGGCAGTTGAAGCAGGTGTTGAGCTCGCCACCGGCGAACCAGCGGCCGTAAGGCGGGATGGCGGGATCGAACACGCGGTCCCAGCTTCGGGTCCAGGTGATGCCCTCGGCAGTGGCGGCCCACCAGGCCTGCGGGTCAGCGCGCCAGGCGGCGTAGGCTTCGGCGTAATTCATGGCGGCCCTCCCTGCGGGTCTGCACAAGGAGAATGGCGCAGGTTCGGCAGGGAGCGGAAGGGTTTGCTGGCTGGATCGATTCGCGCAGCGTCGAGCCGTCGCTGAACCTACTGTCTCATCGCGCGAAAGAAGGTCTGGGCCTCTGCGTGGGAACGCCGGCGATCGTCGACGATCCACGCCTCAGCGGCCTCACGGGTCGGAAATCCCAGCATGGTCTGCCGGGCGCCATCGTCGCCAATGATCTTTACGTTGAAGCCTCGATCGAGTTCAGACGAAATCTCGTATGTGGCCATGGGTGGATTATGCCGCCCCTCCCGGATCGATACCATCCCTGTCGGCAGCACCACACGGAAGCGTCATTGGCCCTCAACCGGGGCGGGGAAACGCGGCGCCGGGTCAAGAACCGGTTCGTCATTGGGCGTTTCGTCACCGGGCAGTTCATCACTGGGCGTTTCGCGAGCACGGAATTCTTCTCGATCGCCGAAGCTGCGGCGACGACCCGAATCGAAACGGCCGGTGGGCTTGGGACCGCGAAAATTGCGGTCGCGCTCATCGGCCTTGCGCGACAGGATCGCCGACGGACCTTCCTCGATATCATTCACACGCAGCGTCAAGAAACGGAGGATGTCCTCATTCAGGCGCAACTGACGTTCCATCTCGGTCACGAAGCCGGCGTTCGCGTCGAGGCCGAACAGCATGTAGTGCCCTTTGCGGTTCTTCTTGATCCGATAGGCAAGGCTGCGCAGGCCCCAGTACTCCCGCTTCCTCATGGCGCCGCCTTCGAGCTCAAGCCGGGTGGCGATGCCATCGACCACACCTTCGACCTGCTGCTGGGTGACGTCGTTGCGAGCGATGAGCACGCATTCATAAAGCGACACATGGCTCTCCATTGTTCGTGACGTCGGCGACAGGTTTCCTGCTAGCGGTCCTGTGCATCGTCTGCGGTACTGTCCAGTATCCGCCGCAGCGCGGCGAATTCGGCGCCTGGACCGTCGACTTTCAGAAAGTCTTCCACGGCCGTATCTGTTGTGCGCCCGCCAGACGACTGATTAGCGATATGCCGCACCAAGGTGCGCTCGGGATCGGCCGTGCGTACGAGTTCCCAGCGGTCACCATTGGAGCTTCGGTAGATCTCGGTGATCGAGGCTGTCATGACAATATCCTCCGCTCCGGACCGGCACGTTCAGGGGCCGGGACGTTATGGACGTCTTTCTTTGAGCGGGTCGTGCTGCCCAGCGACAGCACGACCAATACTATCAGACGGCTTTGAGGTTTACCGCCGATGTCTTGCCTCGCTGCCCTTGCTCCAGGTCGAAGCTGACCTTTTGCCCCTCATTGAGACCGGTGAGCCCGGCACGCTCGACTGCCGTGATGTGAACGAACACATCCTTCGATCCGTCGCTCGGCTGGATGAAACCGTATCCCTTCTGAGCGTTAAACCATTTGACCGTGCCTTCCGACATCGCGTCATCTCCTCGCATTTCGGCGACCCACCCGATGTGGACCCTGAATGCCTTTCATTTGGGAGCACCGAAGTGCGACGAGGTCGCATAGGCAAGGTACGATAAACCCACGCTGAAAAGCGCCGCGGCTTCCATATGGAGCCGCCGCGGGAATTTTCCTAGTGGAATTTCTCGGTCACGCGCTGGCCTCTGCGAGCCCGTGGCTGGTCGGGTTGTCCGATCGCGCGTCGACGAGTGTCTGGTTGAGCTGCGCGATGGCGTCTGGCTTGGCGATGCCGTTGACGGCGGCGACCTCGCCAGCAAGTCGATCGCGCGCAAGCTCGAACAGATTGCGCTGGCTGAAGCTGCTATTGGAACCATCGTTTGCCGACTGAAGATCGCGCACCACTTCGGCCAGTGCGCCAGGATCGCCGGTGTTGATCTTCGCCATATATTCCTGCGAGCGTTTCGCCCACATCAGCCGACTGACTCGAGGCCGGCCTTTCAATCTGGTGAGGGCTTCGGCCAGCGCCTTGCGGCTGGCGATTTTTCGAAGTCCCGCGGCGCGCGCCTGTGCCACGGGGATCCGCAACGTCATGTGATGTTCTTCGAATGAAATGTGAATGAGGTTCAGCCGATGCCCGGCAATTTCCTCGATGCCAACGCGATCGATTCGACCGACACCATGTGTCGGATAGACGACAAGATCGCCTTGGCGGAAGGGATTTGCGTCGTGGGGCTTGGTCTTGGCGACTGTTGCCTCAAGGGCGGCCGTCACCATCGCCGCCGTCATTGGCGTCGCCACCCTGTTCACCTCATTCGACTGATGCGCTCACCCCATATGGCGTGTTCGGCGGCCCCTGCATAGAGTACGCGGATGATTTCGCCTGATTGTGCGTGACCGAGGATACGATCCCAGGTGGCCGCCCTAGCTGGGTCGGCGGGTCATCCGTTTCAGTGTCGCCACCTGCCGGAAGAACTCCTTGCGCGGTTGTGCCGGGCTGCCCAGCAATACCGAACAAGAGGGGACGTCAGAGATAACACCGGCCTGTGCACCAATCTGGCTGCCCTGGCCAATGCGGAGATGGCCTGCCATCGCTGCCTGACCGCCGACCTGGACGAAATCCTCGAGGATGGTCGAGCCTGCGATGCCAACCTGTGCCACGATCACGCAACAGCGCCCGACGCGAACGTTGTGACCAATCTGCACCAGGTTGTCGATACGCGTTCCGGCCCCGATGATGGTGTCGCGTGTTGACCCACGATCGATTGTGGAATTGGCGCCGACTTCCACATCGTCGCCCACGATCACGCGACCGAGCTGCGGGATGCTGAGGAACCCTGTCTTGGTCTCTGCGAAACTGAAGCCTTCCTGACCGATCCTGGCACCGGGATAGATGTAAACCCGCGCGCCAAGCATGGTGTGACTGAGGCTGACATGGGTGCCGATGCGGCAATCGCGGCCTATTGTGACACCGCTGCCGATCGACACAAACGAGCCGATGCGGCAACCCGGACCGATGTCGGCCCCTGCTTCGATGACTGTGTAGGCGCCGACTTCGGCGGATGCATCCACCTGTGCGGTCCGGTCGACGAGGGCGGCAGGATGAATTCCGGGCCGAGGTGGCGGCGCAGGATGAAACAGCGAGGCAACACGCGCCCATCCCTCGTAGGGCGACATCGTCACGATCGCAATCGCACTGCAGGGCACCCGTGACTGCATTTGTGGATGCACGATGACGGCGCCAGCCATGGTCTGCTCGAGTGCGGCCGCGTAGCGCCTGTTATCGAGGAAGCTGACCTCGTCGGACTGTGCCGACTGCAAAGGGGCAACGCCGGCAAATATCTTCTCGATGGCAGGCGCGGTGCCGGCCGCGGCGCTTGCGATGGCTGCCAGCGCCTGTGGTCCGCTTCGCGCGAAAAACCGCGGATCCCCCATCGGAGCTTCGATCAAAACCCACGTTCCTCCGTTTGCCGGACGTTCACGGTGCCGCGCCAGCCATGTATGCCTTCGGTGGACTTGCCGCTCTTATGCGCCTAAGATTGGTGCGTCACCAGGAGTATCCCCCGGGTGTCGGCAAATTCCGCCCGTCGTCCTGTGAATTCCGCTTCAATCTTGCGTTGCAGCCTGCAATCCCCATTTGGGAGGATATCCCGTATGTGTTTCGCGTTGTAGCCGGTGATCACCACGTAAGAGTTCAGGATTAGTCTTCCGGATCCCAGGGCAGGGGTGCTCAGGCTTTCACAGGGCTGTGTGCCGATAAATCGCCGTGATTTGCAGCAGGTTGCGCCCGGTCAACAGGCTGCGCCGTTCATGTCCCGATGGGTACCGAGCAACGCGACGCCAAAATTGCCGCAGTCTCGGCCGAAACCGCCAGGTGGTGTGTAGGAGCAAAGATGCGTCCGTCCGACGTCGACGGCCAGATAAGCTATGATCTCGATGAGTTCTGCGAGGATTATGGACACCCGCAGGGGCAGTTATTCACCTTCGAAGTGACCTGCCGTGCCGTTACATATGTGTATGCAGGTGTCGCCGGGGTGGTACGCGCGGGAAAGGTGATCTTCGAACTCAGCGGTGAGGACCTCGTGTCCACGCGAAAAGCTCATTGATGGGTGTCGCATCCCGTCCAGACTTCAAACCAGCTGGGGGCAGCCATGGTCGATGAGATTTATCGCACGTTCCGTTGCGAGGACGGAGGCTTCTCGGTCGAGGTGACGAGGCCAGGCAATCTCCCGCTGATGGCGGGTGGCTTTGCCAGCGAAGCGGACGCGGATGCCTGGATCGCGCAGGACAAGCGGCTCTGGGACGCCGCCGATCCATTCAGAACCCCCGCTTCCCGGAGGCGGCGCGGGTACTGAAGGAGAGCACTCGCTGCGTGTCACGCAATCGGCATCGGTTGCGTCAAGGATCCCGCGCCACAGAGCCGGGCATAGACCAGCTCCAGCAGCCGTTCCCGTGCCCGCACAGCGATATCCTCCAATGATGACGTCTGGGCGAGCCGTTCCCTGGCGTAGCGGCGCACCTCTTCCAGGCTGGGCACTTCAGGCAGGTCGAGTTCGCTCCAGAAGGTCTCCGCCTGATTGCGGGTCGATGCGATGCGGATCTGCACCTCTGCCCAGCGCGGCGAATGGGCCAATGCTTCACGCACCTGGTGGGCGATCTGATTGACCGGGAATGACGCGGCGAGCTGGCCCGCGATCCTGTCGATAACAAGCCGTCCCAGCCTGTGCTCACCCCTGATCACGGCGCGAGGGGGAAGGTGCAGGTCCCAGACAACACCGAGCCAGGACAGGATGCGCAAGGCGTAGTAGGTGGGGTCATACTCCCACCAAAGGAATCCCTGCCGCACCGAGGCCTGGTAGGCGTGGTGATTGTTGTGCCAGCCCTCTCCCATCGTCAGCAGCGCGAGCAGCCAGTTGTTCCTCGACTGGTCGCCGGTCACGTAACGCTTGCGGCCAGCGACATGGGCGAGCGAATTGATGCAGAAAGTCGCGTGCCAGACGGCGACGGTGCTCCAGCAGAAGCCGACGGCAAGTCCCGGCCAACCGGCGATCAGCCACGTGACGACGGCGAGCAGCGCCGCGGGCAGGTACGGCTGCCGGTCCAGCCAGACCAGCTCCTTGAACCGAGCCAGGTCACGCACAACCGAATAGTCGGTGGCATCGTTCCGTGGCACGAAGATCCAGCCGACATGGGAATAGAGGAAGCCGCGCTGCACGGGAGAGTGGATATCGTCAGCGGTATCAGAATATCGGTGGTGCAGACGGTGTTTTGATGCCCACCACAGAACGCCGCGCTGGGCCGACGTCTGCGCAAGGAATGCGAGAGCGAACTGGAAGATCCGGCCGGTGCTGAAAGCGCGATGCGAGAAGTAGCGATGATAGCCGGCGCCGATGGCGAAGATGCGCAGCCCGTACAGCACCACGGCGAGCGCCACGGCCGACCAGGGCACGCCGGTCCAGACAGCGGCAAAGCAACCGACGTGGATCAGCAGGAAGCCAATGCTGGATGGATAGGAGATGTCGTCATGGTGCCCTTGCGTGCCTGAACGCATGATGCATTCCCCTCAAGCAGCCGCGGTCACGCCGCGAGCCGTGTCCGTGCCATCGGACGCTTGCGCCTGCGCCGGCGGGACGGTTGGCTTTCGGCCGGTGCCGGCGTGCGCTGCGTTTGAACGATTGGAGCCGAACCGCCGGCGGTGTGCAAACTGATGCCGGTCATACGCTCGATGGCGCGCAGCGTGCCTTGTTGCGCAGCATCGCAGAATGATATCGCAACACCGCTCGCGCCGGCGCGCGCGGTCCGACCGATGCGGTGCACATAATCTTCGGGCTGGGCGGGCAGATCGAAGTTGATGACGTGCGAGATGCCCGTCACATCGATGCCCCGTGCGGCGATGTCGGTGGCAACCAGCACGCGCGCCTGTCCCGACCGGAACTGCTCCAGTGCCTTCTGCCGTGCCGGCTGGCTCTTGTTGCCATGGATCGCGGCCACCCGCACACCACCCGTCTCGAGTGCATCCGCGACGTGGTTGGCGCCGCGCTTGGTGCGGGTGAACACGATGACCCGCGACAATGCAGGATCGTCGAGGAGGCGATGCAGCAGGGCGCGCTTCCCGGTGGCTTCGACGAAGTGCACCTGCTGGTGGATCGGCAGTTCGGCCGGTGCGTCGCGTGCGACATCGACGCGCAACGGATTGCGCAGCAGGCTTTCTGCCAGCGCGCTCACGTCAGGCGGCATGGTCGCCGAGAACAACGCCGATTGCCGCTTTTCCGGCAGGGCAGCAACGATGCGCCTTATGTCGCGAATGAAGCCGAGGTCGAGCATCCTGTCAGCCTCGTCCAAGACGAACTGACTGACCTGATTGAGCTTCAGCTCGCCGGTGGCCAGGAGGTCGCAGACCCGACCAGGGGTGCCAACGACGATGTCCGCCCCCCGGCGCATCCGCTGCACCTGCATGAAGCGACTGACACCGCCGAGAATGGCGACGATGTTCAGCGGCTGGCTGCCGCCGAGACGGCGCAGGCTTTGCTCGATCTGCAGCGCCAGTTCGCGCGTCGGCGCCAGGATGAGGGCCCGCGTCACGAAGTTCCCGGGCCGGACGGGCGAGCCGATCAGGTGCTGGAGCATCGGCAGCGCAAAGGCCGCGGTCTTGCCGGTACCTGTTTGCGCGACGCCGAGCAGGTCGCGGCCCGCGAGCAGATGAGGGATGGCGCTCGCCTGGATGGGGGTTGGTTCAAGGAAGCGCTCCGTTTCGAGAGCGTGCAAGAAAGTCTCGGCGACGCCGAGGGTCGAAAACGTCATTGATGGCACGAAATCATATGCTCCGGCACCCGTTCGCGCACGACATGCGGCGACACCAGGTGCCTTGGTGTTCGCCTGCCCGCGCGACAATGGGGCGAACGCGTTAAAACGGAGTTTCCGGGAGGGCTCACCGTCCAGAACCGGACGAGGCGCCAATCACGCAATCACGGAAGCCGGGGTGTATACCGTGCCAATGCGGCTGAAGCAAGGCGGATGTCAGCGCCGTCCGAGCCGGGGCGACAGGCGGCGCCACCAGCGGCGTGGTGCGGCCGCCTGTTCCTTGTGCCGGTCGATCCAACTGTAGGCCGCGCCGGCGCTGGGGAAGTCGTTGGTCTGGCGAGGCACCTTCCCTTGCTCCGTCACCTCGACACGAAAGTGGCCGGGAGGCGCGGCAATGATCCGGTAGGTGAATTCGACCATGGCGGAACGTATGGCATTTCAGACCGCGAACCAAGCGACGTCTCGTGGCCGCGCCGCGGCATACCGCGCGTAGTCTGTGTCGGGCACAGCGGGTGCTAGTGACGGGCGATGATGGCGACCACGAGCAGGCAGCAAACCAACGCCACGGCCCCGACATTCAATATCCGATAGTGCATCCGCCGTCGTACGCCTGCCGCGATGATTTGCCTTCTGGCTTCGACGCTGAGTTCGTCAAACAGATCGTCCAGGGTCGCCTCCTATTTTAGGGAATGCAGCGATTGCATCAGATGCAGGGCCGGGCTGCCGGCCAGGACGATGAACATCGCCGGCAACATGAACAACACCATCGGGATGATGAGTTTGGCACCGAGCTTGTGGGCACGTTCCTCCAACCGGGTGATCCGATCACGGCGCAGTTCGTCCGCGATCGCTCGCAGGGCCGTGCCGAGCGGTGTGCCGTATTGCAGGCTTTGGTTGATCATGGTGCCGAACCGGCGGAGTCCCTCGCAGGTTGAGCGGTTCGCCAGATTGAGAAACGCATCCCGGCGGTTCGGCAGAACCTGGAGGTCATTGAGCAGACCATGGAGCACCTGGCTCAACGGTGGGTTGGTGCGCGCCATCTCCTGGGCGACGCGTTCTATCCCGCTTTCGAGGCCCATGCCGGCCTCGCTGCATACGACGAGCAGATCGATGGCATCGGCGGTGCCGCGCTGGATCGCGGAATTGAACCGATGCCGCACCCATTGCAGCAGCAATCGCGGCACCATGATCCCGGCCACGATGGCCATCAGCAGCAGGATCAACCGGCTGCTCCACGGCACCCCGATGGTGAGGGCCATGGCAACAGCGGGAAACAACGCCATGCTCAGCATCTTGCCGCCGATGACGACCGGCACCATGCGATGCGGATTGAACCCCGACGTCTGCACCATCATCCGGAGGTGTTCGAGGTTCTCCGGGTGATAGTAGCGGCGATAGCGCTGGCCGGCCCGTGCCAGCCACTCCGTAAGAGTATGAAGCCTGCCCGATTGACCCGGTGCCCCAAGCACCGCGCTGGTCACCCGCATGTTCAAGGCGCGCGACTGCACCTCGCGAGCGATGAGCACCATCGTCATGGTGACGCACGCGATCATGGCAAGCCACAACACAAGGTCGAGGGTCATAGGGCAGTTCCCCTCCGGATCATCCACTGGATCACCAGGGTACCGACGATCACCGAACTCAGGGCGTAGGCCAGCATCAGTTGTCCCAGATGCTCGGTGAACAACAGCGTGAACATCTTCGGGTTGGTCAGATAGAGCAGCCCGCCAACGACGAACGGAGCGCAGGACAGCGCGCGTGCCGAAAAGATGACTTCACCGGCCAGAGCGCGCGCGCGTCCGGCCAGGCCAACCCGCTGCCGCACCGTCTCGCCCAATGTATTAAGGGTTTCGGCAAGACTGCCGCCGGAGCGCAGCTGCACTGCCAAGGTCACGGCGAACATGCCGTATTCCGCCACATGGGTGCGATGGTTCACGCCATCCAGCGCCTCTTCCGGTGAACAGCCGAGTGCAAGGTCTTTCAGCACGAGATCAAACTGTCCTGCCGTCGGCTGCGGCATTTCCTTGGCGACTATCCGAAACGCCTCGGCCACCGGCAAGCCGGCGCGTACCGTGCTGGTGACCAGTTCCACGACGTCGGGCAACTGGCGGAACAGCCGGCCTGAGAACTGGCGCTGCTGCCAGCCGAACAGGTTGCGGATCAGGAACACCGCTGCCCCGATCGCGCCGGCTGCCATCAGAGGCGGCGACAGCTGGAGGATCTGGACGCCCAGATAGTCGATGGCACAACCGGCAAGACACCCGAACAACACCACGTAGAGTGGCGAGATCATATAGATCACACCGGGATCGTAGCCCAGGATCTGGTGGAATATCTGCCAGCGGGAGTGCTGCTGCTGACGGCGCAACGATAGCGGCAGGTTGACCTGCGAGGGTGGTAGCGCGAGTGCAACCTGCCGATCAATCTGCCGCTTGCTGCGCATATCCACGATGAGCCATACACCGCTCGCCAGGAGCAGCAAGAGCAGGACAGTGATGATGGCGATCTGCATGTCACATCACCTGTCGCATGGCGTCCGTCCAGGCGCGTTCCAACCCGAAATACGCCAGCCGGCTGCGGAACCGTGGCACCGCGAGTGTCGATTGATACCGCCCGACGATGCGGCCTTCGGTTTCGTCGACGAACTCGAAGGCGGCGATGTCGTTGGTGGTGATCACTTCGCCTTCCAGACCGACCACCTCGGAGATCTGCACGACGCGGCGCTGGCCGTCGCGCATCCGCTCCAGATGCGTGACGATATCGAGGGCACTGATGATCTGCTGGCGGATGGCACGCGACGGGAGATTGACATGACCCATCTGCACCATGTTCTCCACGCGAGTCAGGGCATCGCGGGCCGAGTTGGCGTGGATGGTCGAGATCGAGCCATCGTGCCCGGTGTTCATCGCCTGCAGCATGTCGAACGCTTCGGCGCCACGCACCTCACCGATGATGATACGATCGGGCCGCATCCGGAGCGCGTTGCGCAGCAGATCGCGCTGGGTCACCTGCCCGGTGCCTTCCATGCTGGGTGGCCGGGTTTCAAGACTGATCACGTGCGGCTGCTGCAACTGGAGTTCGGCGGCATCTTCGATCGTGACGATGCGCTCGCTGTGATCGATGTGCCGGCTCAAGGCATTCAACAGCGTGGTCTTGCCTGACCCAGTGCCGCCGGAGACCAGCACATTGAGCCGCGCCCGGGCGGCAATCTCCAGCAGGCGGGCAATGGCGGGGGTGATTGTGCCGTTCGCGACCATGCCAGCCAGGTCATAGCTATGACTGGGGAACTTGCGGATCGAAATACACGGGCTGTGGATCGCCAATGGGGGGAAGATGACGTTCACCCGGCTGCCGTCCGGCAGGCGCGCATCGACCATCGGGCTCGATTCATCGATCCGCCGACCGACCCGCGAGGCGATCTTCTGGGCCACCGAGGCGATGTGATCGTTATCGCGAAACCGAACGGCAATGCGTTCCAGCTTGCCGCTGCGCTCGACATACACATTTGTAGGGCCGTTCACCATGATGTCGCTGATCGACTCATCCATCAGGAGCGGGTGAAGCGGGCCGTAGCCTGTCATGTCGTTGGCGATTTCATCCGCCAGTTGCGCCTGCTCCCGGCCGGACATCTCCAATCGATCGTGGTTGGCGATGCCGTGGATGATCTCCTCGATCTGACGCTTCAGGACATCGGCGCTCATGACCGCTGCCACCGTCGGATCGATCTCGCGGATCACCTGTTCGCGAAGCGAGACGGGAACCGCCGGCTGGTCGATGCGGACAGGTGGCGCGACCGGCAGGCTCGGGGTGACCGCATCTGCTCTGCTGCGTTTCCCGAATGACATCATTGCCTCCTGAACCAGCGGCCGAACCAGCCGTCGGCACCGGCCGTCTCCATCCCGGTGATCTCCCGCACGATGGGCGCGAGATAGCGTCGCAGCTTCGGCACATGCCTGATGGCCGGCACGCCTCGGTTGACTGCCTGGGTCATGCCGCTGCCGAGATCGGGGATCATGATGTCGGGCTGCGCTTCCAGCCCCTTGATGATCGCGTCCAGCGGCAGGCCACCCGCCCGGGTTGACCGATTGAGCACGGTGAACACCTTGTTCTTGCTGGAGATCATCGACACCGCCGCATGCAAGGCGCGGGCATTGCGCAGGCCTGTGACCTCGGCCTCGAGCAACACCAGCACGTGCCGCGACAGGGCGATCACGGGTTGAATGGCTGGCGTCAGCGGCACCGGAACGTCCACCACGATGTAGTTGAAGCGCTTGCGCAGCAACCGGAGCACGTGTTGGATACCTGCCTCGGTCACGTGCAGCTCGGCGTTCAGGGCTTCGTCGGCAGCGATGAGCTTGACCCGCTCGGCGACGTCGATGGCGGCGCGTTCAAGGAACAGTTCATCGGCACGTTCGGGATCTTCCAATGCGATGCGCAATCCCGGGCCAGGTCGCACACCGAGCATGACCGCCGTTTCGCCACCTTGCAGGTGAAGATCGAGCAGTGCCACCCTGGCCTTCGTGGTCTCGCTCAGTTGCACCGCGAGATTGACCGCAAGGCTGGTTGCCCCGGCGCCACCCTGGGCGCCACAGATCGCCACCACGTGGCCGCCACGATCGATTACCGGAGCTTCGCCGACCAGCTTTGGCCGCAGGATGTTGTTGATGGCGTCGCGGCTGACCGGTTTGCAGAGATATTCCACGGCGCCCATCTGCATCATGGTGCGATAGAAGCCGATATCGCTGTTGTTGCCGATCAACACCATCGGTACGTCTGTCGGGCAGACGCGTGCGAGGTCTTCGAGGGCCGAGACCGGGTCATCGATGCCGGAGATATCCACGATGGCAGCGCGCAATTCGCAATTCGCCTCCAGCGCGTGGATCGCGTGACGGATGTTGCCGCGCCGCACATCGAGAGTGGTTCCCTGCAATCCGTGCCGCAACGCGGATGCGGTCAGATCATCATTGACGAAGGCGATGATCTTATCGCGGAGCAGGAGCGACCGCTCGGGCGGAGTGCTCACCGCGACGATGTTAGCGGCCATCGGCCTCTCCTGTCTTGAAGGTGTATTCCTTGGCGTTGCGGCCTTCGAAGACCGTCATCGTGTGGTCGTTGCCTTGGCGGCCCAGGGCTGGTGACACGTCCCCGGCGAATGTCGTGGTGGCGGGGACGATGGCGTCCGGCTCGGTGGCCGACCGGATCGAGAGGGTGAGCTTGCCGAGATGACCGGCGACGGTGACCTTCTCAACCTGCTCGGGCGCCACCTGCAAGGTTGCCGTCTGGGCGACCTTGCCGACGCTGGTTGCGCCCTGCACGATCTCCTGATCGATGGCGATGACCCGCACATTCGCCAGCACCGTTTCGCTCAAGACATGATGCGCGGGATTGGCTTTGTCTATCTGGTGCGTGAGGACGATGTCGACGTGATCGCCTGGCCAGACCAATCCGGAAACGCCGCTGACGGCGTCGACCGCGACGCTGACCGCACGGGATCCCGGACTCAGCACACTGGCCAGAAAACCGCGGTCGCGGGGCCGCAGAATATCGGCCCTGGTGACCGGATTGCCCGTGTCGAGGTAGTTGCGGATCAATGAGCCGCGCAGGCCGGTCCTGGCTTCTGGTGATTCGACGATGGCATCGGCCGGCAGATCGGCCGCGGCCACCGCGCGGGTGGTGAAGTCATCGTCGCGGGCCAGAGTACCGGCGGGGAGTGCGCGGGCAGCGACGATATAGCTGACGAGCAGCGGTGCGGGCGGCGACGATTGCACGGCCACCGGCCTGGGGGTTTGCCGCAT
>DATJJM010000254.1:0-5410 GCA_035492535.1 Acetobacteraceae bacterium | reverse complement strand
CTCGGGCTTGCACTGCTCACCCTGCTGGCGCTGGTGGTGCTGATCGCCGCGGTGCCGAAAGGCCTGCTCGGCCTGCCGGACATGCACGTGGCCGGCAACGCTTCCGACGCGTGGAACCTGCGCTGGTTCGCCGACCAAAGCGCGAATGTGCTGCCTGGTGCCGGCGTGCTCAGCGTCTCGCTGTGGGTCTACAAGCTGGCCATGCTGGCGTGGGCATTGTGGCTGGCGAATGCGCTGATCGGCTGGCTGCGCTGGGCGTTCGATGCGTGGACGCGCGGTGGCTACTGGCGCAAACCTCCGCCGAAACCGGGCGTGACGCCGCCGCAGCTGCCTGTCTCCACAACGGAGTCGCCTCGTGGCTGACGTGCGCGGCGCGCTGGCGGATGCTGTTGTACGGCTCGGCGAGCGCGCCGACGCCGAGGAGCTGCTGCTGCACGTATTGCAGCGGCCGCGCAGCTGGCTGTTCACCCATGCCGAGGATGAACTGGATATGGACGTCCAGAAGGCTTACGCCATCCTGGTCGAACGCCGTGCCGCCGGCGAGCCGGTGGCCTATATCACCGGTCGGCGCGGCTTCTGGTCGCTGGACCTGGAAGTGACCCCGGCCACGCTGATCCCGCGTCCGGAAACCGAGCTGCTGGTGGAGCTGGCGCTGCAACGCCTGCCGGTCGCCGCTGCCTGCAGCGTGGCCGACCTCGGCACCGGCAGCGGCGCGATCGCGCTCGCCATCGCGCATGAGCGTCCGCTTGCCCGGGTGGTCGCCACCGACGCCAGCGCCGCCGCGCTCGCCGTCGCGAAGCGCAACGCGCAACGTCATGCCATTGGCAAGGTCAGCTTCGTGCATGGCGACTGGCTGGCCCCACTCGCCGGCCAGCGCTTCGACCTGATCGTCTCCAACCCCCCATACATCGAAGCCGCCGACCCGCACCTGGCGCAAGGCGACCTGCGTTACGAACCATCCAACGCACTGGCCTCGGGCGACGATGGACTGGACGATATCCGCCGCATCGTGCGCGACGCCCGCACCCACCTGCACCCCGACGCCTGGCTGCTTTTCGAGCATGGCTGGAATCAGGGCGAGGCCGCGCGTGAGCTGTTGACGCAGGCCGGGTACACGGCGGTATTCACGGCCAGGGACCTCGAACACCGTGATCGTGTCAGCGCTGCCCGGCTGGCTACCTGACGGAAAAGCCGGCATGAGAGGCGCTCGCTCAGCGTCCGTTCGATCTCCTTGCCACGGTGGGCCTTACGAGGGATTTGACGAGCACTCGTCGACTCTGGCATTTAGCGTACGGGCCACGAATTTCATCGCCATCAGGGGGCAGCATGGAAGACATCTATCCACAGGGACCGTCAACGGTTCCCAGGCATTTTGCGCGTCCGAGCGGAAGCTATCGTCGACAAGCCTGGCTGGCCATGGCCGGGTTGGCGATATTCGTGATGACCTACGGCGCGCTGGCTGGCTGGTTTGTCTGGATGGGCTACGGCGCGTTCGCGGCGGCAGTCGCGGGAAGCAGTTCGTTCATGGGTTTCATCGCCGGTGCCGGTGCCTGGTTCCTGGCCGCCTTCATGTTGAAGTCGCTGTTCTTCATTCGTCGCGGCGCGGGCACCAACGGCATCGAAGTCGGCCGGGCCGAGCAGCCAAAGCTGTTCGCTTTCCTGGATCGCCTGGCCGATGAGGCGGGCGCACCGCGTCCCCATCGAGTGTACGTATCCAGTCAGGTCAATGCGGCGGTGTTCTACGACCTCAGTGTGCTCAACCTGCTATGGCCATCTCGCAAGAATCTGATCATCGGCCTGGGCTTGGTCAACGTGCTGTCGCTGAGCGAGTTCAAGGCTGTGTGTGCGCACGAGTTCGGCCATTTCGCTCAGCGCTCAATGGCGGTCGGCCGCTGGGTCTATACGGCGCAGCAGATCGCAGGACACATCGTCGCCACCCGCGGTGCGTTGGACAAGTTCCTCGATGGCTTGTCCCGCTTCGATCTGCGCATCGCCTGGATCGGCTTCGTTCTAAGGGCGATCGTATGGGCGATCCGGGCACTGATCGATTCGCTGTTCAGGGTGGTGCTGATAGCGCAGCGAGCGCTGTCGCGCGAGATGGAAATGCAGGCCGACCTGGTTTCCGTTTCGCTGACCGGCAGCGACGCGCTGATCGACGCACTGCATAAAATGCCGGCCGCCGATGATGCGTGGGATCGCACGATCCAGTTCATCAACCGTGAGCTGGCCGCCGGGCGCATAACCCGCGACGCGTTCGCCATACAGACCCGGACGCTTGCCCTGGTGGGCGGCATGCTCGGCATTCCTGACTATGGCCAGGTGCCTCCGCGGCCGCACGGCAGCAAGGAATATCGCCTTTTCAAGCCGGAGTTGGCGCAACCGCCACGGATGTGGGCGACCCATCCGCTCAGCCACGAGCGCGAGGAAAACGCCAAGCGCGTCTACCTGCAGGTGCCGATTGATGCCCGCGCCGCATGGGCGTTGTTTGACCAGGCATCTGCGTTGCGCGAACAGGTTACAGCGCATCTGATCGGAAAACGCGATGGCGCCGAACCGGCCGACATGGTCGAGAGCATCCAACGGCTGGAAGGCCATTTTTCCCGCGTCTATAACGACCATGGCTACCGGGGTTTGTATCTCAACCGTTCTCCGGTACTGGGCGTTGCCCGGGCAGAGGATCTTGCCGCGCCGACGACAAATGTCACCGCCGCTGATCTTGAGCGCCTGTATCCGGAATCGTTGACTGCCGAACTGGAGCAACTGCGCGAGCTGGAGAAGGAGCATGCATTGCTTGTGGCGGTGCGTGACGGCGTGTACGTGGCGCAGGGCGGCGTGGTGCATTACCGCGGCCGATCGCTGAGCCGGGCCCAACTACCCGCTGCGATCTCGGAGGTGGAGCGTGACCTGGCTCGGGCACGGGAGAGCCTTGCGGCACAGGACAAGCGTTGCCGCAGTGTGCACCAAGGCGCTGCTGCCGAGCTCAATCCGGCCTGGCAGGTTCATCTGCAGGGTCTCGCGGCATTGCTGCATTACGCCGATCACGCGCTAGCCAACCTGCGCGACCTCGAGGCCGCACTGTCCCAAACGGTCGCGATCGCCACCACTACCGCGCGCGCAAGCAAGAGCGACGTGACCGAGGTGATGAAGGCGGCCGATCATCTGCACGAAGCCATGCTCTCGATCTACCGGCAGGCGCGCCAGGTCGATCCGCGCGCACAAATCATGCTGCGCATGGGGCAGTCGAGCTGGACGGGCATGCTGGGCGACTTCGCGCTCGGCGAGATCAGTCGCAAGCAGATCAACCCCTGGCTGAAGGCGGCGGGATCGTGGGTGAATCACTTTGTACAATCGCTGACGGCGCTGCGTAACGCGACGCTGGAGCAACTGCTGGAAAGCGAAGCTGCCGTTGCCAGGCAGCTGCGCGACGGTGGCACAGTCGAGCCGGCACCACCGGCGCCCGGCGTGCCAAAGGAATACGCGGTGGTGACACCGGCGAGCAGTCGTGTCCGCAAGCCGACGCTAGGCTGGTGGAAGCGATTCCAGAGTGGGCAAGGCGTGTTGCCGGCGATGGCGCGACTGGCCGTTGCCTGTGCCATCGTCGGTGCGGTTGTCGGTGCGGGCTGGAGCATCGCCTCGCAGACGATCGAGATCCATAATGGGCTGGATCGCCCGGTACGGGTGGTTATCGATGGGCATAGCACCACGCTTGCGGCGTTTGCGTCGAACACCATACACGTCGCGCCAGGCGACGAGCACGCGGTGAGTAGCAGCGACCTGGAAGGGCACCAGATCGAGTCGTTCCAGGCCCGCAGCAGCTCCTACAGTCACGCCGTCTATAATGTGGACGGCGCCAGTGCGCTGGTGCAGTGGACCGCCACGTACGGACCCGCCCAGGGGGCTGCCACGCATGCGGCGCTGGGCAACCCGCGCTGGCTCACCACCACGGCGGACGATCTGTTCACCGATCCTCCGCACTCGGTGCAGACACGACACGGTGAGGGCGCCACGCGCACCGTGCTCAGCGCGGCCGGCGACGCCCGGCCCGACAGCCAGTTGCAGATGTTGCGCAGCGATGCCGAGCGCGCCGCCCTGATCGCCATTCACTCGCGCTGGGACGCGCCGCACTCGGCGTATCTACTGGACTGGTTGCAACTGGAGCGCAGCGAACCCGACAATCTGGCGGTGCTTGCCGCACGGCTCGCACGCGATCCGGCCGACGTGGCTGCACTGCGCGCGCGCCAGGACGCTGCGAGCGCGCGGCACCCGGCGATCTGCGCCGAGGATCGCGCGCGAGCCGCCAGTCGGTCCGGGCAAGCGGATCTCGCCTATGTGGCGGCGCGCTGTATCGACGACGAGCAGCAGCGCAACGCGGCTTTCGCTGCCGGCCGCCGCCGCTGGCCCGACAATGCCTGGTTTGCCTATGCTGACGCCTATACCGCCGCTGGGCAGGCCCACTGGTCCGACGCACTGGCGGAGATGACCTTGGCGATCCATGCCGAGCCGCTACTGCGTGTCGCCGGCGTCATGGAAATTGCGCGCATGCGTCGCATGCGCGCGCGCAATCCGGGTATCGATCTGCGCGATCTGTTCGGCGATTCGGCGCAGTTGGAGATGATGGGCGCGCTGGAGCATCAGCAGCGCGCCGAAGGCGTGATGGGCGCCTACGTCGCGCTTGCGCATGGCGACCTCGATCGCGCCGTGCAGATGGCGATACGCACGCCGGACGAAACCTTCATCCTGCGTCAGGCCGCGGCATCCGATGGCGCATCGGCAGAACTGATCCAGCGCGCGCTGGCGCTGCCCGAAGAGCAGGGCATCGGCGGCAGCAGCATCTGGCCTGCGATCGCGCTGAACATGCGCGAGCACGGGCGCAGCGACGAATTCGCAACCACCCTCGCCAACGGGCGCACCTCGCCCGAAGCATCGCATGGCATCGACCAGATGCTGACGTTCCTGCAGCTCGCCCAGGAGGGACATCTGGCTCAGGCGGAAGCCCGGCTTGATGGCGTCGCACCTTATACACGAGGCGAAGCCTATGCCGCCGGGGTGGTCCTGCTTGGCCCGAAGGCGCCCAAGGCCTGGCGTATTGCTGCACGCTGTCTGCTGTTCGCCGCCGAGCGGCCGTATCTCGGGTGACCTGGCGGATGGGGGACCCGGAAGTGTCGGGGACTAGGCGCTCGCCTGGTTGAGCGTGTTCGTCTGCGGGAAGCGTGTGCGAATGGCCTGGCGGATGCCGGGCAGGTCCAACCCGGCCATGCTCAATACTTCCTCGCGGCTGCCGTGTTCGAGATAGACGTCTGGAAGGCCGAGGTGCAGGATCGGCAACGTGATGCCGTGCGCGGCCAGGCACTCGGCCACGGCGGAGCCGGCGCCGCCGGCGATGGCGTTGTCTTCCAGGGTGACGAAGGCG
>DATJJM010000253.1:0-15947 GCA_035492535.1 Acetobacteraceae bacterium | reverse complement strand
TCTCGGCGTCGGGGCCGATGCCGACCTCGAGATACTGACTCCAGGCGCCTTGCTCGATCAGGACCTGCTTCAGGTGCGCCGCCTCCGGCGAGCCGGGCTTGAGCTTCGCCAGATCGTCACCCACCAGCCGGTTGACCACTGCGCGGATTTCCTTCGCCGCACTCATGTCGCCGCGGGCGCGTTCCTCTATGACGCGTTCGATCATCGACAGCACGAACGTCACGCCCGCCGCCTTGATCGCCTGCAGATCGATCGGCGGCAACAGCCACGGCTTGCTGCGATCGCGCCCTTCCGCAAGCGTGTTCGCCAGCACGTCGGCGACACTGCCCACGCGTTCGCCGGGCGCCGCGCGCAACCGATCCGCTGGTGCATCGGATTCGCAGAGATCGCGCGTGGTGGGGAAGGCGGCGGAAATGTCGAACAGGTCGCCGTCACGCACCGCCACGACCGATGGACCGGCGTCGGGCCGCCAGATCCGCCCCGCCAACGCCGCCGTGCCGGCATCATCAGGCAGCGCGGGCTGCAATGCGTCACGGAATGCGGTCATCCGAGTCCTCCCCATGCGACGAGTGTCGCCCTATACTAGCCCCAACCCCGAACCGAGGAGACAGGCCATGCGGCTGTTCGGTGAGACCCGCGAAGCGGATACCGAGACCTATCCCGTCGCCCACAGCGAGGCGGAGTGGCGGGCGAAGCTCTCTCCTCCCGCGTATCACGTGCTGCGCAAGCACGGGACCGAGCGTGCCGGCACCAGCCCGCTCAACGCGGAAAAGCGCCACGGCACCTTCACCTGCGCCGGCTGCGGGCAGAATCTCTTTGCATCGACAACGAAATTCGAGAGCGGCACCGGCTGGCCGAGCTTCTGCCAGCCGCTCGACGGCGCCGTCGGCACCACCGAGGACCGCAGCTTCTTCATGGCCCGGACCGAGGTGCATTGCAGCCAGTGCGGCGGCCATCTCGGTCACGTGTTCGACGACGGTCCTCGCCCCACCGGTCAGCGTTACTGCATGAACGGCGTGGCGATGGCCTTCAAACCCGACTGACCGTCACTCGGCGGCCAGGGCCGTTATCGCGGCGCGCTGCGGCTTCAGCTCCTCGGCGACCAGGAACGCGAGCTCCAGCGCCTGCGAGCCGTTCAGGCGCGGATCGCAATGCGTGTGGTAGCGATCGGCCAGCGTCGCCTCGTCGATCTGTTGCGCGCCGCCGGTGCATTCGGTGACATCCTTGCCCGTCATCTCGATATGCATGCCCCCCAGCCGGCTGCCTTCCGCGCGATGCACCGCGATGCAGGCACGCAGTTCGGCGACGACCCGCTCGAAAGGCCGCGTCTTGCGCCCGGTCGCGGTGCCGACGGTGTTGCCGTGCATCGGATCGCACGACCACACGACACGCCGCCCTTCGCGTTGCACCGCGCGGACCAGCGGCGGCAGGCCCGCGCCAATCCGTTCGGCGCCCATGCGCGTGATCAGCGTCAGCCGCCCGGCTTCGTTCCGCGGATTGAGCACATCGAGCAGCCGCAGCAGTTCATCGGGCTGCATCTCCGGCCCGCACTTCAGGCCGAGTGGATTGGCCACGCCGCGCAGGAGCGCAACATGCGCGCCATCCAGCTGGCGAGTCCGCTCGCCGATCCAGGGCAGGTGCGTGGAGCAGGCGTACCAGTCACCGGTCAGGCTGTCCTGGCGCGCCAGCGGCTCTTCGTAGTTCAGCAGCATCGCGTCATGGCTGGTGTATATATCGGTGGCACGCAGCTGCGGGATGTTCGCCGCGGTCAGCCCGCAGGCGGTCATGAATGCCAGCGATTCCTCGATACGCCGGGACATCTCGCGGTAGCGCGCGCCCTGCGGCGACGCCGCGACGAAGGCCTGGTTCCATTGCTGCACGCGCGTCAGATCGGCAAACCCACCCTGGGTGAACGCGCGCAACAGGTTCAGCGTGATCGCCGACTGGTTGTACGCGCGCAGCATCCGCGCCGGATCGGGCACGCGCGCCGCGGCGTCGAACGCGATGTCGTTGACGATGTCGCCGCGATACGATGGCAGCGTGACGCCGTCGATCGTCTCCACGGGCTGCGAGCGCGGCTTGGCGAACTGCCCTGCCATGCGCGCCACCTTCACCACCGGCACGCCGCCGGCGTAGCTGAGCACCACCGCCATCTGCAGCAGCACCTTCACGGTGTCGCGCAGCGCGTTGGCGTGGAACTCGGCGAAGGATTCGGCGCAGTCACCGCCTTGCAGCAGGAAACCGTCGCCATCGGCCACACGGGCAAGCTGCGCCTTCAGCGCACGCGCCTCGCCCGCGAAGATCAGCGGCGGCGAGCCACGTAATTCCGCCTCGGCGGCGTCCAGCGCGTCAGCGTCGGGATAGGCGGGAGCCTGGGCGATCGGGCAGGTGCGCCAGTCGGTTGGTGTCCACATGGCACGTCATCGCGGCCGTTGTGGCGCAGGTTGGGGCACCGGCGCCGGTGACGGCTTGCGCGGCACCGAGGGTCCGGTGACGACATCGAAATCTGAACTCTGCATGCGAGCCTCCTTCGGTTGAGAGGCCGCTCCTGCCTTGGCGAAAATCCGATTTCCGATGGCGCAGAAATGCGAAAGCCGCCCTGGCGGGGCGGCTTTGGGTTCCTGCTACTGGTGCACGATCCTAGGCCGCCGGTGTGTAATACCAGCGGTACCAAAATCGCGAGACGGGGCGTACTGTCTGAGCCATCGCCGCGTTCTTAGCCCAATCGCCGGAATGTTGGCAAGCGGCGTTCAAAGGACCGTCGGATCATCCGGATCCAGCGCACGGATCAGATAGTCGTTGACCTGCGGCGCGTAGCGGTTCCACAGCGCGCGCAACTCCGCGACCGGCGTGTCGTGCCAGTCGACGCGCAGATCGACCAGCGGGAAGCTCTCGCGCTCCACCACCAGCAGATGGGCGCTGCGTACCGGGCCGTTCTCGCCCCCGGCTGCTAGGCCTTCCTCAAGCGCGTACAGCAGTCGCTCCGCCAATAAAGCCGATGGATCGGACTGGAAGGCACGCAGCATCGCCGCAGGCACCAACGCGCTCGCCAGGATGTTGCCAATGGCGCAGGCATCCTGCGCCGGCGCCTCGCTCATTTCCGGCTTGGTGCGCGTGCCACTGTACGCCGCGGTGTTGCCGGCGGCATCCAGTACTGCAAGCTGCCGCCAGCGCGCCAGAGGTGTGGACGCGACCAGCGCATCCAACGTCTCCTGGGCCGAGCAACCCGAGCGGAGCAACTCGATCCCGCGTGGCCCAAGCCGAGGATCGGTGCGATGCTGCGTCAGCACCGCGCCGACGCCTGCGGCGGCATAGGTGCAGCGTGCACCAACAGCAATGGAGGATGTGGTGACGGCAGCGCCGATCTGGCCGGTCCGTACACAGCGGCCGATAAGGGAGAAGGTCATGTGGTTCTGATGTCGCGCCCGGTTGATGTCTTGATGCCCATGCAGACGGCCGGGTATGCCCAGCTCGCCGTGTCGGTGATCCTGCTCAGCAGCGCATGGCCGCTGACCAAGATTGCCCTGAGTTCCGGTAGCACACCATTATATTTTGCAGAAGGCCGCGCAGTACTGTCAGGCGTAACGATCGCTATGATCCTTGGCTTGCGAGGCAAGCTGCGTGTGCCGTCCCGTGCCGACCTACCAGCGACAGTCGCCATCGGCGTTGGCCAGCTTGGGCTGTATTTCGCATTTGCCCACATCGCCGTTGCCTGGGTGCCTGCTGGCCGGACTGCCATACTCGCCAATACGACGACGATATGGATCGTCCCGTTGTCTCTGATCTTTCTGCGCGAGCAGATTCCACTGCGCCGCAGGCTTGCCTGTGGCTTCGGCATTGCCGGCGTTGTGGTCTTGATGACTCCCTGGTCGATTGACTGGACATCCCGCAACGTGCTGATCGGCAACGGCTTCCTGCTGGGTGCATCGCTGTCCTGGTCGGTGGCGATCATCGTCACCCGCACCGCCAGGCCGCGGCTGACATTGTTCCAGTTGCTGCCTTGGTGTTTTGCAATCAGCGCGCTGCTGCTGGCACCGCTTGTCGCGTGGCATGAACCGGATGGCGCGATCGGGCACAATGCCTCGTCGTGGACAGCGCTTGCATATATCGGCCTGATTGCGGGGCCGTTCGGGACGCTGTGCGTGATCCTGGCAACCGCGGCGTTGCCGGCGGTGGTTTCATCCGTAGGATTCCTCACCACGCCTGCCGTCAGCATCCTGCTTGCCAATCTGCTGCTGGGTGAACCGATCACGGCGGACCTTCTTGTAGGATCCGGGCTCATCATGTTCGGCGTCGCGTGCGCGGCGTGGCCCGGATCGCGCCAATGAAACTGCAAGCGATACAGATGGGTGAGGGCAGTCTTCCGCTTGTTCTGTTGCATGGTCTGTTCGGTTCCGCACGCAATTTCGGCGCGGTGCAGCGCGAACTTTCCCGGCCTCGGCGCAGCATAGCGCTCGACCTGCGCAACCACGGCAGCAGTCCACATGATCCCGACATGCGCTACGCCAGCATGGCGGACGATGTCGTCGAAACATTGCACGACCTCGATGCGATGCCCGCGCTGCTGCTGGGGCATTCGATGGGTGGCAAGGCCGCAATGCAGGTCGCGCTCAACCATCCCGATTCTGTCGCGCGGCTGATCGTCGCGGACATCGCGCCGGTGCCGAACCCGCCGGTGCATCTGCAGGTCGCCAGGGCGATGGCCGCGCTGCCGCTTACGCCGGGCATGACGCGCGCGCAGGCGGATGCGGCCCTGGCCCCAGATATCGCCGATGCATCGATGCGCGCCTTCCTGCTGCAGAACCTGCAGCTCGGTGCCTCGCCGGCCTGGCGCATCGGCCTGGCGGAGATCATCGCCGACTTCGCCGATATCGAGGCATGGGATGCGCCCGCCGGTGCCCAATACACCGGCCCTACCTTGTTCATTGCCGGTGCCACGTCGAACTACATCAAGCCTGAGCACCGTCCGATCATCCGCGCGCTGTTCCCCAACGCGCGCTTCGTCACGCTGAAGAATGCCGGGCATTGGCTGCACGCCGACAATCCGTCAGGCTTCGTCGGCGTGGTCGAAGCGTTTCTGGGGGGAGCGCGGTAACAGCAATGCAATTGAACGACGAAGAGCAGGCCATGCTCGCGGGCGAGGCCGGCGAGGCGTGCCGCTGGGCGATCGAGCATCAGCTTCGCGTCGGCCGCTACTTCCGCGCGCCCGACCTGGTGCGGGTGTCGCAGGCGCACATCATGGCGGACACCGAGTCGCTGGGTGTTGCCGGTGTCGAGTGGCTGGAACGCCTTGCCGCACGTCCGGGCAGCCAGGTGTGCATTCCCACCATCACCGATCCGCGCGGCACCGATTTCGCCGCCGCTGCGCGACTGAAGCAGCAGGAATGGATGCTGGCGCTGGAACGTCGCGCCATCGCAGCATTCCAGGCGCTCGGCGTCCTGATGACGGACACCTGCATCAACTACCAGACGATCATGCCCGCGGTGCTCGGCGAACACATGGCGTACGGCGACACCGGCGTGGTGATCTATACCAACAGCGTGCTCGGCGCACGTTCCAACTTCGAGGGCGGACCCTCGGCGCTCGCCGCCGGGCTGACCGGCCGCACCCCGCGCTATGGCTATCATCTGCCCGAACAGCGTCGCGCGACGCTGCTGGTGCGGGTGGACCATACGCCGGATGCCTTGCATGACTGGGGCGCGCTCGGCGGCATCGTTGGCCGCATCGCCGGCGACTATTGGCAGGTCCCGGCAGTGGTGGGAATCGATCGCATTCCCGGCTCCGACGAGCTGAAGCATTTCGGTGCCGCGCTTGCGAGCTTCGGTTCGGTCGCGCTGTTCCACATGGCCGGCGTCACCCCCGAGGCCGACGCGGCAATCGACCCGTCGCTGCCAACCGCGGCCACCATCACCGCGGCCGATATCGCCGCGTTCCAGGCGGCGTATCTAAATCGTATAGACAGCGTGGATGTGGTGGTGTTCTCCTCGCCGCAGCTCAGCCTGTTCGAGCTGCGGACGCTGGCGGCCATGCTCGATGGCCGCCGCACCACGGTCCCGCTGATCGCGATCACCTCGCCGCAGATCAAGCCGGATGCCGACCGCTCTGGCATCACCGGACGGATCGAGGCGGCCGGCGGTCTGGTGCTGTCCGGCATGTGTTTCTACCAAAGCTACGCGCGCGAAATGGCCGAGGCCAATGGCTGGCGGAACCTTGTCACGCCATCGGCGAAACTGGTGAACATCCTCGGTGGCTACGGCTACCGGCCGGCGCTGCTGTCGATGCAGCGATGCGTCGACGCCGCCTGCACCGGAAGGATCGCCGTATGACAGAATTCCAGGCCACCGCGGCAATGGGCAAGCGCGTGCAGGGCAGGGCGCTGGTCGCCAAGGATGGCTTTTCCGCCCGCTACGATCTCGACCGGATTGCCGGCACGTTCTCGCGCCCCGAGCACAAGCTGGTCGGCCAGTCCTATGTTGGGCGCATCCTGGTGCTGGATGCTGCGAAGGGCGGTGTCGCCACCGCCTGGATGCTTCACGAGATGGCGGCGCGCAAGGTCATGCCGGCGGCGCTGGTGCTCAACCTCATCAATCCGATCATGGTGCAGGGCGCTGCGCTTGCCGACTTCACGATGATCTCCGGCTTCGCTGTCGATATTACGGTCGAGGTGCCGGATGGCGCACTGATCGAGATCGATCCGGAGACTGCGGTTCTGCGCATTCTTGCCGGCGCATGAGCGGCCAGACATCGCTCGCCAGGGCGGAACGCGGCCTGGCCGATCTGCTACCCGGTATCGGCGCTGCCCTGACCTATAGCGCAGGCGATATTCTCGCCAAGGTCGTGTTCAACGATGGCATGGACGTGCTGTCGTTCATCACCGCACGCGGCTTGCTGACAGTCACCTTCTTCTGGTTCTGGCTGCGCCAGGCGCCGCCGGCACGATCGCATACCTCGCGCGAGCGAATGGTGTCGGTCATCGTCGGTCTTATCTTCTCGGCGAACATCTTCACGCTGCTGCTGGCGGTGAAGCTGCTGCCGTTGTCGATCGCCATCCTGACCTACTTCACCTATCCATTGTTCACCGGCCTGATCGGCGCCGCCACCGGCATCGACCGCGTCCATTGGCGCGGCCTGCTCGCGGCGTTCGTCGCGTTCCTCGGCCTGGCGCTGATGCTGGAGACGCGTCTCGGCGATGTATCAACGCTCGGCATCGTCTGCGCGCTCGCCGCCTCGGTGGGTCGCACGATCACGCTGCTGATCACCCGCGCGGCATTGCGAGGCACCGATTCGCGGCTCAACACTTGGTATTCGCTGGTGCCGTCCGCTGCACTGTTCCTGCTGGCCTCACTGCTCACCAGCAACTGGAACGCGCCTCAGACCTCGTCGGGCTGGGCGGCGTTCGTCGGCATGTGCATCGCAACCACGGTGCCAGTACTGTTGATCTTCGTGTCGATTGCGCGCGTCGGCCCATTCCGCACGGCACTGGTGATGAACCTGGAACCACTGGTCTCGACGCTCGGCAGCATCGCCCTGCTGGGCGAGGTGTTGCGGCCAGTACAGGCGGTCGGCGGGGCGATCATGCTGGCCGCGCTCTGTACTTTCCAGATCCGCCGCTAGCTCATCGCAGCTCGAACCCCAGGTTGCGCAGTGCTTCGCGCATCCGATCGCGTCCGCGCAGCGCGGCGCCATCCTTCACCCGATCGAAGCATTGCTGCGTCCAGTCGATCGCCCGCATGCCCTGTTCACGCTGAAAGTCGCGCATCGTCGTATTGTAGCTGTCAATCGCTTCGCTGCGTTGCAGCGTCGAGTATTGCTCGCGATGCAGCACAACCGATTGCGGCAGCCGCGGCTTGATGCCGGTCTCGCGCGCAGGATCAGGATAGCCGAGGGACATGCCGAACACCGCGAAGGTGTGAGGCGGGAGCGCAAGCTCGGTGGCCACCTGTTCCGGCACGTTGCGCATGGCGCCGATATAGACACCGCCCAGACCCAGCGACTCCGCGGCGATCAGTGCGCTCTGCGCCGCGAGAGCCGCGTCCACCACCCCGACAATGAATTCCTCGACATAATGCGTGCCATCCACCTGCGCCTGCCGCTCGGCCGCAATGCGGTTGATCCGCGACATGTCGGCCAGCCACACCAACAATAGCGGAGCGTCGCGGATGAATTGTTGCTGGCCAGCCAACTCCGCCAGTCGCGACTTGCGCTCAGCTTCCTGCACCGCAACAACGCTCCAGAACTGCAGGTTCGACGACGTAGAGGCTGACTGCGCCGCCGCGACCAGCAACTCCAGCGTTCCCTCGGGCAACGCCTTCGGCAAGAATCCACGCACTGACCGGTGATTGAGGATTGTCTCCAGTACAACGTTCCACTGTGCGGGTTCTGCCAGCGCTCCGTCACGGTTGCGCTGGTTCAACAGCTGATGTGCGTCGGCGGCGAACTCTGTCGCGGTGCTTGCGGATGGCATTGGACACTCCAGATTCCATGCGATTGTTCCCGACTCGTCCAGATCAGGCAACCGGACGGTCGGCTGATGGAGGCGTCCAAATGTCAATATACACGGGCCCGGTGTTCGAGATGGCTCGCGACCAGTTCCAGGTGATCGCCGATTATCTGGAGATTCCATCCGATGAGCGCGATCGTCTGTTGTATCCTAAGCGCGCGATCACCGTGTCCTGCCCGATCCACATGGATAATGGCCGGATCGCCGTCTTCCAGGGCTATCGCGTGCAGCATCACCTGACGCTCGGCCCGACGAAAGGCGGCACGCGCTTCGCGCTCAGTGTCGATATTGGCGAGGTTGGCGCGCTCGCCATCTGGATGAGCTGGAAGTGCGCGCTGGCCGGTCTGCCCTATGGCGGGGCGAAGGGCGGCATCACCGTGGACCCTCGCGCACTGTCGCGCCACGAATTGGAGAACCTGTCGCGCCGTTATATGCAGGAGATGATTCCCTTCGTGGGCCCCCATACGGACGTCATGGCACCGGACATGGGCACCAACGAGCAGGTGATGGCGTGGTTCATGGACACCTATTCCATGTATCAGGGCCGCACCGTCACCGAGATCGTCACCGGCAAGCCGGTCGCGTCCGGTGGCACCGAAGGCCGCCGCGAGGCCACCGGCCGCGGTGTTGCCCACTTCATCAGCCGCGCGCTCGAGCGCATCAACTTGGCGCCCGGCGATGCCACGGCGATCGTGCAGGGCTTTGGCAATGTCGGTAGCTACACGGTGGAAACGCTGGCGCAGCGTGGGGTAAAGCTGATCGGCGTGTCCGATCACACCGCCTGCTATTACGATCCGCGCGGTATCGATGCGGCCGCATTGCTGCAGCATGCGCGCGAGCATGACGGAGTGCTGGCCGGCTTCTCCAACCAGATCTCGATCGATGCGCGCGAACTGCTGACGATGAAATGCGACGTGCTGGTGCCGGCAGCCCTGGAACGCGTCATCGATGCGTCCGTGGCGGAGCACCTGCAGTGCCGCATCCTGGCCGAGGCTGCCAACGGTCCCACGACCCCCGATGCCGACGAGGTGTTGAATCAGCGCCGCAACGAGATTTTCGTCATCCCCGACATCCTGTGCAACGCCGGCGGGGTAGTGGTCAGCTACTTCGAATGGGTGCAGGATCTGCAGCAGTTCTTCTGGGATGAATCCGAGGTGATGGACAAGCTGTACCACGTTCTGGACCGCGCCTTCACCCAGGTGATGCGCCGGGCCGACCGTGACAACGTGCCGCACCGCACCGCCGCCATGGCCATCGGCGTCGAGAAGGTGCGCAGCGCCAAGAACACGCGTGGCCTCTTCCCTTGATCGTTCGCAAGCAATGACGCGCCAGATCCGCCTCAACGCCTTCGACATGAACTGCGTCGGCCACATCCAGCATGGCATGTGGGCACATCCGCGCGACCAGTCCGCCCAGTACACGGATCTCGAACATTGGGTGTCGCTGGCGCGCACTTTGGAAGCAGGCCTGTTCGATGGGTTGTTCCTTGCCGATATCCTGGGCGTCTACGACGTTTTCCATGACTCGCCGGACCCCTCGATCCGCAACGCCGTGCAGATACCGGTGAATGACCCGCTGCTGCTGATACCCGCGATGGCCTATGCCACGCAGCATCTCGGCTTCGGCGTGACCTGCAACCTGACCTATGAGCCGCCCTATACGTTCGCCCGCCGCATGTCGACGCTCGACCATCTCACCAAGGGCCGCATCGGCTGGAACGTCGTCACCGGCTATCTCGATAGCGCCGCGCGCGGCATGGGCCTGGCGCAGCAGCCCGAGCACGACAGCCGCTACGACGTGGCCGAGGAGTACATGCAGGTCGCCTACCAGCTCTGGGAAGGCAGCTGGGAAGACGCCGCGGTGCTGCGTGATCGTGACAATCGTATCTACGCCGATCCTTCGCGCATCCACCGGGTGAAGCACGAAGGCCGACACTACAAGGTGGACGCGCTCCACTTGTCCGAACCATCACCGCAGCGGACGCCGGTGCTGTATCAGGCGGGAGCCTCGGATCGAGGCCGCGCCTTCGCGGCCGAACACGCCGAGTGCATCTTCGTCAACGGGCAATTCCGCCACAACGTGCGCGACATTGTCACGGACATCCGTGCCCGTGCCAAAGAGTTCGGCCGCGATCCGTATGACATCAAGTTCTTCGTCGGCGCCACCGTCATCGTCGCTCCGACCGAGGCGGAAGCGCAGGACAAGCTGACCGAATACCGCGAATACGCCAGTTCGGAAGGGGCGCTGGCACACTATTCCGCCTCGGTCGGCGTGGATTTCTCGCGCTACGGAGCCGATGAACCGATCCGCTTCGTCAAAACCAATGCGCTCCGGTCCAATCTGGAAGCGATCACCGTGCGGAGCGGCGGCAACGAATGGACGTTGCGGAAGCTGATGAACATGATGGTGCTGGGCAGCCGCCAGGCCCCTATCGTCGGCTCGCCCAGCCAGGTCGCAGATCAAATGCAGGCCTGGGTCGATGAGGCCGATGTGGACGGCTTCAACCTGTCCCGCACGGTCATTCCAGAGTGCGTGCAGGACTTCATCTCGCTGGTTGTTCCTGAACTCCAATCCCGCGGCATCATGAAACTCTGCTACGAGCCCGGCACACTGCGCGAAAAGCTCTACGGCCCTGGCCGAGCCCGTCTGCCATCTTCGCATCCGGCAACCCGATATCGCCGCTGAATAATCGCAGACCTGTGAGCTAGCTCACAGAACCGTGCGCATTTCCGTGCGATCAAGCAGTCCGTCGGTCGGCGCTGCCCCAACACCCGCGCTCACCGGCTGGGCCACAAGCCCAGGTCAACCCGGACCTTCCTTGGCGGCCCGGTCGTCCTCCGACGGCCGGGCCGTTTTTTTCGTCAGCCCAGGTCCTCGTGCCAGGTTCGCCCGTCGCGCTCGATCAGGGCGATCGCTGCCGTCGGACCCCAGGTTCCGGCCGGATAGGGCCGCGGATGGTCAGGCCGTCCGCTCCAGGCTTGGAGGATCGGCTCGACCCAGGTCCAGGCTGCCTCCACCTCGTCGCGCCGCATGAACAGTGTCGCGTTTCCGCGCACCGTGTCCATCAGCAGCCGCTCATAGGCATCGGGGAAGCGCATCCCGAAGGTCTTCTCGAACCGGATGTCCAGTGCGGTCGGGGATAGCCGCAGACCGCCGGGACCGGGATCCTTGGTCATCATCGAGAGCCGCATCCCCTCTTCGGGCTGCAGCCGGATGATCAGCTTGTTCGGCTGCCACTCCGCCGCGTCTGCCGGAAAGATCGAGAACGGCAAGGCGCGATACTGGATGACGATCTCCGACACCTTCTGCGGCAGCCGCTTGCCGGTGCGCAGGTAGAACGGCACGTTGGCCCAGCGCCACGTGCGGACGTCCGCCTTCAGCGCGACGAAGGTCTCGGTCGAGCTGCTGTCCGGCCCGTTCAGATCGGCGATGTAACCAGGCACCGGCTGGCCATCGATGGCGCCCTGGGCGTACTGCCCGCGCACCGTCAGCACTGCCGCCTCGTGCGGCTCGAACGGCCGCAGGGCGCGCAGCACCTTCAGCTTCTCGTCGCGTACCCGGTCGGCTTCCAGTGACACCGGCGGCTCCATCGCCACTAGGCACAGCAGCTGCAGCATGTGGTTCTGCACCAAGACGCGCAGCGCGCCAGAGTGGTCGAAGTAGCCGCCGCGCTGCTCCACGCCGACGGTCTCGGCCACCGTGATCTGCACGTGGTCGATGACGTCGGCATTCCACAGCCGCTCGAAGATGGTGTTGGCGAAGCGCAGCGCCAAAAGGTTCTGCACCGTCTCCTTGCCGAGGTAGTGATCGATGCGGAAGGTCTGCGCCTCGCCGAACACTGCGCCGACGTCGTCGTTGATCTGCCGCGCCGAGGCCAGGTCGTGGCCTATCGGCTTTTCTAGCACCACGCGGGACTTTTCCGTCACCAGCCCCTGTTCGCCCAGGTTGCGACAGATCGGCCCGTACAGATCGGGCGAGGTGGCCAGGTAGAACACCCGCACCCGTTCCGCATCCAGGATACTTGCCAGCGCCTTCCAGTCCGCGTCCGACTTGGTGGCATCCAGCCGCACATAGCTTAGCCGCCGGCAGAACCGATCCGCGGTGTCGGCATCCAGATCGTCGCGCGCCACATGTTCGCGCAGTGCCTTGCTTGCGCGCTTGCGGTAATCGCCATCGTCCAGGTCGGAGCGGGCCGCCGCGATCACGTGCGAGTCCGGCGGCATCTGGCCATCGCGGAACCGGTAATAGAGCGCCGGCAGCAGCTTGCGCAGCGTCAGGTCGCCGGTGGCGCCGAATACAACACAGTCGAACGTATCGACAGGAATGATCTGCGCCACCGTCACCTCACTTGTTCAAGAGCTGTCACACCACGGGTGATGCACCACCATCCATGTTGATCGCCGTGCCAGTGGTGAATCCTGCATGATCCGAGCACAGGAAGCACGCCATCGCCGCGAACTCCTCTGCCTTGCCCATGCGGCCCACCGGGATGCCCTTGCCGGCCGCCGCCACGTAATCGTCGAATGGCGTGTTGCTGCCCTCGCGCGTATAGCGCCGTGCGATCTGGTCAGAGATGATCTGCCCGACCAGCATTCCGTTCACCAGGATGCCGTGCGGTGCGCCCTCGCCGGCCAGCACCTTCATGAACGCCATGCCCGCCGCGCGCGAAACAGCGGTCGGCGCGCCATTCGCGCGTGGCGCCTTCGCCCCGGTGTTCAGCACGTTGATGATGCGGCCCCACTTGCGTTCCTTCATCCCCGGCCACACCAGCCGAGTCAGCCGGATCGCGGCGAACAGTTTCAGATCCAGATCGGTTTGCCAGATCTCATCGGTGATCTCGGTGGAGGGCATCGCCATCGACTGCCCGGCATTGTTGATCAGGATGTCGACCTTGCCGAACGCCTTCATCACGCCGTCGACTGTCTTCTGGATGTCATCGGCCTTCGCCACGTCGCAGGCGAACGTCGCGACGCGGCCGCCCTTGGCGACGGCTTGCACCGATGCCTTGGCCTCGGCCAGCACGTCCTGCCGGCGTGCGAGGATCGCCACGTCGGCGCCCGAAGCAGCGAACTCCTTCGCCATGGCAAGGCCGAGACCCATGCTCGAGCCGGTGATGATGGCACTACGGCCGTCGAGACGAACTTCCATGCTAACCCCTCCCGCTTTCTGGTGTGGCCAGTGTGCGGGAGGCGTGGCATGGCGACAAGGAAGGGGCCGCATGTCGGTTTGCGGTCCAGGCCCCTCGGCCGGATCCGGGGTCCCCGCGCGCCCGCTCTTGCGAGCTCCGCGCCACCTTTCTACGCTCGGTGCCAATCCCTCAAACAGGAGCGTCAGTCATGCCACAATCGCAGGGAACCAGATTTACCGCCGAACCTCTGACCTTCGTCGTGCGTCACCAACTATGGGACGCCAATGTCGAGGACCACACGGACCAAGGGGTGTCGATCGACGTCACCGCCGACATCGTCGGCAAACCCACGGTGATGCTGCGCTTCAACTGCTTCGACCTGGAGCGTAGCTACGTCTACGGCCCCGAGAATCCGGAGCTCTCCACCGCCGGCCGTGTCGGCGGCGGCTACGGCGTGCACTGCCGCATGGATCCCATCGTCGATGGCAACCCCATCGGCTGGACCATCCGCACCCTGGGCCGCAAGCTGCCGCAGATGCTGGAGCGCGCCGGCTACCTCGCCATCGCACAGGCGACCGACATGGCCAAGGTGAAAGGGGTCCTGCCCGAGGTGGAGACCAGCGCCCGCGACACCTTCATCAGCATGCGCAACACGGTGAAGCACAACCGCGGCACCGAGATGTTCGAAGCCGGCAACATACGGTTCGGGCTCGAGATGCGGCGTCTGAAGAACGGCGACGGCGGGCTGGCGCTGCACGTGCTGGCTGACGTCGGCGGCTCGAAGGGCAAGGCCTATGTCGAGGAGACCGAGCTTCTGGCGTTCGACTGCTTCTGGAACAACGCGCACTACCACTACGGGCCGCGCAACAAGAACCACCGGATCAACTGGGACCTCACGGTGATCGACGATCCGCTGGAGTGGACGTTCGAGCAGATCGAGAGCCGCAAGCTTGGCCCGATGATCGAGCGTGCCGGCTATCCGGGGATCGCGGCCGATCTGGACCTGGACAAGATCGCGCAGGTGGTGCCGGCGCTGAAGAAGCGGGCGTTCGAGATGTATCATGAAGGCGAGCGCCTGACCGGCCACAAGGGCCTGCCGCTGGAGTTCACGCCGAACCTGGCGGCCGAGTAGCCTGCCGCGCGGATGGTGTAGGATACTGCGTCCTCCACCATCCGGCAGGGAATCGCATGAGCCTCGCTTCATCGGCGGCGCTAGAGAAGCGGAAGCATCCGGGCTCGCCGCTCGAGGTGCTGCTGGTGTTCGCCAAGATGGGCTTCACCTGCTTCGGCGGCCCGATCGCTCATATCGGCTATTTCCGTGAAGAGTTCGTGGTACGGCGGCACTGGCTCGATGAGCGCGCCTATGTCGATCTGGTCGCGCTGTGCCAGTTCCTGCCGGGCCCCGCCAGCAGCCAGGTGGGCTTCTCGCTTGGCCTGATGCGCGGCGGCTATCTGGGCGGGCTGGCGGCTTGGCTGGGCTTCACGCTGCCCTCGGCGATCGCCCTCATCCTGTTCGCATTCGGCGCCGGCACGTTGCAGAGCCCCGCCGGCGTCGGCCTGCTGCATGGCCTGAAACTGGTCGCGGTGGCCATCGTCGCCCAGGCGGTGCTGGGAATGGCGAGATCGTTGTGCCTGGACCGGCAGCGGGCATCGATTGCGACGCTGGCACTGATCGCGATGACATTCTCGACCGGCTCGTTCAGCCAGATCGCGACCATCGCGCTGGGCGGTGTCGCCGGACTGGCCTTCTGCCGCAGCCAGGCCGAAGCCTCGCCCGACAGTCCGCCGTTCCCGGTTTCGCGCGGCATGGGCGCGGGGTTCCTTGCCCTGTTCTTCGTGCTTCTCGCGCTGTCGTTCGCCCCGGCGCGCGAGGGCGCATTCGCACTGTTCAGTGCGTTCTATCGATCGGGCGCCCTGGTGTTCGGCGGCGGCCATGTCGTGCTGCCGCTGCTGCGCAACGCCGTGGTCGCACCGGGATGGGTATCGGACGGCTCGTTTCTCGCCGGCTATGGCGCGGCCCAGGCCGTGCCGGGACCGTTGTTCACGTTCGCCGCCTACCTGGGGACCGTGGCCAATATTCCGCCCGGCGGCATCGCGGGAGCGGTGATCGCGCTGGTGGGGATCTTCGTGCCCGGGGTACTGGTGCTGATGGGGGCTTTACCGTTCTGGCACGGCCTGCGTGCGCGCCCGGATGCGCGAGCAGCGATGGCTGGCATCAACGCGGCCGTGGTCGGCCTGCTTGCCTCGGCGCTGTACAATCCGGTCTGGACCAGTGCCGTGCAAAGTCCTGCCGACTTCGCCGTTGCCGCCGCCGGCTT
>DATJJM010000252.1:0-14131 GCA_035492535.1 Acetobacteraceae bacterium | reverse complement strand
AGCGCTGACTCGCTCGGAATTGCTTCGTCGCCTACGCTCCTTGCAATGACAGGGGGCGGCTATGGCCATTGTTATCACAGTTGCGCAGCAGAAGGGGGGCACGGGCAAGACCACACTCGCGGCCAACCTCGCCGCCGCCTTCGCACCGTCCTGCCGCGTCGCACTGCTCGACATCGATCCGCAAAAGAGCCTCGGCCGCTGGCACTCTCTGCGCCGCGCGCGGCTGCAACAGGCTGCATCGCTCGTCTTCTCCGACACGTCCGGCTGGCGCCTTCCCGCCGAACTCGATCGGCTGAAGCGGGACCACGATGTGGTGCTGATCGACAGCCCGCCGCACCTCGACACGGATGCGCGTGTTGCGGTGCGCGCTGCCGACATCGTGCTGGTGCCGATCCAACCCAGCCTTCCCGACGTCTGGGCGGCCGAGGGCACACTGAAGCTTGCCACCGACGAGCGCCGCCCTGCCCATCTGATGTTCAACCGAACGCCCGCGACCTCGAAGCTGCGCGACAGCATTGCGGCCGACCTTGCGGCGCGCGGGTTGCCGGTGCTGCGGTCGGCTCTTGGCAACCGCGCCGGCTTCGCGCATGCCTTTGCTGCCGGCCTTGGCGTCACCGAGGCCGCGCCGCGCTCCACCGCCGCCGCGGAGCTGCGCGCGCTACTCGATGAACTGCAGGAGCTGACGGGATGAACGTCTGGTCTTGGGTGCTGGCCGTGCACGTGCTGTGCGCGGTGCTGTGGGTTGGCGGGATGTTCTTCGCCTATGTCGTGCTGCGGCCGAGCCTGTCCGTGCTGGAACCGATCCAGCGCATCGCGCTCCACACGCAAGTGTTTCGCCGTTTCTTTCTGATCGTTTGGCATGTGATGCCGCTGAGCTTGATCTCCGGCTTCACCGTGCTGTACGGCTTCTATCGAGACCCCGCGAACGTTCCATGGAACATCAATGCCATGATGCTGCTCGGGCTGATCATGAGCGCGGTGTTCCTGGTGATCTATTTCGGCCCGTATGCACGCTTCCGTCGCACCACCGAACGCAACACGGCAGCAACCTCCATTGACCGTATCCGCAAGCTGATCGGTGTGAACCTGGTGCTGGGGCTCGTGATCGTGGTCGTGGCACTCGTTCGCTGAACTCTCATCAGCAGGGATCACCTCATGGCGAACCGTCCGACAACCATCATCAGCAGACGTGAGGCGATCCATCTCGGCGCCGATGCGATCGGCGACGGTGAGCCTCTCGTGCTGTTGCCGGGGCTCGGCCGCGCTGCGAGCGACGTGAGACCGCTGGCGGATATCCTGGTCAACCACGGTTATGCGGTGCTGCTGCCCGAGCCGCGCGGTATCGGCGCCAGCACGGGCCCGCTCGACGCGATCACGCTGCACGATCTCGCGGCCGACATCGCCTCACTGATCGAGCAGTGGATCAGCGGTCCCGCCACGATCATAGGCCATGCCTTCGGCAACCGTATTGCTCGTACGCTGGCTGCGGATCGCGCTGATCTGGTATCGGCGGTGGTATTGCTGTCGTCCAGCGGCAAGGTGCAGCCGACGGATGAGATCGCTGAAGCAATCCGGCTCGCCCAGGCCGTCGATACGCCGCCGGATGTCCGGCGCATCGCCGTCCAGCAGGCATGGTTCGCGCCGGGCCATGACGGAACAGCGTGGCTGGATGGCTGGTCGCAGCCGGTGATGAAGGCGTACCTCGCCGCGGCCGCGGCAACGCCGGTCGAGGAGTGGTGGACCGCTGGCAGCAAGCCCGTGCTGATTGTGCAAGGCCTCTGCGATGTCGCTGCACCGGTCGGCAATGGCCGGTTGTTGAAGCAGGAGCTGGGCGAACGTGGAACGCTGATCGAGCTGCCTGACATCGGGCACGCCATGCCGGTGGAAGACCCGCATGCCTGCGCCAGACCGATATTGGAGTTTCTGCGGAGGCAGCGGTGAGCACGAAGATCGGGCGACGCGGCTTCCTGGCCACCGGCGCGGCACTGGCCGCGCCACGACTTGCGGCTTCCGCCGAACAGCGTGTGCTGAAGTTCGTGCCGCAGGCCGATCTGGCTGCCGTCGATCCGGTGTTCTCCTCCGCCTACGTCACGCGCAACCATGGGTATCTGGTGTTCGATACGCTGTACGGCATGGACGAGCACTATCGGCCGCAGCCGCAGATGGTTGTTGGCCACACATTGGACGACGATGGCAAGACCTGGACCTTCACGCTGCGCGACGGATTGAAGTTCCATGATGGGACGCCGGTCCTGGGCCGCGACGCGGCGGCGAGCATCAGACGTTGGGGCAAGCGCGATACCTTCGGCCAGGCGGTGATGGCCGCGGCCGACGAGATCGACGCGCCAACGGACAAGACGATCCGGTTCCGTATGAAGAAGCCGTTCCCGTTGCTGCCGAACGCGCTTGCCAAGGCGCCATCGTATATGCCGTGCATCATGCCGGAGCGGCTCGCGCAGACCGATGCCACCAAGCAGGTGACAGAGGTGGTGGGCAGTGGACCATATCGGTTCCTGGCCTCCGAGCGCGTCCAGGGCGCGCATTTCGCTTACGAGCGGTTCGCCGATTACGTGCCGCGCGCTGAGGGCACGCCAAGTTTCACCGCCGGTCCAAAGGTGGCGATGTTCGATCGGGTCGAGTGGCAGATCATTCCCGATCCTGCGACCGCGGCGGCCGCCTTGCAGCAGGGCGAAGTCGATTGGTGGGAGCAGCCGACGATCGACGTGCAGCCAGTGCTGCGAAAGAATGGCAATACGATTGTCGATATCACGGATCCAACGGGTGTCATCGGCACACTGCGGATGAACTGCCTGCAACCGCCGTTCAACAACCCGGCGATCCGCCGCGCGCTGCTCAGCGCGGTCAATCAGGACGATTTCATGATCGCCATCGTCGGCAACGACACATCGATGTGGCGCAATCGCGTCGGCGTCTATTGTCCAGCCAGCCCAATGGCAAACGATGCCGGCATCGACGTGCTGTCGAAGCACGATTTTGTCGATGCCAAAAGTGCACTTGCCGCCGCCGGCTACAACAATGAGCCGGTGGTGCTGCTGGCCCCCACGGATTTCCCCGCGATCAACACGCTGGCCGAAATCTCTGCCGACATGCTGAAGAAGTGCGGCATGAACGTCGATTACCGAGCGATGGACTGGGGCACGCTGACGCAACGCCGGGCCAGCACCGCGCCCACCAGCCAGGGCGGCTGGAGCTGCTTCAATCCGGCGGCGGCCGGGCTCGAGCTGTTCGATCCAACCACGCACAACCAGATGCGCGGCAATGGCAAGGACGCCTGGTTCGGCTGGCCCACCAGCACGCGGCTCGAAGAATTGCGCGATGCCTGGTTCGACGCGCCGGACCTGTCGCATCAGCAGCAACTTTGCCGCGAACTGCAAATGCAAAACTGGGTCGATGTGCCGTTCATTCCGCTGGGCCAGTTCTTCCAGCCGACGGCCTACCGGCGGTCGATCGCGGGCGTGCTCAAGGGTGGCTTTGCCCTATTCTATCATGTGCATCGGACGGCATGACGGATGGTACCGAGACCACGACTCGCCTGTCAGGTCGGTCCGTTCTAGCTTCTTTGTCAGCGTCAGCACGGAGGGACGAGATGATCATCGAAATGCGCACTTACACAGTGCGGCCAGGCACCATCGCCGAGGTGGTGAAGCGCTTTGGCGAGCATCTGCCGAACCGCGAGAAACACGGCAAGCAGCTCGTTGCGGTATGGCAGAGTGAAGTCGGACAACTGAACCAGTTCATCCATGTCTGGGCGTACGACAATTTCGAGCAACGCGCGACCGTGCGGGCCGCGGCAATGAAGGCTGGTGGGTGGCCGCCGCCGATCGGCGAGTTCCTCGTCGAGTTGAAGAACGAGATCTTCTACCCGGCACCGTTCTCGCCGCCACTGGAACCGCGCGAGATCGGGCCGCTGTTCGAGATCCGCCAGTATACGTTGGCGCCAGGGTCCATTCCGGGCCTGATCGAACGCTGGTCAGAGAAGATCGAGGGGCGCCAGAAATTCTCGCCGCTTGTCGCCGGCATGTACACCGAGTTCGGCGCGCTGAACAAATGGGTGCACATCTGGGCATATAAGGATGCGAACGAGCGCAATTCGGTGCGTGCTGCTGCCGCGGCAACGGGTCAATGGCCAGCCCGCAATCCACCCGGCGTAGTGATCAAGCAGGAGAACGCCTTCGTGATACCGGCGGCCTATTCGCCGATCCGCTGAGGCGACAGGTCTGTCAGGCGGCGCGCCGACGCTCCGATTGCGTGGCGCGTCACCGAACCGATCCTAAGCTCAATCGCTATTCATGCTATTCAATCGAAGCAGGAGGAACCGTGAATACGGGTACGGACCGGAATTGCCGCGCCGAGCAAAATCCGCTACCCGCCACAGATGGATAAGACCCTGGCAGATACGCTCACCGCCTGGCGCCGCCATCTGCACGCGCACCCCGAACTCACTCTGCACGAGAAGGAAACCGCGGCGTTCGTCTGTGCCCGGCTGGCGGAACTGGGTGTGCCGTTCGTCGCCGACGTGGGCGGGCATGGCGTGGTGGCGACCATCCGGCGCGGCCAATCGAACCGCAGCGTTGGCCTGCGTGCCGACATGGACGCGCTGCCGATCAGCGAAACGACCGGGTTGGCTCATGCGTCGACAAACCCCGGTGTGATGCATGCGTGCGGTCATGACGGCCACACGACGTCGCTGCTCGGAGCCGCTGCCCTGTTGCAGCAGGACCCGTCCTGGAGCGGCACGGTGCACCTGGTGTTCCAACCCGCCGAGGAAGGCGGCGGCGGGGCGAGGAACATGATCGCCGACGGGCTGTTCGAGCGATTCCCGATGGAACGCATCTTCGGCTATCACAATTGGCCTGGGCTGGAGGCCGGCGCGGTCGCGGTGCACGACTCCTCGGTGATGGCGTCAGGCAGCCGCATCGAGTTCCATGTGAAGGGCCATTCCGGCCATGCGGCGCTGCCGCATCTGACACGCGACCCGATGGTCGCCTCGGCGCATCTGCTGCTGGCACTGCAAACGATCGTGTCACGCAACGTCGATCCGCTGGACTCGGCGGTGATTTCAGTTGCAACCATGCAAGCCGGCACGGCGGCCAACCAGGTTCCCGGCGACGCGCTCATGCGCGGCACGATGCGCACCATGCGTACCGAAACGCGCGATCTGGTGGAGCAGGCGATCAGGCGCGTCGCTGCCGGTGTCGGTCAGGCATGCGACGTAACGATCGATGTGACAATGCGCCGCGGCAACCCGGTCACTGTCAACACTGCCGTCGAGCGCGACCTGGCGGCGGACGCCGTCGTCGCGGCCGGTCTGCCGTTGCGTCGTGACATCCCGCCGGCGATGACAGGTGAGGACTTCGCCTGGTACCTGGAACACCGTCCGGGCGCCTTCGTCTGGATCGGCAACGGTCCGGCCGAGAATGGGCGCGAACTGCATAATTCCGGCTACGATTACAACGATGCGATCCTGCCCGCCGCGGCTGGATTCCTCGCCAGTGTGGCGAGGCGCGCGCTGGCGAGTTAGGGCGTCAAGCGGCGATATTGTCGATCAGCCGGACTGAGCCGAGCCGGGCCGCGACGATCAACCGTGCGCCTGGCTGGCGCACGGGGATGGCGCGCAGGGACGGGCCATCGACCAGCGCCAGATAGTCCACGTCGAACCCGGCGTCGCTGAGGCGCATGCGTGATGCCGTCAGCAAAGGCTCCGCTGCATTTCCACCCGCCAGCGCGCTGGCGATCTCGACCAGTTCTGCGTGCAGTTGCGGTGCCCGCGCCCGATCTTGTTGCGTCAGAAACCGGTTGCGCGAGGACAATGCCAGCCCATCGAGCTCGCGCACCGTTGGTACGCCAACGATCTCCAGCGGCAAGTGCAGATCCGCGACCATCCGCGTCACGACCTGGAGCTGCTGCCAGTCCTTCTCGCCAAAATAGGCACGGTCGGCGCAGACCTGACCGAACAGCTTGGCGCACACCGTGGCCACGCCGCGGAAATGCCCCGGCCGCGCCGTGCCTTCCCATTGTTCCGCCGGACCGGCCACATCGATCGTGGTGACGGCGTCCGCCGGATACATCGTCGCCACATCCGGCATCCATACGACATCGCAGCCTGCCTCGCGCAAGATCGCCAGGTCGCCGGCCTCGTCGCGCGGATAACGGGCGAGGTCCTCGTTCGCGCCGAATTGCAGCGGGTTGACGAAGATCGAGGTCACCACGGCCGCGCGGCTCGCCAGGGCTGCCCGCACCAGCGCAAGGTGGCCATCGTGCAGCGCGCCCATTGTTGGCACCAGTCCCAATGCGTCGGTGCCCCGGCGCAATGAGGCGCAGGCAGAATGCAAGTCGGCAAGCGTGCGAGCGAGTTCCATGCACCGACCTTGGTATCCCGGCGCCGGTAGCGCAACATGCGCCCGAGGATACCAGCTGTCACGGCGCTACATGTGCCAGAACGAGGAGTCGGGGTGCGGGAACAACTGGCAGCGCGCTACAGACGGTTTGCCGAGATCGAGGCGCGCGGCCGCTCGCCACTTTATGCAACGATCGCGTCGGGTGTGGCCGCAGACCCGTTTGCCCTGGAGTTCCTCGGTACCTTGCCTGGAGAGAAGCAGCAGCCGAATCTGCTGCTGGCGGCGGTGCGTCACGTCTGTGGTTCGGCGGAAGATTGGCCACAGTTTCGCACCATGCTGCGTGACAATGCGCCTGCCGTCGCCGCGGTCATGCTGGCGCGACGCACGCAGACCAACGAGCCTGCCCGTTGCGCCACGCTGTTGCCGGCGCTCGCCCGCCTGCCGCAGCCTTTGGCACTGCTCGAAGTCGGCGCATCCGCCGGCCTGTGCCTGCTGCCGGATCGCTATGGCTACGACTACGGACGCCGGCGCATCGCGGCGCCGTCAGCCGATGCACCGGTCTTCGCCTGCGAGGCGAACGCAGCCACGCCGCTGCCGGCGACATTGCCGCGCATCGTGTGGCGGATGGGACTCGATCTCGCTCCGATCGATGTCACTGACGATGTGCAGACGGAATGGCTAGAGACTCTGGTCTGGCCCGGACAGGACAATCGGCTCCAGCATCTGCGCGGCGCGATTGCGGTGGCCAGACGGGATGCCCCGCGGATCATGCGTGGCGATCTGCTGACCGATCTTGCCGAATATGCACGCGCGGCACCGGCGGATGCGACGCTGGTGGTGTATCATTCGGCTGTGCTGGCTTACGTGGCGGATGCTCACGCCCGAGAGTCCTTTGCGCGGACCGTGCGCGACCTTGGCGCAGTGTGGATCAGCAATGAGGCGCCTGGCGTGTGGCCTTCGATACGTGACCGTGTCAGCCGTCGCGGTCCAAGCGGTGCCTTCCTGCTGGCCGTCAACGGGCGACCGATGGCATGGACCGACGCACATGGCGCGTGGATCGAATGGATCGAGGAGGACGTATAATGCAGCTGGCCGGACAGATAGCGCTGGTGACCGGGGGTTCGCGTGGCATCGGCCGCGCGACGGCACTCGCGTTCGCCGCTGAAGGTGCCGACATTGCCTTCTGCCACCTCAATGACGACGTCAAAGCGGATGAAACGGCGAACGAGATCCGTGCACTGGGACGACGCGCCATGCATCGTTCAATCGATGTGGTCGATACAGCAGCGACCCGTGCCTTTGCTAAGGACGTCACCACGGCATTCGGTCCGATCGACATCCTGTTCAACAACGCCGGCATCAATATCCGCAAGAAGTTCGAAGACTACACCGAGGCTGATTACGACCGGATCCTGGATGTGCACATGAAGGGCATGTTCTTCATGGCGCAGGCGGTCTATCCGGCGATGGCGGCGCGCGGGCATGGCTGCATCATCAACGTCGCATCACAGCGCGGCCTGAAGGGCGCCCCGAACTCAACACCCTATTGCGCGGCGAAGGCGGCGATCATCGGCTTCACCCGCTCGTTGGCCTGCGAGGCGACGCCCAAGGGCGTGCGCGTGAACGCCGTGGCACCGGGACCGATCGTCACGGATCTGACCGCAACGATGGACCCGGCGGATCGACAGGCCTTCATCGATGCGCTGCCGGTACATCGATTCGGGCGGCCGGAAGAGATTGCCGCGACCGCCTTGCTGCTGGCCGGCCCTCATGGCGCGTTCTATGTCGGCGCCACGTTGTCCCCAAACGGCGGCGATGTGATGTATTGATCGTGCCGGTGCAGGGATTGCCAAGTTTTAACTGTGCTGCCCTGTCCAGCACCTGCGGCCTGGAGTAAGCGGGCGCGTGATGGCATCGGAGCAAGACAAGACGGCCTCGCGCGCCTGGATGCGCAGCGAGCAGAAGACGGGCGGCCGCGGTGCGCGGCGCGTGATGGTCCTGGGTCTCCTCGGGACAGCCATGGCAATCGGCCAGGCGTGGTGCGCCGGATCGGTACTGGCCGCGGCATTGGTCCGGCAAGCGGCCGGCGCCATCGGGCTGCTCGTGGTCTTTGCCGGGCTTGCGGCCCTGCGGGCAGCATTCTCTGTCGTCGCAGACAAGGCTGCGTTCAATGCGGGCGCGACGGCGCGGCGGCGGTTGCGCACGGATGCACTCGCGCGGCTGCTGAGCGCCGGCCCCGCGCAATTGCGCGTGCAGCACACGGGCGAACTGACAGCCACGGTGGTCGATCGCATCGAGGCACTGGATGGCTACTTCGCGCGTTGGCTGCCGGCGTCGACGCTTGCGGTGGCAGGGCCTCTGCTGGTGGTGATTGCCGCGCTGCTGGTCGATCCCCTGGCTGCGCTCGTGCTGTCCTTGTGCGGGCTGCTGGTGCCCATCGCCATGGGCGCCGCGGGGCTCGGCGCGGCGGCGGCATCGCGGCAGCAATTTGTCGCGTTGGCACGGCTGCAGGCTCGCTTCCTGGATCGTGTGCGGGGCATCGCCACCATCGTGCTTTACGGCCAGGCAGAAGCCGAGGCCCGTTCCCTCGCAGCCTCGGCCGACGAGTTGCGCCGGCGCACGATGCGCGTGCTGCGGGTGGCGTTCCTGTCGTCGGCTGCGCTGGACCTTGCCGCGGCGATGGCATTCGTTGTGCTGGCCATCCGCTTTGGATCGCAACTGCTGGCTGGCGCTCTGACGCAGCCGGCCACCGCGTTATTCGTGCTGCTGCTGGTGCCGGAATTCTTCGCGCCACTGCGCGCCTTCGCCGCTGCCTACCAGGACCGGCTACACGCCAGCGGTGCCGCCGAGGCGCTGACTGAACTGCCTCCCGCCGCGGAGCCACAGCCGCAGCGCGAGATCCGCACCGTGGCAGCCCAGGGTGTCACCATCGCGTTCGAGGATGTTCATCTCACATGGGACCCGTCGCGCGCTGCCGCGCTGAATGGGCTGTCCTTCCGCGTGCCGGCGGGCGAGACCGTCGTACTTGCCGGTCCATCCGGTGCAGGCAAATCGACTGCGATCGAGATCCTTCTCGGCTTTGTCCGCCCCGATCGCGGTCGCGTCACGATCAACGGTGCCGACATCACCGATCTGGTCCCGCAGGCGCTGGCGCGGCTGACCGCATGGATTGGCCAGCGTCCCCTGCTGTTCTCCGGCACCATCCGCGAAAACATCCGTTTCGCGCGTCCCGAGGCAACCGATGCAGAAATCGAAGCCGCCGCCCGCAGCGCGAGCGTCAGCGACTTTGTGGCACCATTGCCGGCTGGATTGGATACGAAGGTGGGCGAGGGAGGCTACGGGCTGTCCGGCGGCCAGGCGCAGCGCGTGGCGATCGCGCGTGCATTCCTGAAGAACGCACCCTTGCTACTGCTGGATGAGCCGACGGCGCATCTTGATCCGGCGACCGAGGCCGATGTGTTGGAGAGCCTGCGCCGTCTTGCCCTTGGGCGAACGGTGATCCTGGCCAGTCATTCCTCGGCGGCGCATGGCTTCGCCGGACGGCGGCTCGATCTGCGCGAAGGCCGTGCCGTGCCGGCGCGTGGTGCCGCATGAGCGACGTGCTGCGCATTCTTGGCCTATGGCGAACCCGTGTCATGTGGCTGGCCATTGGCCTCGTCGTATCGCTTGCTGCGCTGGCCTCCGGTGTCGGCATGATGGCCATGGGTGGAGCGCTGCTTGCCGGTGGCGTGATTGCGGCATCGATCGCGCTGCGCGGGCTCGGATCCGCACGCGTGGTCTTGCGCTATGCCGAGCGCCTGACGACGCATGAAGCGACGTTCCGCGCCCTGGCCGATCTGCGTGTGTGGTTCTTCCGCAATCTGGCGCGAAGCGGTTCGGGCGGACTTGGCTTCCGGCAGGCGGGCGATGCGCTGGCGCGGCTGGTCACGGATATCGAGGCGCTGGATGGCATCTACCTGCGTATCCTGGTGCCGCTGGCCGGTGCGATATTGCTGCTGCCGGTGCTGGTTGTACTGATCGGCTTGCACAGCGCCGGGCTGGCGCTGGTCATTGGTACGCTGTTCGCTGTTGCTGCGTTCGTGTTGCCCTGGCTCGGGGCGAACATGGCGATGCGTGCAGCGGCGGCGCTTGCCGAGACTATCGCAGCGCTGCGTATCACGGCATTGGATACCTTGACCGGGCTGCGCGAGGTGCGCGCGTTCGGTGCGGAAGGGCGCATGCTGGCCGCAGTGCAGGCGCGCGAAGCGTCGCTGCTGACGGCGCAGCACGATCTTGCGTCACGGACAGCGTTTGCGAATGCGGGCGCGTTCCTGTGCGCCCAGGCGGCGATCCTTGCCATCCTGGTTGCGGCCGGCAGCAATCCGACAGCTGCTGTGGTCGCTGCGTTCCTGGTGGTTGCCGCGTTCGAGGCGGTGGGAGGATTGCCACGAGCCGGCGTGCTTGCCGGACACGCCGCCGCGGCAGCACGAAGGGTGCTGGAGGCGGCTGAGGTGCCGGTGGCCGTACCCGATCCGCCGCAACCCGCTGCGATTCCTGCGGGCATCACCCTTCGCTTCGAGGGCGTACATTTCCAGTGGCGTGCCGATCGGCCGCCGGTGTTCGATGGGCTATCGCTTGAAGTCCCGCAAGGCGCTCGCGTTGCGTTGCTCGGCCCGTCCGGTGCAGGGAAGTCCACGCTGGCGGCGCTGGCACTGAAGGTGGTCGCGCCGCAGCAGGGCAAGATAACGCTGGGTGGGATCGATATCGCGACGCTGGCCGCGACCGATGTGCGTGCGCGGTTCGGCTGGCTCGCACAGGCGACGCACCTGTTCGATGACACGATCCGCGCAAACCTGAAACTGGCGCGTCCTGGTGCGGACGATACGGCACTGTGGGCAGCGTTGGACGCTGCGCATATCGGCGAAATGGTGCGCGCGTTGCCGGATCGGCTCGATACCTGGGTGGGGGAAGGAGGCGCACGCTTCTCCGGTGGTCAGGGACGGCGGCTGGCACTGGCCCGTGCGCTGTTGTCGCCTGCGCCGATCCTCATTCTGGATGAACCTTGCGCTGGATTGGACGCGGAGACGGAGCGCGCGTTCCTTGCCACGTTGAATGATGTGGCCAGCGATCGCAGCGTGATCCTGATCACGCACCGACTCACCGGCGTTGAGCGGCTGGATCGCATCTGGCGGCTGTCAGGCGGCAAGGCGATTGCGGCCGCTGCGTGATCCGCGTGCACTCCCGGTGGATAACGCGTGCCACCACACACCACCGCGGTTGACGGCGACTTAACCAGTCGGCAGGACAATGCCCGGTCTGCGCGAGAAGGGAATCGGCCATGCGCCGCCTTGGCTTATTGCTCCTGCTGTTGTGTGCGGCGACCACCAGTACATGCGCAGCCGATCCGCCGGCACAGAAGTTCGTCGTGTTCTTCCAGGATTGGTCGGCAGCACTCGACAGCAACGCGCAGGCCGTGATCGGCAACGCGGCTTCGTGGGTGAAAACGCATCCGGGCAATGTTGCGCATGTCAACGGCTTCGCCGATCCAACCGGTAGCAAGGTCGCGAACGCTCTGCTGTCTGAACTGCGGGCCCAGGTGGTGGTGGACCAGTTGCAGGCCGACGGCGTTGGCCCGAGCCAGATTGAGCAGAAGGGCCACGGGTCCGTCCAATATGCGCTGACGGGGCAGGAAAGCCGGCGCGTGGAAATCAGCATCAGCCGGCCGTAACCCGGTGTTGCAGTCGCTGCTGGGTGTTGAGGTTCGCGATGAACCGGCAGATGTCTTGCGCCGGGTCTTCGGCTTCCCGGGATTTCGTGGCCAGCAGGAAGAGGTGGTGCGCCACGTCGTAGCCGGTGGCGACGCGCTGGTACTGGCGCCGACCGGCGGCGGCAAAAGCATCTGTTATCAGGTGCCGGCGCTGTGCAGGCGAGGCACCGCGATCGTGATCTCGCCGTTGATTGCGCTGATGGACGATCAGGTTGCCGCGCTGCGTCAGCTTGGCGTTGCCGCCGGAGCGCTGCATTCGGAGCTTGAACCGGGCGAGTCTCGGTCGGTGATGCGCGATCTGATCGAGCAGGAGCTCGACCTGCTGTATGTCTCACCTGAGCGGCTGCTGGCGAATGGCATGCTGGATCGGGTGTCGCGCCTGCCATTGGCATTGTTCGCGATCGACGAGGCGCATTGCGTGTCGCAGTGGGGCCACGAGTTCCGGCCGGAATACCGCGCGCTTGCCTGCCTGGCGGATCGCTTCGCCGGCGTGCCGCGCGTTGCGCTGACCGCGACGGCCGATCCGCGGACGCGCGCCGACATTCTGCAAGCGCTGCGTATGGACACCGCGGGCGTGTTCGTCTCCAGCTTCCATCGTCCGAATTTGCAGATCGGCGCGCAGCCGAAGGTGGGTGAGACGGCGCAGCTGCTGGAGCTGCTCGCGCGCCATCATGGCGCCTGCGGCATCGTCTATTGTGCCACGCGCGCCAAGACGGAACGTGTTGCGGCACGACTGGTGGAGAAGGGACTGCCGGCCGTTGCGTTCCATGCCGGGCTCGATGCGGACCACAAGCGCGCGGCACATGCACGGTTCCGGTCAGGCGAGCCGCTCGTGGTGGTGGCGACGATCGCCTTCGGCATGGGCATCGATCGGCCGGACGTGCGCTTCGTCGTGCACCTGGACATGCCTGACAGCCCGGAAGCCTATTACCAGCAGATCGGGCGTGCCGGCCGCGACGGTGATCCATCCGAGACGCTGTTGCTGTATGGCGGCCAGGACATCGCGCAGGCGCGTCACTGGCTGGTGCAATCTGCTGCGCCGGAATCGCAGAAGCGCGTCATGCGCACCAAGCTCGAAGAGATGATCGCGCTGACCGAGGCGGTGACCTGCCGCACGCGCTCGCTGCTTGCGTGCTTTGGCGAGGACCTGTCTGAGCCGTGCGGCCATTGCGACAACTGCGCCGCGCCGCCACGCCAGGTAGATGCGACTGTAGAGGCGCAGAAGGTACTCTCCGCGGTTTATCGGACTGATCAGTTGTTCGGCGCGATCCACATCATCTCGGTGCTGCGCGGGGACATGACGGAAGGAGTTGCGCGTCACGCGCATGATCGGCTGCCGACGTTTGGCGTGGGTGCCGATCATCCGGCGCAATACTGGCGTGGCCTGATCCGCCAGCTCATTGCGCTAGGGGCGCTCGATGTGGATACGGCCGGGCATGGTGGCTTGTTCCTGGTGCAGGAGAAGGCGCGGCCGATCCTGCGTGGCGAAGCCCGTGTCATGCTGCGCGAGGAGGGCAGGCGGCGGCAGGAGGTGCTGCGGCCGGGCCGCGTTGCCGCGGTCAGGGACGATGCCGGACCAGAGGCGCACAGCCTGTTCGAGGCATTGCGTTCCTGGCGTGCCGCGGAGGCCAAGACGCAGCGCATTCCGCCCTATGTCATCTTCCACGATACCGTGCTGCGGGAGATCGCCGCGGTGCGTCCGGTCAGCGTGGAAGAGTTGGGGCAGATCAAGGGCGTCGGAGCATCGAAGATGCAGCGCTATGGAACGGCCGTGCTGAGCGTCATTGGCGGACTGGCATCAGCTCCGTCGTGACTGCCCCGGCGTCGTGCCGAACGCTCCCCTGAACGCTGCGCCAAAGGCTGGACCGCTCGTATAGCCGACGGCGGCTGCGGCGCGCGCCGGCGTTGCGCCCTGGGCCAATGACGCCAGCGCCTCGGTCAACCGGAGTTGCCGTCGCCAGGCCTGGAAATTCATCCCGGTTTCCTTGCGGAACAGGCGCGCGAGGGTGCGCGACGAAGCGCCTGC
>DATJJM010000251.1:0-8856 GCA_035492535.1 Acetobacteraceae bacterium | reverse complement strand
TTCCAAGGGGCAGAGCCCCTTGGCCTTCCTCTAGTTGAGGCCGATCAGCGCCGGTGACAGTGTGGCTGGAATTCGGTCTGGTGTTCCGGCAGCGATCCCCATCTGAGAAAGCCAGGCCTCGAACTCCGGCGCAGGTCGCAGCCTGAGCGCGCTGCGGAGGTACAGCGCGTCGTGAAACGACGTGCTCTGGTACGACAGCATCACGTCGTCGGCACCCGGCACACCCATCACGTAGGTGACGCCGGCGGCGCCAAGAAGCGTCAGCAACGCGTCCATGTCGTCCTGGTCCGCTTCGGCGTGGTTCGTGTAGCAGACGTCCACGCCCATCGGCAGACCAAGCAGTTTGCCGCAGAAATGATCCTCCAGGCCGGCGCGCGTGATCTGCTTGCCGTCATAGAGGTATTCAGGCCCGATAAAGCCAACCACGGTATTCACCAGCAGCGGCTGGAAGGCGCGGGCCACGGCATAGGCACGCGCCTCGATGGTCTGCTGATCGACACCGTGGTGTGCGTCTGCCGACAGGGCACTCCCCTGGCCGGTTTCAAAATACATCACATTGTCGCCGATGGTGCCGCGCTGCAGCGACAGCGCGGCATCGCGTGCCTCGCGCAGCAAGGATAACGAGACGCCGAAACTGGCATTCGCTGCCTCGGTGCCGCCGATGGACTGGAACACGAGGTCCACGGGCGCATTGCGTTCGATTGCACGCAACGTGGTGGTTACGTGTGCCAATACGCATGTCTGCGTCGGAATGGCATAGCGCTCGCGCACCTGATCCAGCATGGCCAGCAGAGTGCACGCGGCGTCCACGCTGTCTGTGGCGGGGTTGACGCCGATGACGGCATCGCCGGCGCCCAGCAGCAGCCCATCCAGCGTGGAGGCTGCAACGCCCTTCGGATCGTCCGTCGGATGGTTCGGCTGCAGGCGCACCGACAGGCGGCCCGGCAGCCCGATGGTATTGCGGAACCGCGTAATCACCCGGCATTTCGCCGCGACCGCGATCAGGTCCTGCAAACGCATGAGTTTGCTGACGGCCGCGACCATTTCGGGCGTCAGGCAGGGACGCAACGCGGCCAGGTCGTCCGGCTCTGCGGCCAGCAGGAATTCGCGAAACTCGCCCACGGTGAGCGATGCGATGGGCGCGAAGGCGGATCGATCATGGGTATCGATGATCAGACGGGTGACTTCATCCGTTTCATAGGCAACGACAGGTTCCGCAAGGATGGTCCCCAGCGGCACATCCGCCAATGCCATTTGCGCCGCGACGCGCTCCGCGGCCGTCGAGGCGGCGAGACCTGCCAGCACGTCCCCGGACCGCAGCGGCGTCGCCTTTGCAAGCAGAACGCGAAGATCGCCGAACACGTAGCGTGTGCCGGCCAGTGTGTGAGCGTAGGGCATTCGCGCATCTTGCGCCGAACGCGGTGCCGATGTCAGGCGTCTTCGTCAGAACGTGACGATGCTCCGGACCCCCAGGATCGCCTCATCGCCAACCCGCTGCGTCGGGTTGGATGGATTGACGATGCCGCCACTCGGCCGGAACACATACTGGAAGTCGGGTTGAACCTGCCACCAGCCCGAGACCTGGACCTGGTAGGTCACCTCAATAAAGGTTTCCACCGTGCGTGCCGGAACGGGCGTGCCGGAGAAGAACGCGGTGTCGCTGGCGAGTGCCTGCGCGGCCCCCCCGATCTTCGCCACGCCAAAACCGATGGCGAACGTGTCGCTGTCGCGCCCTTGGAACGGTGCCTTCAGGCTCACGCCGGCGTCCGCACTGAAACTGATCAGATTGCGATCGCCCGGTCCGCCCATCACGCGCGCAAACACGCCGAGCGAACGTGGACTGTCCGGGGCCTCGTGCCACACCATCTGGTCGGCAACCGCGTAGATACTGAAGTTGTTGCGGTGCATCAGTGCGACGCCGTTGGACGCGGGATTCGCCAGTGAGAGGCCTGTGTTGTCGAACTGCTGGTCAGGGAAGGGGGCGGTGTCGAACCAGGCGCCGAGCTTGTAGATGCCCGGCAACCCATTGGTCGTCCCGCCATCCCTGTCGAGCGGGTTCAGCGCGTACTGCACCTCGCCGATGATCAATGCGCCGGTGCGCAGGCTGACATTGGCGCCCCACCGCGTGCTGCCGAGCAACTGGCCATCGGCGTTGAACGGTCCGCCGGGAGGATTGTCATCGAACACGCCGAGGAGGGCAGTCACGTTGTCCGTGGGGTGCGCCCGCAGGCGGACGCCGAGCGACGACAGCGGATAGGCCGGTCCGCCGGCGTACAGGTCTACTGACGGCAGCACCGCCCAGCCCATCGCCGTGTTGACGAACAGGCTGGCGTACTGGCTGGTCATGAACTCCTGATCCAGGCTCTGCTGGCCGAGCTTCACGTCGATCGCGCCGCCGAGGAAAGACTGCTGGTACCAGAATTCCCAAAGCCGGGTGGTGTCCGAGGCAAGGAAGCCGCTCGCGGTCTGCAGGTTGAGCAGATTGTCGGTGCTGATGTTGCGCCCGCGGATGTTGAACGCATCCACATTGAAGAGCCCCCCGTCCCAGGCGCCCGCCTTCTGCGTATCGAGGCCGACGCCGAACAGCGTGACCCCGTCATAGGAGGCACCCTGCCGGACCCCGCCGGACACATTCGCCAGGAGTTCGTTGATGTCCTGAATGCCGAACGTGAGGCCATGGTCGCTCAGGAAGGAGCGCGCGCCGCCGAGGTCGCCGAGCAGGTTGCTTCGTGTCCATAGGTCGCTATCCGGCTGCTGGGCCGACGCGGCGCTCATGTGAAGGCAGAACACCAGGCAAGCGATGGGCCAGATGCGACGCATGGACTCTCCCGATGACAATTGACGATCGCTAATAAACGATCGTCGAGCAGCCACAAGCTCGGTCGCGAACCATTCACCCGACACTCGCTGCGCGACGCGGGTTCGCTGAGAGGGGGCCAGCTGGCTCAGCGCCTGAAGGAACGATAATGTTGGCGACTATGTACGCCAGATTGATACGCTTGCGTTTGCACTGGTATATGCGGACGAATGGCGAACTTGTCCTGAGGCACTGGCAATGGTTCGTGCTTGCCTGCCTGATCGTGCCGGGTCCGCCAATCGTTTCCGTCTTTCTGAATGCCGCGTCGTTGCTGGCGGCGTCGGTATCTCCTGGCGCTACGCCCGCGCAGCATTTTTTCATCGCGACAGTGATCGATGTGGCCGCCGTTCTGTGGATATTGCCGCAAAGACACGCGCTCTCCGGCGGCTCATTCATGCGCTACGCCGACTCGCTGCCACTGCCCCGTGTCGTGCGCCTTGGCGTCGAGGCGACATTGCTCGCCGTTGCCAACGGGGTGATCCTGGTATCGGCCGGGATCGCCGGTGCGCAAATCCTGTCGCCACTCCGGGATCCCTATGCTCCGTGCTGCCTCCTGGCCTTGCTCTGCCTGGCGGCGATCGCACAGCAGGCCATCCTGACCCGCCGCTGGATCGCCCTGATCGGGATCATTCTGGGCAACGGCGCAGTGGCTGCTGGGCTCGCCGCTCCGGGCGGCGGACGTTGGCTGCTGCTGACCGCCGCGCTCGGTGGTGCTGGTATCGGTATGTTGAGCGCCACTCGCTTCAAACGCGCCGGCGGAACGCGATGGCCTGGTCTCGACTCGGGCGCGGTCGGATCCGGCCTGCGCATCCTTGCGCGGCGGGATCCGGTCCTGCTTGTTCAGTGCAAAGCGGTCGCGGAGCGGCCGGCCACAACCATCCTGCGCTTCGGCACAGTGATCGCATTGGCGCTCGGCGCCGATCGTCTGATGGCGATCTTTGATTTCGATGAACGCGCACTCCCGACCGCGATACTGGCGATGGCGGCGATCAGTCTCCTTTTGGCCGGCTTCTATCGCGTGTTGCGCGACGCGCGGATTGCGATGTCGAGCTATCTGGCGGCGCTGCCCCTTCCATCGCATTACTGGCCGATACGCGACACGAAGTTCGTGCTGCTGCTCAATGGCGTGCCGCTGGTCATCCTTCTCTCACCGCAAATTATGCGTGGCCTTTTGTCGCTCCTGATCGTTCTTGGATTGGCGGTCGCGTATCAGGTCTTGCTGGCACTGCTGCGATGGCCCGTTGTCCACGGAGGGCGACGCAGCCTGCTCTATGGTGTGCTGCTCACGGGCCTCTGGTCCGGAGCAGCAATCGCCGCGGTGTCTCGATGAGTGATGGTCCGGTCCTCGTATGCGAAGGGCTCGGTGCCTCCTACGAGGGGCACGAAATCTTCCGTTCGCTGAACTGCTCCCTGGCAACCGGTGTCCATGCCCTGCGAGGGACGAACGGAATCGGAAAATCGACGTTGCTGCGCCTTCTTGCCGGCGCACAGCCGGCGGATGCAGGCCGGGTATGGATTGACGGGATCGATTTGATGGAGGCGCCGGAGGACGCAAAAAGGCGCCTGTCCTACGTTCCGGACGAGAGCCCGATCTATCCATTCATGACTGGGGAAGAGCTTCTGCACTTCGTCGCGGCCGTGAAACGCACCGGGATCGACGCCACGGTCGATGGTCTGATCGGCGCGTTCGACCTAGGCCGGCATTTGCGCACACGCTTCGATGCGATGTCCCTGGGTACGCGAAAAAAAATGCTGCTGTGCGCGGCGTGGATCGGCACCCCGCGAGTGCTGCTTCTCGACGAACCAAGCAACGGTTTGGATCTTGCTTCGCGCGGGCACCTGGTCCGGTTGCTGCAGCAGTGGAGGCACCAATGCGCCATTCTGTTCTCGGCGCATGACGACGTGTTTGTTTCGGCATGTGGAGCGGCGGTGATCGAGATGAGGTCTCTGCTGGATGCCGGCCGGAACGTCCCGGCCTAGATCACTGGACTCACGCTGTCCTGTCCGCTAAATGGCCGCCCTCCAAAGGAACGCGGGAGGCCGTGCCGCCGTCGTCAGGCGCGTTCGGCCATTTGCACCGCGGTCCCCGGGACCAAACCTTGAAGGACCAGGGATATGGCAAAGAAGATCGCCGGCTACATCAAGCTGCAGATTCCGGCAGGGAAGGCGAACCCGTCGCCGCCCGTCGGACCCGCGCTCGGGCAGCGCGGCCTCAACATCATGCAGTTCTGCAAGGACTTCAACGCGGCGACCCAGAACCTGGAACCGGGAATGCCGATCCCGGTGGTGATCACCGCCTACGCCGACAGGACGTTCAGCTTCATCACGAAGACGCCGCCCAACACGCATTTCCTGAAGAAGGCGGCCAAGATCGACAAGGGCAGCCAGTCGGTTGGCAAGGCGGCGCCGGTGGGGAGCATCACCATGGCCCAGCTGCGCGAGATCGCCGAACAGAAGATGAAGGACATGAACGCCAACGACGTTGACGGCGCCGTCCGCATGCTGATGGGATCCGCCCGTTCGATGGGCCTTACGGTGGTGGAGGGCTGAGCCATGGCCAAGGACAAGCGGCTTGCGAAGGCCTACGAGGCCGTGGACCAGGCCAAGGCCTACCCGCTCCCCGAGGCGATCAAGCTGGTGAAGCAGAACGCCAAGGCGAAGTTCGATGAGACGGTGGAGATGTCGATGAACCTCGGCATCGATCCGCGCCATGCGGACCAGATGGTCCGCGGGCTGACCTCGCTGCCGAACGGCACCGGCAAGGCGGTGCGCGTCGGCGTGTTCGCCCGGGGGCCGAAGGCCGACGAGGCGCAGGCCGCAGGGGCTGATGTGGTGGGCGCCGAGGATCTGGCCGAGAAGGTGCAGGCGGGCGAGATCGCCTTCGACCGCTGCATCGCGACGCCGGACATGATGGGCGTGGTGGGGCGGCTGGGTAAGATCCTGGGCCCGCGCGGGCTGATGCCGAACCCGCGGCTGGGCACTGTGACGATGGACGTGAAGGGCGCGGTGAGTGCGGCCAAGGGCGGCCAGGTGGAATTCCGCGCCGAGAAGGCGGGCATCATCCACGCCGGCATCGGCAAGGCGAGCTTCGATGACGACAAGCTGGTGGAGAACGCCCGCGCTCTCGCGGATGCGATCCAGCGCGCCAAGCCGGCGGGCGCCAAGGGCACCTATGTGCAGAAGGTGTCCCTGAGCTCGACAATGGGACCGGGCGTCCGGGTCGATATCAGCAGCCTGTCCGGTTAATCGGGCCGCCAGGTCCGCCGCGCCGCCGATAAGGCGTCGGTGCCTCTCGACTCGCCGCCGGCTTTCGGCTACGTCCCCGCCCTTCCCGAGCTGGCGCGATGCGCCAACCGCGGGACCTACCTGTCCGAGACCGCACGTCCCCTTCGGGGCTTAATGGACCCTGGTCCGCGAGCGGGAGACGGGAGACGTCCCAGGTCCTTGGGCCACGCCCGGGGACAGGGGTTGGTTCCTGCCTTTGCTTCTGGACAGGCGAACTGGGCAACCCGGCCCGGCGCGGTCCAAACGCGTCTGGCCACTGTCCTCGGGCCAGACCCGAGGAGCTGGAGAGAGTACGTGGACCGGACTCAAAAGCGAGACTTCGTCGCCGGTCTGCACGAGGCGCTGTCCGCCACCTCGATGATCGTCGTGACCCATAATACGGGGCTCACGGTCGCCGAGGCGACGGAACTCAGGCGCCGGATGCGGGCAGCCGGCGTGACCTACAGGGTCGCGAAGAACCGCCTGGCCCACCTCGCCCTGGAAGGGACCCCATTCGACGGCATCAAGCCTCTGCTCAAGGGTCCGACCGCGCTCGCGTGGTCGATGGACGCCGTGGCAGCGGCGAAGGCGGCCGTCGAGTTCGCCAGAACCAATGAGAAGTTCGTGCTCGTCGGAGGAGCGCTTGGTACCCAGACGCTGGATGCGTCGGGGGTGCGGGCTCTCGCCGAACTGCCGAGCCTGGATGAGCTGCGCGCACGCATCGTGGGGATGATTGCCACCCCAGCGACCCGCGTCGCCGGCGTCCTTCAAGGCTCGGCCGGCCAGCTTGCTCGGGTGTTTGGCGCCTTTGCCAGGAAGGGTGAGGAGGCTCAGGCGGCTGCCTAAGAGAGGTAGGTCCTCGGGACTAGCCCGAGGACTGCGCCCAGCGCTCAGCGCGGGGCTTGCATGGAATCAACCAACGACTACATTAGGGACACTCAAAAATGGCTGATCTAGCAAAGCTGGTAGAGGAGCTCTCCGGCCTCACGGTGTTGGAGGCTGCGGAACTCTCGAAACTGCTCGAGGAGAAGTGGGGCGTTTCCGCTGCTGCGCCCGTCGCGGTGGCTGCTGCCGCGCCTGCTGCCGGAGGTGGCGCTGCTGCGGCCGCGCCGGCCGAGGAGCAGACCGAATTCACTGTCATCCTGGCCAAGGCCGGGGACAAGAAGATCAACGTGATCAAGGAAGTGCGGACGATCACCGGCCTTGGCCTCAAGGAAGCCAAGGATCTGGTCGAGGGCGCGCCGAAGCCGGTCAAGGAAGGCGTCGGCAAGGACGAGGTCGCGAAGATCAAGAAGATGCTCGAGGACGCAGGCGCTGCCGTGGAGGTCAAATAGCACCGGCGAACCGATTATACCGGGCGTGCGGCTTCGCCGCGCCGTCGCCTGATCTGAACTGGATGCGGGCGGGAATCAGGTTGGTTCCCGCCCCGTTCCGCGTTGTGGCGAACGCAGCACCCGGGCGGCCGGGGGGTATCCGAGGCCGCAGATGTGCAGATCTGGCAGCAGGCAGGGCAGTTCATGAACGCGATTAGCAGGTCGTTTACCGGGCGCAAGCGGATTCGTCGCAACTTCGGGCGCATTCCAGAGAACGCGCCGATGCCAAACCTGATCGATGTGCAGCGCGCCTCCTACGAGGCCTTCCTGCAGATGAACGTCCAGTACGACAGCCGGCTGCACGCCGGGCTGCAGGAAGTTTTCAAGTCGGTATTCCCGATCGACGACTTCGCCGGTCGCGGCCGTCTCGAGTTCGTCTATTACGAACTTGAAGAGCCGAAATATGACGTGGAGGAGTGCATCCAGCGGGGCATGACCTATGCCGCACCGCTGAAGGTCATCCTGCGGCTGATCGTGTGGGACGTCGACGAGGACACCGGTGCGCGGTCGATCCGCGACATCAAGGAGCAGCCCGTCTACATGGGCGACATGCCGCTGATGACCGACAACGGCACATTCATCATCAATGGCACCGAACGCGTCATCGTCTCTCAGATGCACCGCTCACCGGGCGTGTTCTTCGACCACGACAAGGGCAAGACGCACAGCAGCGGCAAGTACCTGTTCGCCGCGCGGGTGATCCCGTACCGCGGTTCATGGCTCGATTTCGAGTTCGACAGCAAGGATCTGGTCTACGTCCGCATCGACCGGAAGCGGAAGCTGCCGGTCACCACGCTGCTCTACGCGTTGGAGAGCAATGCGACGCAGAAGCTGCGCGCGGAGCGCGAAGCCAAGGGCGAGCAGCTTGAGTCCGGCGAAATCCGCGGAATGGATCAGGAAGAGATCCTCACCTACTTCTACGGTCAGGTGGTGTTCGACCATACGCCCAAGGGCTGGGCGCGGCCGTTCGATCCGGATGCGTTCCGCGGCGTCAAGCTGCTGGAACCCATCGTCGATGCCGAATCCGGCGAGGTGGTGGCTGATGCCGATGCCAAGCTGACCGCGCGCCAGGCACGCCGTATCGCGGAAAAGACCAAGGAAGTGCTGGTGGGTCGCACCGACCTGCTTGGCCGGTTCGTTGCCGAGGACCTGGTGAACTACGAGACCGGCGAGATCTTTGCCGAGGCCGGCGAAGAGCTGACCGAAGCGAAGCTGACCGCACTGGAAGAGGCTGGCATCACCAAGCTGCCGACGCTGGCGGTGGATCAGGCGAACGGCCCGTGGATCCGCAACACGCTCGCGGTGGACAAGAACAACAACCGCGATGACGCGCTGATCGATATCTACCGTGTCATGCGGCCG
>DATJJM010000250.1:0-11882 GCA_035492535.1 Acetobacteraceae bacterium | reverse complement strand
ATTACCGTACCCTGGGTTGCCTGGATTGGGGCGGGACCATAGTTTGCGCCCCCTTCCCGTCAAGTTACCCGGACCCTGATCGATGGACCAGCGCCTGCCCGAACTCGTCACCCGCATCGCCGAGGCGCTGGAGCGCCTTGCGCCGCCCCCGCCAAGAGCGATGGACCTGGAAGTGGCGGACGCGTTCGTCTGGCATCCCTCCCCGCCTCACCTGGCACCTGTCGCCAAGGTATCGCGTGTGGACATCGCATTGCTGCAGGGGGTGGAGCGGCAGAAGCAGATCCTGCTGGAGAACACGGAGCACTTTGCACGTGGGCTGCCGGCGAACAATGCCATGCTCTGGGGCGCGCGCGGCATGGGGAAGTCGTCTCTGGTGAAGGCCGTGCACGCCGTGGCGAATGCAAAACAGGCTGGCTGCCTGGCTCTCGTGGAAATCCATCGCGAAGATGTGCGCTCCCTGCCGGAACTGCTGAATGTCCTGCGTGGCCAGCCGCGGCGCTGCCTGATCCTGTGTGACGACCTTTCATTCGAGCGGGAAGATTCTGATTACAAGGCGCTCAAGTCTGTTCTGGAAGGCGGTATCGAAGGCCGTCCAGACAACGTGCTGTTCTATGCGACATCCAATCGCCGTCACCTGATGCCGCGCGACATGATCGAGAACGAACGGCAAACCTCGATCAACCCGACAGAGGCGACGGAAGAGAAAGTCTCGCTGTCCGACCGGTTCGGCCTGTGGCTCGGCTTCCACAACTGCGACCAGGACACGTTCTTCGCCATGGTGGATGGATACGCGGCGACGATGAACCTGCCGATCGACACCGAGGACCTTCACGCACAGGCTGTGGAATGGTCGATGACCCGCGGTTCACGATCGGGCCGCGTGGCGTGGCAGTTCATCCAGGACGTGGCCGGGAGGCTCGGCGTCCCGCTGTCGTAGCCGGCTGGCGGCACGGCGGGCGACGTCCCATAGTTCCTCCTCGTGCCGTCGGAGGAGACGAATGAGCGAATCAACGCGGCCTGGTGTCCGGGCGACGATTGTTGGCAGCCTGCCGAAACCTGCATGGCTGATCGGGTCCGGCGAGATGTATCCGCCATGGCGCCTCGAAGGAGCCATTCTGGACGAAGGCAAGGAAGACGCGGTGCGCGTCTGGGTGGCCGAACAGGAAAAGGCTGGACTCGACGTGCTCACGGATGGCGAGCAGCGCCGGCAGCATTACATCTGGGGCTTTTTCCACGGGCTGGATGGCATCGACACTATCAACCTCGGCATGCGCCCGCAGCGCGCGCAGCGTTACCGGAAGGAGATCGTGGCAGCGCGCCTCATTGCCGAACCCACCTATCGCGGCTCGATCTTCGTGGATGCGCTGCGTGCCACCAAGGCGATGACCGACCTCCCGGTCAAGGTCACGTTGCCGGGACCGATGACCATCGTCGACAGCATCATCGATAACGTCGGCGGCCGCAGCGAGGAAGCGTTGGCGATGCGCTTCGCAGAGCTCCTGAACATCGAGGCGCGCGCACTCTCCGATGCGGGTGCCGACGTCATTCAGTTCGATGAGCCATGCTTCAACGTCTACATCGACAAGGTGAAGGACTGGGGCATGACGGCGCTGGAACGCGCCGCCCAGGGTGTCGCCGCCACGAAAGCGATCCACATCTGTTACGGCTACGGCACCGACGAGGTGCTGCGCTGGAAGACCGCCAACACGGACTGGAGTCACTACGAAGCCACATTGCCGCTGCTGGCGAAGTCGTCGATCGACCAGGTCTCGGTCGAGACGGCCGCGAGCGGGGTCGATATCGCGGTGATCGAAGCATTGCGTGGCAAGGATGTGCTGCTCGGTGTTGTCGATGTCGGCACCGATCAGGTCGAAACGCCTGAAGTCGTGGCAGAGAGGCTGCACGCGGCGCTCCGCTACGTCGATCCGGAACACCTCTACGCCTGCACCGATTGCGGCATGATGCCTCGGTCGCGTGCAGCCGCGAAGGGCAAGTTGCATGCCCTGGCTGCCGGCGCGTCGCTGGTGAACTCAATGCGCTAGCCGCACACGAATCCAGGGGAAACGACCATGGCCAACGAAGCCACGATACCGTTCGACGCGGCGCCCGCCGATGAACGTCAGCGCCTCCATGCGATCCGTCTTACCGCCACCGCAAGCCTGATCGGCACAACGATCGAGTGGTACGACTTTATTCTCTACACGTCGCTGTCCGGGCTGATCTTCAACAAGATCTTCTTCCCAGCAGACAATCCGACGGTCTCTCTTGTGTTGGCTTACGCGACGTTCGCCGTCGGCTTCATCACCCGCCCCATTGGCGGTGCATTCTTCGGCCACTTCGGCGACCGGATCGGCCGCAAACCCCTGCTTGTGCTGACACTGACAATGATGGGCGCGGTGACGTTCCTGATCGGTCTGGTGCCGAGCTACGCCACGATCGGCATTGCCTCGCCACTCATCGTCGTCGTGCTGCGGTTGACGCAGGGCTTTGCCATGGGGGGAGAATGGGGCGGCGCAGTACTGATGGCGTTCGAGTATGCTCCGCCGGAACGCCGCGGCTTCTATGCCTGTTTCCCGCAGATCGGCTTTGCCATCGGGCTATGCCTCAGCACCGGCGTGATCACGTTGCTGTCCGGGCTGCTGTCTGATGAGGCGTTCCTGTCCTGGGGTTGGCGATGCGCCTTTCTGGTCAGCATCGTGCTGCTCGGTGTTGGTCTGTTCGTGCGCCTCAGGCTGTTCGAGACACCGGAGTTCGAGCAGATCCGCGGCAGCTATCATGTCACCAAACTGCCGCTCGGCGAGGTTGCCCGGAATTACGGGTGGAACGTGGTGTTGGGCTGGCTCGCCCGCATGGGTGAAGGCGGCGTGTTCACAGTCTACACGCTGTATATGTTCTCGTATCTCACCAGCATCATCCACCTGCCGCGCACGCTGGTGCTCAGTTCGGTCACCGCGGCGGCATTGGTGTTGATCTTCACCGTACCGCTCGCGTCTGCATGGTCGGATCGGGTCGGCCGGCGCAGGCTCTTCGGTATCGCGACGCTGGTGAACGGCGTGGCCGCGTTCCCGTTGCTGTGGATGCTGCATTCCGGCGTCCCTGAATTCGCCGCCATCGCCATCGTGCTGTCCATCGGCATCCTGTGGGCACCGGTCTACGGACCAGAAGCGGCGCTGTTCTGCGAGCTGTTCGCGACACCCGTGCGATATACCGGTGTCTCGCTCGTGTATCAGTTCGGCGCGATCATCTTCCTGGCGCCGGTGCCAATCCTCGCGACATTGCTGGTGACATGGAACGGCGGCCAGCCCTGGTATCTGGCCACTTATCTGCTGATTGGCTGTATCATCAGTGCGACCGCAACAGGGCTGATGCGGCGGACATTCACCTGAGCGTCACAGTCGCTCCAGAGCCGTCCAGTTGAAGGCAATGCCGTGCCCTGGCCGATCGGGCGCGATGGCATTGCCATCTCGGATCGTCATCGGCTCATCGATGTAGCGGTCCAGGCCAAAGCCGTGCACTTCCAGATACGAACGGTTGGGCACGGCGGCGAGCAGATGCACCGTCAGGTCGTGCACCCCGTGCGAGGTCAGCGGCAGGTTGTACGCCTCGGCGAGATGCGCGACCTTCATGAACACGGTGATGCCGCCGCAGTTGGTGACATCGGGCTCTGGGAACGTGACGCCACCAGCCTCGATCATCGCCTTGAACTCGTGCAGCGTGTGGAGGTTCTCGCCGGTCGCGATCGGCACGCCGCCATCGCGCACTATGCGCGCGTGGCCGGTGATGTCATCGGGGATGGTGGGCTCCTCCAGCCAGACCAGATTGCTGTCCCGAAAGGCCCGCGCCGCACGGATCGCCTCATCGACCGTCCAGCGCATGTTGGCGTCCGCCATCAACGGGAAATCGTCGCCGAGATGAGCACGCATGGCACGCACGCGCTCCGCGTCCTCGGACAGGCGCGGGCGTCCGACCTTCATCTTGATGGCGCGGAAACCCTTGGCCAGGTTGTCATCGGTCTGGCGCAGCAACGCATCGAGCGGGAAGTCCAGATCGATGCCGCCGGCGTAGCATGGCACCGACGGATCGAAGCCGCCCAGCAGCCGCCACAGTGGCGTATTGAAGCGCTTCGCCTTCAGGTCCCAGAGCGCGATGTCACAGGCGGACACCGCGAGGCTGACCGAACCGCCTCTTCCACCGAAATGCAGCCGCCACCACATCTTCTGCCACAGCGCCTCGATGTGTTCGGCCTCGGCGCCGAGCAGGACAGGCCGCAGATCGTGCTCGATCAGCGCGTGCACCGCCGCGCCGCCGGAACCAACCGTGTAGGTGTAGCCGACGCCTTCCACCCCATCGGAATCGCGCACGCGGGCGGTGATCAGTTCGAAGTGGGTGATCGCGCCATGTGTCGAATCCGATAACACGACCGGCAGTTCGATCCGGTAGTGGCCCACGTCGAGCGATGCAATCTTCATGACTGCGCAATCCGCTGCACGCTGCCGCTGTTGCCCCCCATATAGGGCCACAGCACTTCAGGGATCAGGATTGATCCATCCGCCTGCTGATGGTTCTCCATAACGCCAATCAGTGCGCGGCCAACAGCGATGCCGGAGCCGTTCAGCGTATGCACATACCCGACCGTCTTGCCGTCGGCTGAACGGAAGCGCGCATTCATCCGCCTCGCCTGGAAGTCCCGGCAGTTGGAGCACGAGCTGATCTCGCGCCAGGCTTGCTGGCCAGGCAGCCACACCTCCAGATCGTGGGTCTTGGCGGCGCTGAAGCCAGTGTCGCCCGATGAAAGGACCACCCGGCGAAATGGCACTTCCAGCAGCGTCAGCACCTTCTCCGCGCAGCGCGTCATGCGTTCATGCTCTTCGACGCTGTGGTCTGGATGAGTGATGGATACCATCTCGACCTTGCGGAACTGGTGCTGCCGCAGCATGCCACGCGTGTCGCGCCCGGCCGCCCCGGCCTCACTGCGGTAGCAATCCGTCAGCGCGGTCAGGCGGATCGGCAGAGCCTTCTCGGCGGCAATATCGCCGGCAACGGTATTGGTCAGCGGCACCTCGGCGGTGGGGATCAGCCACCTTCCGTCCGTGGTGCGAAAGTTGTCCTCGGCGAATTTGGGTAACTGACCCGTCCCATAGAGGGTCGCATCGTTGACCAGCGAGGGCACCACCATCTCGGTGTAACCGTGCTCGCGCGTATGCAGATCGAGCATGAACTGCCCCAACGCGCGCTCCAGCCGCGCCAGCGCACCGCGCAGCACGACGAAGCGCGCCCCGGCGAGCTTGGCAGCGGTGGCAAAATCCATCAGGCCCAACGCTTCGCCCAGCTCGAAGTGCTGCTTCGGCTGGAAGCCGAGATCACGCGGTTCGCCGTGCTGGCCAATCACCACATTGGAAGTCTCGTCAGGTCCGTCCGGCACGTCGGGATCGAGCGTGTTCGGCAGGCTCTCCAGGATGCGCCTGATCGTCTCGTCCTGCGCTGCCGCCTGTTTTTCGAGGCCTTCCATGTCGCCCCGCAATGCAGTCGCCTCGGCTTCCAGCGCGGACGTATCGGCACCGCCGCGCTTGCCCTGGCCGATCTCGCGTGAGAGCGCATTGCGACGCGCCTGCTTCTCCTGAAGCGTCGTCAATTCGGCGCGGCGTTGTGCATCGAGGGTGAGGATTTCCGACGACATCGAAGCCACACCGCGCCGCGCAAGCGCGGCATCGAAGCCGGCTGGATCGGAACGGATGGCACGGATGTCATGCATCGGGTCACACCTCGACTGGTTTCGGTTCCACCCAGGACGCGGCAAAGATGGAAATTTCGTAAAGCGCGATCAGCGGTATTGCGAGGCCGGTCTGGGTAATGACATCCGGCGGTGCCAGAATCGCGGCAATGACGAACATGCCGACATACGCATAGCGCCGGAATCGCTTCAGTCCTTTGGACGAGATGATGCCCACCTTGGCCAACAATGTCAGCAGCACGGGCAATTCGAAGGTCAGCCCGAATGCGAAGATCAGCTTCATCACCAGGTCGAGATACTCGCTCACCCGCGGCAACAGCTCGATCGGCACGCCGCCGCCGCCGCTCGGATCCTGGAAGCTGGCGAAGAACTTCCATGCGAACGGAAAGATGAAATAGTAGGCGAGCGCTGCACCCATCACGAACAACACCGGCGTCGCCGCCAGAAACGGCAACAGCGCGCGCTTCTCGCTGCGGTACAGGCCCGGGGCGACGAACAGCCAGATCTGATTGGCGATGATCGGAAACGCGAAGAACGCGCCGGCGAAGAACGCGACCTTGATGCGCGTGAAGAACGCCTCGTAGAGCTGCGTGTAGATCAGGTGCGGATCCGGATTGCCCTGCTCGCGCAGCACGTTCGCCAGCGGCTCCGCCAGGAAATAGTAGATACGGCTGGAAAAGTAATACGACACCATGAAGCAGATCAGGAACGCGCCGATAGACCACATGAGCCGCCGACGCAGCTCCACGAGGTGCTCGAGCAGTGGCATCGGCTTGTCGTCGATCGGATCGTCTTCGATGTCTGCCATGGTCAGTGCACGCGCGCCCGGTGCTGCTGCACGACCTCGGGCGGGATGAAGGCGGGCGGCTCAGCTTCCGCTCGCTCCGCTGCGATGGGATGCACCATGTTGGGAGGCACGAAGGCCGGTGCCCTCGGCACACACGGCGCAGGCTCCGGCAGCGCAACAGGCGCTTCTTCCGCAGGCCGTGCCAGTTCGGCCACCGCTGGTTCGGCGACGGCAATTTCCTCGACCGAGGTCACCGACGGTGCCAGCGGGTTCTCAGCAAACGTGGCGCGCAGCGACCCGTCGGCATCGACCGCCTTCTCTATGTGGCCGCGGACATCGAAATTGCGGATCTCGTTGATCGAGCTTCGGATGTCGCCGAGATCGGCTTCGCGCACCATCTCATCGACATGGGTCTGGAATTCGGCGGCCATGCGCCGGGCCTTCCGGATCCAGCCGGTAACCGCGCGGATTGCGACCGGCATATCCTTGGGCCCGATCAAAATCATGGCCACAACGGCGATGAGCCCAAGCTCCGACCAAGCGAAATCAAACATGCGGACAGTTAGCAGTGGTCAGTGGTCGGTGGCCAGTGGCTCGGGCGGTGGTGCCGGAGGTGTTTCTGTCTCGGCTGCGGCGGTTGGCAGCGGCTCCAGCAGCAGGTCCTCCCGACGCGGCAGCTCACGCAGGTCCTTCAAGCCGAACTGCGCCAGGAATTGCGGCGTGGTGCCCCAAAGCGTAGGTCGGCCAGGACTTTCCCGGCGGCCCTTGGGTGCGATCAGCTCCGATTCCAGCAATGCGTCAAGCGTCTGCTGCGACAGGCTGGTGCCGCGGATTTCTTCTATCTCCGGCCGGGTCAGTGGCTGGTGATACGCGATGATCGCCAGCGTCTCCATCGCCACGCGTGGCAGGCGACGGGGGATGTGGATCACCTTGCGCAGCAGCGGCGCCAGATCGGGGGCGGTGCGGAATTGCATCCCGCCACCGGCTTCAACCAGTTCCACACCACGGCCGGCATAGCGTTCGCGCAAGGCTGCGAGCACCGCATCGGCATCGAACTCGTCGGACAGCAGCTGCGACAACGCGCGCGCTCCAACAGGTTCGGCACTGGCAAACAGCAAGGCTTCCGCCACGCGGAGAGCTTCGTCTTCAGTCATGTGCCCTCCTCTACTCCGGTCGGTGCACGGCGCACCAGGATCGGGCCAAACGCTTCCTCCTGGCGCAGCCGGACGATGCCACCGCGGGCCATCTCCAGCCCTGCCAACAGGGTGCTGGCCAGCGCCGCACGACGCTCCATCGGGTCGCCGGGCATGTCGGGGAGAAATTCATCCAGGCTGGTCCAGTCCGGCAAGCTACCGACCATATTGGCGAGCCGCTGGAGTGCATCCTTGACCGTCCACAGTGTGAGTTGGCGCGGTTGGTAACGCCGGGTGCGCACGCGCTGGCGCATCACCTGAAGATAGCCACGGACCAGCGACGAGAGGTCCAGGGCCAGGCGGGAGCGGTCGATCTCGGCATGGTCCTCAGGTGCGCCGCGAGCGAATACATCGTGGCGGAGCTGCGGGCGGGCAGACAGCCAGACTGCCGCGGCCCGGACGGCGGATAGATCGCGCAGGCGGGCGGCAAGCGCGTCAGCGGCGAGTTCGCCCTCCTCCGCTTCAGCGCCTTGTGGGACCAGCAGGCGGGATTTCAGCCACGTGAGCCAGGCAGCCATCACCAGCCAGTCGGCGGCCAGTTCCAGACGGACGCGCCGCGCGCCCTCGATGACTGCCAGGTATTGTTCGACAAGCGCCAGGATCGAGATTTTCGCCAGGTCCACCTTCTGGGAGCGCGCGAGGTCCAGGAGCAGGTCGAGCGGCCCCTCGAAGCCTTCCAGGCGCAGTACAAGGTTTGTGGGCTCTTCAGATCCGGACATCGCCGCTGCCGATATCGTGGCCGGCGAGCCTCAGCAACAGGCTGATTGCACGGGGGACAATCGTGGCCAGTGCCTGGCCGAACGGATCGAACCCTGGAATCAGGTGAGGCAACAGGAACACCACCAGGATCACGATGACGATGCCGTAGCGCTCCAGCTGCGCCCAGCCACGTGCCAGGCTGATTGGCAGCAACCCGACAGCGATGCGGCCACCATCCAGCGGCGGGATTGGCAAAAGGTTGAACAGCCCAAGCACGAGGTTCGTCAGTATGAAGTAGAACAGGAACAGGCCGTACACGGGATGCTGGCTGATGGCGGCGTCCAGGTAATCGAAACCGTTGCCGACAACGCCAACCGGCCTGGGCAGAAGCAGGGCCGCGACCCAGGCGAGAAAGAAATTCATCAAAGGGCCGGCGCAGGCAACCAGTGCCATGCCGCGTCGTGGATCCTTGAACTTCCAGGCAGAGACCGGCACCGGCTTGGCCCAGCCGAACATGAACAGCACACGCCCCAGGGTCAGCAGCTGAAACAGCAGCAGGAACCCGGGCAGAATGATGGTGCCGACCCGATCGATGTGGCGGATCGGATTCAGCGACAGGCGGCCAGCCTGCTTAGCTGTGTCGTCGCCGAGCGCCAGTGCGGCGTAGCCATGCGCTGCCTCGTGCAGCGTAATGGCCAGGATCGCGGGGATCGCGGCCAGAGCGATCTGAAGGGCGATATCGTTCACGCCAGCAGCCGATCCCGTTCATCGGCCAACGACTGCGCGTCGAGTGGCAGCTTCAGGTGGCGCGCGAGCGCGCGGGCTGCGGCAAGGCGCACCACGGCAGGTGATGTCAAAGCGGGACACCGCTCCAGCAGACCAGCGGTCGGAGCAAACTCGCCGCTGCAATACAGCGCCACGTCGCAGCCAGCCTCCAGCGCCCGCCGGGCCAGGTCAGCCGGCGAGCCCGAAAGCGCCTTCATGGCAATGTCATCAGTCACCAGAACACCTTGGAAGCCGATCCTGTCTCGGATGATCGTGCTGATCACCGTCGGGGACAATGTCGCCGGCAACGCCGGGTCCCAGGCAGGATAGACGATGTGCGCCGACATGGCCCAGGGCAGGTCTGCATTCAAGGTGAACGGGAGCAGGTCCGCGTCGAGGTTGTTGGCCTCGACCCGCGGCAGCCCGAGATGGCTGTCCACCCTGGCGCGCCCGTGGCCGGGAATGTGCTTGCCGATTGGCTGAATGCCGGCAGCGAGCAATCCGGCGGCGAACGCGCGGCCAAGGCGGCCAACGCGCGCGGGATCCTCGGCCAGTGCCCGGTCGCCGATGACGGCATGTGCACCGGGGATCGCGAGGTCCAGCACCGGCGCCGCGACCACGTCGAAGCCGGCATCACCGCACTGGAGACCGATCAGCGCGCCCGTCAGCCAGGCGGCGCGCAGGCTGCCGAGTGCAGCCGCCGGCGGGTGAGAGCGCCAATGCGGCGGCCGTAGGCGAGCAACGCGTCCGCCCTCCTGATCGACCATCAGTATGGCGTCACGCGGTAACGTCCGCCGGAGCGTTGCGGTCAGGGCCCGCAATTGGGGCGCCGACACGACGTTGCGGGCAAACAGGATCGCGCCCATCGGCGGATGCGCCCGAAACAGCGCAGCCTCGTCGGCCGACAGGTCCGTGCCGGCTATGCCGACAATAGCAGCTTTCAGAATTCGGCCACCGTGCAGCTTTCGCCCTTGGCGCGCACCCGGCCGCAAAAATCCTTGGCCTGGGTGATGTCCGCGAATCCCCCGGTTCTGACCCGCCAGAGCGTACGGCCGTCATGGTCGACCTTGCTGAACGCCGGGCGATGTTGGCCGAGCAAATCAGGCATCCGCTTGGTCAGACGCTCCCAAGTAGACTTCGCATCCGTCTCGGAACGCACAGCGGCAAGCTGCACAAGGGTATCCTTGCCGCTTGGCGCAGCCGCGGCCGCCACGTGTTTGTCCGGCGTCGCCGTCGGCTTGGTATCAACTGGCTTTACTGGCGCGGCGGCGATAGCCGGCAATGCCGCGGGCGCCGGTACAGGAGGAGCCGCGACCGCCGCAGGCGGTGCGCGAAGCGCTTGGGGCGCTGGGGTTTCCGGCGGAGGCGCCAGCTTGCCGTCCGCGCCTTTGCCATCGCCCGAAAGCACATCGTCATTGGCGCCGGCGATCTGCATTCCACCTGGGTTCGCGGGCTTCACTTTCATCGGCCCATTGACCGCCTCCACCACCGGTATCGTTCCACTGTGGCGATTGAGCATGGACCAGCTGCCTACCACGATGAGCATGGCTGCACCCAGGCCGCATGAGATCACCACGAGGCGTTTGGTCAGCGGATCCATGCCACGACGATGGCGCGGCACGCGATAGGTCGGGGACGGAATGCTCAGATCGTCGGACACCGTAGCTCTCCACCAGTGCGGAGCCGCCGGTGATGATCCGGCGGTCAGCGCATTTCCTCGACGGGCTCCACGCCCATCACAGCGAGGCCGGACCGAATCACCACCGCCGTTGCTGCAACCAGAGCCAGCCGTGCCAGCGTCTCCGCCGGCTGGTCGGGCTGTAGGAAGCGCAGCGTGGAATCGTCCTTGCCTCGGTTCCACAGCATATGAAAGTCGCTCGCCAAGTCATAGAGAAAAAACGCGATTCGGTGCGGTTCGCGACTCTGGGCGGCGCTTTCCACCGTGCGCGGCCACTGGGCGAGCCGACGAATCAGCGCGTGCTCCGCCTCGGCGGCCAGGCTGTCGAGCGGGACGCCGGCCAGCGCCAGGTCGGTGACATGGTCAGGGGAGAACATCTCCGCCGCGGCACGCAGCACGGACCGGCAACGGGCGTGCGCGTACTGGACATAGAACACCGGGTTGTCCCGCGTCTGCGCCACCGCCTGGTCGAGGTCGAACTCCATCTGCGCGTCAGCTTTGCGGGTCAGCATGATGAATCGGACCACGTCCTTGCCGACCTCATCGATCAGGTCGCGCAACGTGATGTAGGTGCCCGCACGCTTCGACATGCGCACCGGTTCGCCGCCGCGCATGATATGGACGATCTGGCAGAGCACGGCTTCGAACGTGACGTCGCGGTTGGTGGCGAGCGCCGCGACAGCAGCATTCATGCGCTTCACGTAGCCACCGTGATCGGCGCCAAGCACGTCGATCAGTACGTCGAACCCGCGATTGATCTTGTCGGCGTGGTAGGCGATGTCGTTTGAAAAGTACGTGTTCGAACCATCGGATTTCCGCAGCGGCCGATCGACGTCATCGCCGAATTGGGTGGCGCGGAACAGGGTTTGCGGGCGTGGTTCCCAGTCGTCAGGCGTCTTCCCTTTTGGAGGATCGAGCACACCCTCGTAGATCAGTCCTTTCGTTTGCAACCATTCGATCGCAGCGTTGACCGCGCCGCTTTCGATCATGCTGCGCTCGGAGCCGAACACATCGTGCCGCACGCCGAGT
>DATJJM010000249.1:0-2717 GCA_035492535.1 Acetobacteraceae bacterium | reverse complement strand
GTCCATTCCACGTCCTCCACGTGAACTGCACCAAAATGCCACCACCGATCAGGCAAGCCATACCGGACAGCAGCGGCCAGTCGAACAGTCTTGGCAACTCGGCCTGAGGACCGGCGTCGACCAAGGCACTAGACAACAGAGGCGCGCAGCACATCATTACAACGCCGAAGCCTGCGAGTATGATGCCTGCCCACTGCATCAGCCCTAGCGGATTCATCCGCTGTCCACCAAGCATCATTGTGCACTTCCAATCCGTCGCCCCCAGATCTTTGAGGATGCGGCTGTCATCAATGGTCGTGGTGCCATCTTTTCCGAACACGAGCTGCTCGGCCAGTCTGAATTATAGCGGGCACCGGATGGCCGGAGCAGACTCGGAAAATACTTAGGCGCGGAACCAAGTACATTCCGACTCTGCCGTCGCGGCGATGAGGAGATACTCTGATCGCTGTCTGATCTGAACAGGGGTTACATTATGGATTCTAGGCTCCGGAGCAACTGCACCAGAACAGTCTCTTCCAGTTGGATTCCTAATGGTAGCAATCCTCCTAACGCAGGCCGATCGATAGCATGGAACCTATAGGCGACGACACGGAAGCAGAGTGCAAATCGGGAGCGCAACAACGCCTCTTTCCGTCGAGCCAGCGGGCATACCATCAATGCCGTTCAGCATGTCGTATGGCGAAGAGACGACGAAGACCTACATCCGATACATAATCAACCGCGGTAGCCGATGACCTCGTCACCTTCTATCCCGCTATCCCGCAGGCCTGGCTGGTCGCGCGGCAGCTGCAGCATGTCTGACGAGCAGAACATCATCGAATTGGCAATGACAGCATCCGGTGTACATGTCCTCAGGGAAATCACGGTGTAATGGGCTCGTGCACCGGTCACGACGAGTCTGTCCAGGATCGGAATCAGCTTCTCTCGGCGACCAGCATCTCCTCCCGCATGATGCTGTCGAAAAGGTTCTGTCAGGGTTCGCGCCAGCAAATATAGTCAACATTGGGACGCGGTCGTTGCGTGGTTAAGCGGCTGCAAGGATGGCCAGCACGGTCGCAGTGCGGCGGAGGAAGTGCAGTCTGCGGCGAATGGCGGAAACGTGTTGGTTGTGGTGGGATTGAGGGCGAAGGTGGTTGCGGAGTTCATCATATCCTCGACAGAACCGGGCGGCTGATCTGGGACACTTGAAGCCGCGCATAGGCCGGTAACGGCCTTTCAGGCCGCGGTGATCCTGTTCCAATCCATTATTCCGATATCGGCTGCTACGGTGGTGCACCTGGTTGCCGAGCTCAGTCCTGATCGCTCGCGGGTAGCTGTCATGGCCATCGGTGGTGACCCGCTCAGGAGTGACGCCGGTGGCCGCTCGCGCGGAGCGAAAGAACGCCGTCGCTGCCTTCATGTCGCGATGCTCGCGGAACAGGACGTCAACGAGCGTACCTGTGCTGTCGATGGCACGGTAGACGTAACACCATCGCCCGGACACCTTGATGTATGTTTCATCGACATGCCAGCGGCGGCCAACACGGCCTCTGCGCCGGCGCCGCAGATCCCCGGCCAGAGCGGGGGTGAGTTTCGCCTCCCATTCGCGGACAGTTTCGTGGCTGAACATCATGCCCCGGAGTGCGAGCATCTCCACCAGATCGCGCAGGCTCAGCTTGTAGCGTAGGCGCCAGAGCACCACGAGGGAGATGACGTCGGACGGGTATTGGGCCCGGTTCAGCAGCGTGCCCGTGCGCTCATTGAACTGCTTACCGCAGGCACGGCAACGGAAGCGCCTATAGCCCTGAGCGGTGCGCTCGGGTCGCTCCGTGATGGCCTGCGACTCACACCCGATACACTGCATCCTCGTCCGCCTCGCCCGTGAGGGACGGCCCTATACTCAGGCCAGTTCAACGTGCCCAGGCGTCCTTGGCGCGGGCCCTGGCAGAACCGATGCGACACCTCGGCTCGATTATTGAGGTAGTACCTTGGCGATGCTCAACCCCGGGCATGATCTCGCGCTTGGCCGTGCCATAGCTCTTGAGCTTGTCGCTGACGATCAACCCGGGGCCAGTAGCACTGGGCCGGCTACGACGCAACGATGCGCACCGGCCAAACACGTTACGGCGCGGGAAACTTGCTGGCGGCGCTGGCGATCCGAAAGGACGGGTCGCGTATCTCGGTCGAATTCACCGTCGCGCAGTTTCGCGACGCGTCGGGAACCATTGTGGGAACCGCCGCGGTGTTACGGGACGTAATCAAGCGATTCGAGGAGGCCAAGCGCCTGAGGCGACATATCCTGTCGCTCGAGGGTCGGTGCTTCTGGCGCGCCGGTAACAAGCTCGGTATTATGAGCTTCGGATGAGATGTGGATAGTCTGAGTCGAGGTCGCGTTGGAGCGGGAGACCGCCGCATGACCGCGCATGCATCGGCGGCTGGGCATTTGAAGCTGAAGCGGGTGTAAGAGGTGGCTGGGCGAATCTGAACAGTCCGATAAGTGGTTTCCCTGCCTGATTGCGGCGCTGCTGCCGCGTAGCAGGAGGGAACATGTCGAGACGATCACGGCGCAACCACAGCCCTACATTCAAGGCGGACGCGGCCTTGGCTGCGATCAAGGGGGAGAAGACGCTGGCGGAACTGGCGCAGCTGCATGACGTGCATACGACACAGATCGCGGCGTGGAAGGCGCAATTGTTGGAGGGAGCGGGCGGCGTGTTCGGCTCCGGTTCGGCGGAACC
>DATJJM010000248.1:0-3536 GCA_035492535.1 Acetobacteraceae bacterium | reverse complement strand
CAACCACATCAATGCGGACTATCTGAAGATCGACCGCAGCTACATGGCCGACCTGCCGCAACAGCAGGAGAGCCAGAAGAAGGTGGCCGACATCTGCCGCCAGGCGCGCGAACTGAAGAAGCACACCATCGCCGAATGGGTGGAAGACGCCGCCAGCACATCGCTGCTGTTCGCCTGCGGCGTGGACTTCGTGCAGGGCAACTTCCTGCAGGAACCGCAGCGACTTGGCTGAGCCAGGCCGCCGAGCCGAGCCCACTGTGTGAGCGCACCCTGTGCGCCACAACCTGACGGAGCGGCACGCTCACGCGCGGCTGTCGCGCACAGGGTGCGCTCACACCGAGAAACCATCCGTCCTAACTGACCGCGTGCTGTCGGAATCGCCACGCGCCACGCTGCCTGCGCCAGGCGGCCACCTCATTCGTTGTAGCCAAAATCTGAAAGCCATTCCATCGCATTGACCGCTCCAAGCCTGCGGGAAAATGATTCGAATAAGAATCACTCTCGTTGACAAGGATGTTCCCATGCGCCTGTACCGCACTCCCCTTCGCACGGGAGTCCTCGCCGTCTGCGTGGCCGTGTCGCTGGCGCACGCGCCAGCCGGTACCGCCGGTGAAGCCGTGTTCGGCTACATCTACACCACCGACCTGCTGCCCAAGGGCAAGAGCGAATGGGAGCAGTGGATCACCGATCGCCGCGGCCAGGCCTATAGCCGCTTCGATGATTTCAAGCTACGCACCGAGTACGAATACGGCATCACCGACAACCTGCAATTGGGCGGCTATCTCAACTACAGCTACCTGTGGGCGCGCGGCAACAGCGTGCGCCACGTGACCGAGGGCCTGGACGTGCCGTGGAACCACGACGCCGGCCAAAGCTATCGCGGCGCGCGATTCGATGGCGTCTCGGCGGAACTGGTGTGGCGCGTGCTCAGCCCGTTCAAGCATCCGATCGGACTGGCGTTCTACCTCGAGCCGGCATTCGGCTCGCGCGAACGAGGCCTGGAATTCCGCACCATCGTGCAGAAGAACCTGCTGGACGATCGCCTTGTGCTGGCGGCAAACCTGATGGTCGAAGCGGAGAAGGAACGCGGCAGCAACCTGGTCGATCCAGGCATGCCCGACGACATGCCCGACAGCAGCAGGCACAAGGCGACTTATGCGGAGATCGACCTTGGCGCCAGCTACCGTTTCGCATCCCATTGGTCGGCCGGACTGGAACTGCGCAACCACAACGAGTTCGACGGTTATTCGCTGGCGCACAGCCATCAGAACCACAGCGCGTTCTTTCTCGGCCCCAACCTGCACTACGGCGGCAAGCGCTGGTTCTTCACACTGAGCGCCCTGCGCCAGGTGCATGCGACCACCTACACCCGCCAGCAGGCCGACCAGATGCACAGCGGCATGCTGTTCGGCGACGAGCACACGCAGTGGGATGGGCTGCGCCTCAAAGTCGGCTATTCCTTCGAGTAGGCATACACGCATGGATCACCGTTTCTTTTTGTTGTCCGCCACGGCACTGATATCGGTGGCGCCGTCCCTGCATGCCACCACTTATCTCACTGCCGACCAGGCGCGCGAACTGATGTTTCCGGGACGGAAATTCACCCACGAGGAAGTGCTGCTCACACCCGAGCAGGTGCGCGCGATCACGCAGGCATCCGGGATCAAACCCCAGTCGACCCGCCTGCAGCTATGGCGTGGCGCCGATGGCGAGCGCTTCATCGTCGACGAAGTGCTCGGGCGGCATGAGTTCATCACCTTCGCGTTGGGACTGGATGCCGCCGGCGCCGTCACGGATGTCGAAATCCTGCAGTACAACGAAAGCTATGGCAGCGAAATCCGTCTGGCCGCGTGGCGGGCGCAGTTCACCGGCAAACACGACGGCGCCCCGCTGAAGCTCGATCAGGACATCCAGAACATCTCGGCCGCCACGCTGTCGTGCAAACACATCACCGAAGGCGTGAAGCGCCTGCTCGCCACCGATGCCATCGTCCTTCGCCCCCGGTCCGCTTGAGCGCGCCCAGCCCTGGCTGGGTACCCGCGTGGCGATTCGCGTGGATCGCTGGTGGCCCGGTTGCGACGTGCAGGCAGCCGTCTCCGAGGCATTCAACGAGGTGGCCACGATCCACCACCTGATGAGCTTTCGGGCCGCCGATAGCGACGTGGCGCGTCTGAACCGCTCGGCTCATCGTCGGGCAGTGCCCATCGACCGGCGCACAATGGCGGTGATTCAAGCCGCCCAGATGCTGTCGCATGCATGCGACGGTGTCTTCGATGTGACGCTGGCTGGACGCTGGGTGGCGGCGGGCCTGTTGCCACCGCCGGCGGGCTCGCCGCCGGCCGACCCGACGGCAAGCTATCGCGACGTGCAGGTGGAAGACGATGGGGTTCGTTTCCTGAAGCCGCTATGGATCGACCTTGGCGGCATCGCCAAAGGCTTCGCCGCCGATAGCGCCGCGAGAGTGCTGCGTCTACACGGCGTATGGGAAGGCCGCGTGGATGCCGGCGGCGATCTGGTGACGATAGGGCCCGGGCCACACCGCATCGTGCTACGGGCGGGCGCCGGGTCGCCGGACACGGCAGCCGTGGTGGAAATCGGTGAAGGCGCGGTGGCGACCAGCAGTCATCGGGTCGATGTGCGCCGCCGCAACGGACTCGCCGCCATCGCCCATTGGCACGGGCAACAGCGCATGCCCTTGTCCTCCTCCTGCAGCGTCAGCGTGCTTGCAACGGAGGGCCTGCATGCCGATGCCTTGACCAAGGTCGTGCTGGCCTCGGGTTCGGCCGCACTGCCGCTCTTGGCCCACTACGGTGCCGTCGCCTATCGCCACGACGAGCTTGGCGGCTGGCGTCCGCTGCAGGCCAGGGCATGAACGCCGTCCCATCGCGCAGCCCGCTGCGATTGTCCGCACGCCGCCGACGCTTCTGCTACGGAGTCGGGCTCGGTCTATGGTTGAGCGGCGCGGGCTGGCTGCTTTTCCACTACGGCCTGCAGCAACAAGGCTCGTTTGGTCCCCAACCGCACCCGCTGGAGATCTGGTGGCTGCGCGTACATGGCGCCTTCGCCTTCGCTGCCTTATGGGCGTTCGGCATGACCTGGAGCGCACATATCGTGGGCGGCTGGCAGACCCTGCGTCAGCGCTGGTCCGGTGGCGCCGGTGTCGGCATGCTGCTGGTGCAGATACTCAGCGGCTATCTGATCTATTACCTGGTCGACGACGCCTGGCACGACAAGGTGGCGCTGATGCACTGGATGATCGGATTGACACTGCCCGCGGTCATTGCGACGCACATCGTGAGAGGCCGGCGGCCGCGGCGCTAGCCGGTCGCACAAACAAAAACCCCGCGGATCGCTCCGCGGGGTTTCGTCGATTCGAAAGAGGCGCCGGAATTACTCGGCGGCAGCCTTCTTCTTCGCAGCCTTGGCGGCGGACACGGCGGCCACGTCTTCCTTGATGCGGGCAGCTTTGCCTTCCAGGTTGCGCAGGTAGTACAGCTTGGCGCCACGCACCTTGCCCTTGCGCTTCACTTCCAGCG
>DATJJM010000247.1:0-9113 GCA_035492535.1 Acetobacteraceae bacterium | reverse complement strand
GCCGGCGCCGTTCGGACCGATGATGGAGAACACCTCGCCCTGCTCAACGTCGAAGCTGACGGCATCGACGGCGCGGATACCGCCGAAGCGAACGGCGATCTCTTCTGCACGGAACAGGATCATCGCAGCCGCTCCGAGCGTGCATAACTCTTCTGGCGTCGGAAGACGGCACGGCGTTTCAGCGGATAGGCCTGGAACCAGTGCTTCATCTTGAGCCAGCGGCCCCACATACCGCCCGGCTCGAACAGGATCACGATCACCAGGACCAGGCCATACAACGACGGCTCCAGGCCAGGCATGCGGCCGATACCGAAGGGCAGATCATCACGGATGATGGCGATGAACTGCGGCAGCAGCCGGACAAAGATCGCGCCCAGCACCGCGCCGTGCAGCGAGCCCAGTCCGCCGACAAACACGATGGTGACGAACTGCACTGACAGCAGGACGTCGAACGAATCAGGCGCCAGGAAGTGCACGTAATGCGCGAACAATGCGCCGGCGAGGCCAGTGATACCGGCGCTGATCGCGAAGGCAAACGCCTTGTAGCGCGCAAGGTGGATACCCATGCTCTGCGCCGAGATCTCGCTGTCCCGGATCGCCACCATGGCGCGGCCGAGCGGGCTGCGCAGCAGGTTGGCGCTGAGCCACAGCACGAACACCAGCACGGCCAGCGAAACATAGTAGATGCCGGTTGCCGTTTCGATCGGAATGCCGAACACGTACGGCGTCGGTACGGAGAAGCCGTCGAACCCGCCGGTCACCGCGTCCCACTTCTGGAACACCGTGCCGACGATGCTGCCGAAGGCCAGCGTGGCAATCGCCAGGTAGAGCCCGCTCATCCGCAACGTCGGCAAACCGATGGCGATCCCGAACAGTGCAGTGAACAGTCCGGATACAGGCAAGGAAATCAGGAACGGGACATTGTGCGCGAGCAGGATCGAGTTTGTGTAAGCGCCGATACCGAGGAACGCCGCATTGCCAAGGCTGACGAGGCCGGTATAGCCGGCCAGCAACATCATCCCAACACCGGCGATGGCGAAGATGAACACGCCGCCCATCTCGCCGACATAGAACTCGCCCAGCAATTTCGGGAACGCCAAGAGTACGATACCCAACAGGCCGTACCAGAACAGGTCACCGCGGTGACGCCACAGAAGGGTATCTTGCCGATAGTTGGTGCGGAAGACGTAGCGCATGCGTTACACCCGCTTGCCCATGCTTTCGGCGAACAGGCCCTGCGGTCGCAGAATCAGCGTTGCCAGCAGCACCACATTCGACGTCACTTCCTGGAAGCCCGCGGGCAGGAAATAACCGGCAAGCTGCTCGACGATGCCGATCACCACGCCACCGACCAGTGCGCCCGGGATGCTGCCGAAGCCTCCCAGAACCGCGGCGGCGAAAGCCTTGATACCGAGGAAGCCCATATTCACGTCGATCATGGAGACCGGTGACAACAGGATGCCGGCCACGGCGGCAACTCCGGCGCTGATCGCCCAGATCAGCGAAAACACCGTGCGCACCGGGATGCCCATGTAATATGCGGCCAACTGATTCTGCGACGATGCCTGCATCGCGACGCCGAGGCGCGTGCGGCTGAAGAAGACATAGAGCACGCCACACAGCACGACAGTGCCGACGATGATCGATATGTTGTCCAGTCCCAGCACCATGCCGTTCAGATTGACCGTCTTGTTGGTGAACGGCGTGTTGAAGCCGACGGAATCGTATCCCCAGATGATCCCGGCATAGGCGCGGAAAATGAAGCCCAGCCCGAGCGTCAGCATCACCACGGCAAACTGCGGTTGGCCGATGACTCGTCGCAGGATGATCGCATCCAGGGCGAAGCCGAAGGCGGCGATGATGGCGATGGCGAGTAGCGAACCGATCCAATAGTTCAACCCGAAATGGGCGATCAGGCTGAACGCGACGAAGCCGCCCAGCATCATGATGTCGCCCTGGGCGAAATTGATCATCTCGGTCGCCTTGTAGATCAGGACGAACCCGAGAGCGATCAGGCCGTAGATACAGCCGGCAGCCGCACCGTTGACCACGAGTTGCAGCAGACGTGCCGCGTCTTCCAAGTCGGCGTCCCTCCCTTCGGCGGGGTCGACGCCCCGGCACTTGCTTTCAAACGTGACGATATGACGCTGGTTCGCGCCAGCGTCAATCCGTCTATCCTGGCAGTTCCAATACGTTCTTTGCCAGGATATTACGCTGTATTTCATTGGACCCGGCGTAAATCGACGAAGGCCGCGACTGGATGAACAGCCCGGCCGGGTTTAACTCGCGGTTGCCATCCAGCGGCCCGAACTGCCCGCCATATTCAGCGGAGATCTCCAGCATCGTCTCCGTGATACGCTGGTACAGTTCGGTCTGGTTGATCTTCAGCATCGAAACATCCGGCCCCAGCGCTTCGCCTCGGTACACCCGTGCGACGAATTCGCTGTACAGCGACTTGTGGTCTTCCAGATCGAGCCGCAGCCTGGTGTAGCGGTCCTGGAACCAGTCCTCCTCCCACACGCCCATCCGGTCGGCCAACTGCCGCAGTCGCCCCAGCGCATAGGTCGATTGCCGCGGCGAGCCTGATCCGATGCGCTCGAACCCCAGCAGGTTCTTCGCCATCGTCCAGCCCTTGTTGATCTGGCCGACCAGATTGCCTTTCGGCACGCGGACGTTGTCGAAGAACGTCTCGCAGAACTCGTCTTCCATATCCAGGTTGGTGATCGGCCGCACTGTGATGCCGGGCGTATCCATCGGCACCAGCAGGAAGCTGATCCCCTCCTGCTTTTTCGCCTGCTTGTCGGTACGCACCAGCAGGAAGATCCAGTTGGCGTCCATCGCCAGCGAGGTCCAGATCTTCTGCCCGTTCACCACCCATTCGTCGCCATCGAGCACCGCCTCGGTGCGCAGGCTGGCCAGATCGGACCCTGCATTCGGTTCCGAATAACCCTGACACCAGATATGTTCCCCGGTCAGGATCTTCGGCAGATAGTAATTCTGCTGTTCCCCGGTGCCGTACCGGATCAGCAGCGGCCCGAGCATTGTCACGCCCATGTCGTTGAGACGCGTGCAGCCGTGGCGCTCCTTCTCCTCGATCATGATGAGCTGCTTGCCGGGCGAAAGACCCATGCCGCCGAACTCCTTCGGCCAGCCGGGACACAGCCAGCCTTTGCGCGACAGCAGGTGGTACCAGGACTTGTTGTCCTTGTAGTGCAGCCGCTTGGGCGGGTTGCGAATCTCCGGCGGGTAGTTGGCCTCGATCCATTGCCGCACATGCAGGCGGAAGTCGTCGTCCGGCAGTTCGTTCAGGTCTTCGATGACGGCGGACATGCTGTTTCCCCCTTACGGCACGAACGCTGCTGCCTTGGCCTCCCGGAACGCCGTGCCCGATTCAGCGAGATCGCGCAACAGCCGCGACGGCGCCCAGCGGTCGCCGTATTGCTGATGCCAGGCTGCGATCTGGTTATAGACATCCCGCACGCCGATCGTATCGGCCCAGAAGAACAGGCCGCCGCGATAACGCGGGAAGCCGAAGCCGTGCAGCCACATCACATCGACATCGCTCGGCCGATAGGCCTTGCCCTCTTCCAGGATCTTGCAGGCCTCGTTCACCGAAGAGAACAGCAGGCGCCGCAGGATCTCGTCATCACTGAATGTGCGCTGCGGAATGTTCAGGCTGTTGGCAACGTCCTTGATGATCGCCGCCACCTCCGGATCGGGATACGGCGTCCGATCGCCCTTCTCGTACTTGTACCAGCCGGCACCCGTCTTCTGCCCGTAGCGTCCCATCTCCACCAGCCGATCCGGGATCGGCTGCATGCGGAAGTTGGGATTTTCCGCGGCGCGGCGCTTGCGGCTGGCGTAACCGATATCGAGGCCCGCCAGGTCGCCGACTGCGAACGGGCCCATCGGATAGCCGAAATCGACCATCACCTTGTCGACCTGCACGGGAAGGCAGCCTTCCTCCAGCAGGATCACCATCTCGGTGTTGAACGGCGCACGCGAACGGTTGGCGACAAAGCCGTCGGTGTTGCCCGCCATCGCCGACAGCTTGCCGATCTTGCGGCCCATCTGCATCGCGCTCGCCAGCGTCCGTGGCGACGAGGCCTTGCCACGCACCACCTCCAGCAGCTTCATCACATTGGCCGGGCTGAAGAAATGCGTGCCCGCAACGTCCTGTGGCCGCCTGGTCATCGCGGCAAGCGCATCGACGTTCAGCGCCGACGTGTTGGAGAAGATCAGCGCACCCGGCTTCATCACGTCGTCCAGCTTGGCGAAGACCGGCTTCTTCACATCCATCTCTTCGAACACCGCCTCGACCACCAGGTCGCAATCGGCGATGTCCTCATAATCCGCGACCGGCTGGATCCGCGCCAGCCTCCGTCGCATTTCCGCTTCCGCCAGCGAGCCCCGCTTCACCGACGTCGCGTAGTTGTCGCGGATGCGCTGCATGCCCCGTTCCAGCGCTTCCGGCGTCACGTCCATGATCTTCACCGGATAGCCGAAGTCGGCGAAGCTCATCGCGATGCCACCGCCCATTGTGCCGGCACCCACCACCGCCGCCGTGGAGAAATCCTTGGCCTGCGTATTGGACGGGATGTCAGGCAGCCGCGTGACTTCGCGCTCGATGAAGAACGCATAGCGGAGGGAGCGCGCTTCCGGACTGTCTTCCAGCTCCTTGAACAGATCCGCCTCACGCCGGCAGCCCTCATCGAACGGCAGTGTCGTCGAAGCTTCGACGGCATCGATGCAATAATACGGCGCCTTCTGATTCCGCGCCCGACGCGCGATCGACTTGCGCATTGCATCGAAGATCCCGGGGTCTTCCAGCTTCACCGGACGATCGCGCACGCGCGGCGGCGCCTTGGTGTCCGCGATACGCATGCCAAAGGCGATCGCGCTTTCCAGCAGATCGGCGTTCTCGGGCAACAGCTCGTCGATGATCCCGAGCCTGCGCGCTTCCGGCCCCGGCACATGCCGGCCGGTGACAATCATGTCGAGCGCCGCCTTGACGCCGATCAGGCGTGGCAGGCGCTGCGTCCCGCCGCCACCGGGCAGGATGCCGATCAGCACCTCCGGCAACCCGACCTTCGCGCTCGGCAACGCCATGCGATAATGGCAGGCGAGCGCGATCTCCAGTCCGCCCCCCAGGGCGTACCCGTGGATCGCCGCGATCACCGGTTTCTCGCTGGCATCGAGCACATCATAGACGCGCTGCCCCAGCGGGAGACGCGGACGATTGGTCCCAAATCCACGGATGTCGGCGCCGGCAATGAAGCTGCGGCCGGCCCCGATCAGGACCATGATCTTGATGGCCGGATCGGTATTGCCGCGCGCGAGGCAGTCCTTGATGCCCTCCGCCACACCGGGACCGAGCGCATTCACCGGCGGATAGTTCACCGTGATGATGCCGATTTCACCCTGACGAGCCAGGCTGACCGGTGATGCTCCACTCATTGATGGCTTCCCTCGACGCGACGGCGTCGATGCTAGGAGAGCGAGCGGGCCGCGTCCATGCTGGCCGGTATCCGGCAAATCCAGCCAGTAACCTCCGCCCTGATCGCTACAGCACCGCCTCGGCCACCACGCGCAGCGCCTCCACCGACGCGCCGGTCAGCACCATCGTCGTCAGCTTGCCGTTCTTCGCCGCCTGCTTCCACACCTGTAACCGGTCCCTGATGCGATCCGCGGAACCCACCAGGGCGATCTCATCGATCAGCTTGTCCGGCACCAGCGCTTCGGCATCCTTCTTGTGCCCGCCCAGATACAGGTCCTGGATCTTCGCCGCCGATTCCTCGTAGCCAAGCCGCACCGCGAAATCGTTGTAGAAATTCTTCGACCGTGCGCCCATCCCGCCGATATACAGCGCCAGGTTCGGCCGCACCGAATCCCGGCACGCCTCCAGATCATCCCCCATCGCGATCTTCACATACGGCGCCAGATCGAACCCATCGATGTCGCGCGCCTTCCCCGCCTTCACGCGGCCATCGAGGATCGGCTTCACCACCAGGTCCGCCTGCTCCGGCGAGAACCATATCGGCAGCGTGCCATCCGACACCTCGCCCGCGCTCCGCAGCCCCGCCGGCGTGATCGACGCGGTATAGATCGGCAAGCTCGGATCGCCATGCACGATGCTGCGCAATGGCTTGCCAAGCCCCGTGGCATCGGGACCGTCGTACGGGATGTGGTAGTGCTCGCCGTGATAGGTCAGCGGCGCCTCGCGCGCGAGCGCCTTGCGGATGATGTCGATATACTCCTTCGTCCGCCCAAGCGGCTTGCCGAACGCAACGCCATGCCAGCCCTCGATCACCTGCGGCCCCGACGGCCCGATCCCCAGCAGGAACCGCCCGCCGGACAGCGCATTCAGCGTCATCGCCGTCATCGCCGCACAGGACGGCGTGCGCGCCTGCATTTGCATAATGGCGGTGCCGGCCTTGATCCGCGTCGTGCGTGCCAGCACCCACGCGACCGGCGAGACCGCATCGGTGCCCCACGCCTCGCCCGACCAGCACGACACATAGCCGAGGCGCTCCGCCTCCAGCACCTCGTCCATGCTGAGCTTCGGTGACGCGCCGTTGATCCGCATCGTGATACCAAGTTGCATCCCCGGACTCCTTCTCTATCGGACCTTAGCCATCACTTCGTCGTGGAAGCGACGCATGTTGTCGATTGTCGCTTCCAGCGTGGTGGCAAACAGCCGGACGTCCACCGCATTGACGCCCAGATCCTGCAGCGCCTTGATGTCACCGACATAGTCCGCGGCTCCGCCGGTGAACATTTCGCCCTCGCCATCGACGCTGCGCCGCGGACGGTTCGATGGTCCGGCCAGCACGCGCAGCGCCACCTGCAAGGTCGCAGGATCGCGACCGCCCCTTTCCGCAAATCCACGGAACCGCTCGAGCCCGGACCTGAAGCGTGTGACTGTGTTCATCGGGAACTGCGGATTGGTGCCCACCGGATACCAGCAATCGGCATACCGCATAATGCGCCGCAATGCCGGCGCACTTTCGCCACCGACCCAGATGGGGATCGGCTGCTGCACCGGTTTCGGGGTGAACACCACGTCAGAGAACTTCACATACTTGCCGTCGAACCGTGGATCCTCCTGGGTCCACAGCTCCTTGCAGGCCGCCATCCATTCGTCGGTGACGTGACCCCTGTCATCGAACGGCGCGGCGGCAATCGCCTCGAACTCCTCCCGGCACCAGCCGACGCCGATCCCCAGCGTGAGCCGCCCCTTCGACAAATAGTCGATCGTCGCCAGGATCTTCGCAGTCAGCACCGCGGGCCGATGCGGCACCACCATCACAGACATCACGAAGCGCAACCTCTCAGTCAGCGCCGCGATGTAGGCAGTCGTCGCCAGCTGCTCGAGCCACGCCGCCGCGGTGCCCGCCGGGAACTCGCCGTCGTTCGTGTAAGGGTACTTCGACTCGAGATTGCGCGGCACCATGATGTGGTCGCTGACCGTCACGTAGTCGAAGCCGAGAGCTTCGCCTTCGGTGATGATACGGCGCAGGCTGTCCGGTCCGATCAGGTCACCCGTGGTCGGTGCGTTGAAGCCGATGTGCATGGTCAGCGCACCTTCGCCATCACCTCGTCCTTGAACCGGCGCAGATTGCCGAGCGTCGCATCCAGCGTCGCACCGAACAGGCCGAAATCGAACGATGTCACGCCGGCGTCATGCAGCGCCTTGATGTCGCCGGCATAGTCGGCGCCACCACCGGTGAACAGCTTGCGCTCGCCATTCACCGTCCCCTTCGGCTGCGCCTCGGGATTCGACGACACACGATACGCCACACCCACCGACGCCGGATTGCGCCCGGCCTTCTCGGTCAGCTCCTTCAGCTTCGCCACACCGCCCTTCAGCCGGGTCAGCGTGTCCATCGGGAACTGCGGGTTCGTCCCAATCGGATACCACGCGTCGGCGTATTTCGCGGTGCGCCGCAACGCCGGGCCGCTCTCGCCGCCAACCCAGATCGGAATCGATTTCTGCGCCGGCTTCGGCGTGAACACCACGTCGCTGAACTTCACGTACTTGCCGTCGAAGCGCGGATCATCGCTCGACCACAGCTCCTTGCAGACCATCATCCATTCATCGGTGACATGCCCACGATCATCGAACGGCGCGGCGCCGATCACCTCGAACTCCTCCTTGCACCAGCCGGCGCCAATGCCCAGCGTCAGCCGGCCCTTCGACAGATAATCGATCGTCGCCAGCATCTTCGCCGTCAGCACCGCCGGCCGATGCGGCACCACCATCACCGACGTCACGATCCCCAGCTTCGATGTCGCGGCGGCAATGAACGCCGCGGTGGCAAGCTGCTCCAGCCGCGCCGCACCGGCGCCTGAGGGGAATTCGCCCGACTCGCTGTACGGATAACGCGACACCACGCTCTTCGGCATCATCACGTGGTCGCTGACCGTGACATAGTCGAAGCCGAGCATCTCGGCTTCGGTGGCGATCCGCACCAGGCTGTCCGGCGCGATCAGAGGCCCGCTGGTTGGCGCGCTGCACCCGATCTGCATTTGTTCCCTCCGCTTGTGTTGCGTCTGCCCCGACGTTAGCACACGATCCGCCGCCGCCAGCCAGATGGGGAGACTGATGCATTTCGGCATTCACATAGGGACCCGCGGCTGCCTCACCACACGTGACAACGTCATCGCGGTGGCGCAGCGTGCCGAAGCGCTCGGCTATACGCATCTCGGCGTCGCCGACCACCTGATCGTGCCCATGCAGACCGGCGTGCGGTACCCCTACACAGCCGACGGCATCTGGCCCGGCGCGCCCACTGGCGAATGCTTCGACTGCATCGCAACGCTGGCATTCCTCGCGGGATGCACACAGACGCTGAAGCTGCTCACCTCGGTCGCCGTGGTGCCGCACCGGCCGGCCGTCCTCGCGGCGAAGCTGTTCATGACCGCGGACGTCCTGTCAGGCGGCCGCGTCATCGCCGGCGTCGGCACCGGCTGGATGCGCGAGGAGTTTGAAGCGCTCGGCACCCCGCCCTACGAAGAACGCGGCGCGGTCACCGACGAATACCTCACCGCATGGCGCGCACTGTGGGACGACCCGCAACCGAAGCTCGACGGCAAATATGCAAGATTCGACC
>DATJJM010000246.1:0-20563 GCA_035492535.1 Acetobacteraceae bacterium | reverse complement strand
AACAGGCCGAGACTGGGATACAGGAAAGCAGCATCGATGCCGTCCAGATCCATGTCGGGAATGCGCGCATGCGGATCAAAGCCGCCCTTGCGGCCCTGCTCGTATTCCAGGGCATCGTCCACCACGGTGCCGTCGCGTGCGCCGACACCGCCGATGGCGCCGATCCCCTTATTGCTGCCGAGCAACTTTTCGCCGATCTGAAGACGTTGCTTCCCGTCCTTGTCGCGGATGATCTTCGGTGCGGCGTCCCGATATTTCGGGTCCATGTAGTCATTCCACAGATTCAATGGCTCAAGGATGTGGCCATCGGCGTCGATGACGTTCAGTGCTCGGGTCATGGTACGTCTCCTTTATGTTTTAGTGCTTGATCCACTCCTTCATGTAACGGGCGTAGCAATCGCGTTCGCCCGGCATCTTCGGCCAGCCGGCAAGTAACCGCGCGGTGGCCAGCAGCAGCCGATCGCGCAGGTGGGTCGAGTTGTGGCCGTACTCCTCGAACGTCGAGTGACTGATCTTCTGGTTGTGCGGGTCATCCTGGAACTTGCAGGCCGTCACCGCCAGCGTTTCCAGCAGCGCCCGGCGATCGGCGCCGGTCTGTAGATACGCGTTCGCCACCGCGGTCGCGCGCGGAAAGTCGAACGCCATGATCGCCTCGTCCTGGTCGCGCAGCAGCGCCTCCGGTGTGCGGCCGGACAGGTCGTGCGAGGCGAACTCCTGCTCGATCACCGAGCTGTAGCGCTTGTTCGCGCGCGCCGCGTCGTTCACGAAGTTCGCCATCAGGTAGAGGACGCGCGGCTGGTACGGATTGTCGGAGGTGCGGAACCAGTAGTTTGCGGTGTTGCAGTAGTCGAACGGATGCTGGCCCTCGGTGAATTTGCGCCCGACCGTGGTGCGCAGCACCAGTTCCGCTGCACCGAGTTGGATCGCATCGCCAAGACTGCGCACTGAAATGCCGTTGCGCAGATGCGTGGTGATCTGGTCCCACACGACCTGCGCGTCGGCTTCCATCAGCAGGCGGACCATGTCTTCCACCTGCTCGGGCGCCAGTGGTGTCTGGTTGGCCTGCTTCAGGCTCTTGCCGGCATCCGGAGGGAAAGCCTCGGTCACGATGACGCAGGCCGCATCATACAGCGAATAATACAGTGGCCCGACCGCCATATCCGGCACGCCGGTATAGTAGACGCCGTGCGCGCGGTCCCAGCCAATGTGTCCGGCCAGATCGACCACCGCGCGTGCCCGCAGCGCCTTGTGCCCGGTGTTGCGCGCCTTGCGGCCCATCACGGTGTCCTGCAAGTCGATCAGGCCGAGGAACAGCAACTGGTCGCGCAGTCTCGCGCGCGCGGCTTCATCTGCGGCAAGGCCAAGAAACAGGCCATAGGAGCGCTTCACGTCGCCGCTCATCGTCGCGATCATGTGTGAATGCAGACGCTGATCGATCGTGCCTGGTTCGATGATCGGCTCGTGGTCCTCGTTCCATACCACCGGGCCGTGGCTCGGTGGCGGCACATTCATGCCCTTCATCGTGGCGTAGCGGCCGGGGTATTTGCCGAGCAACTGATTCCAGATGTCGAGGCCAGCCGGGATGTACCAGACGCTCTGCAGCATCCCGAGCATGCGATATTGTTGCGGCAGATACGACGTCAGGTCGGCCGAGGTGCGCAGGCCAAGGATGGTGTGGTCGTTATTGATCAGCGTGATCTGGCCGTCGCGCACATCGACGTGATTGGGTACCTGGACGAAAGGCGCTTCAGCTTCGGTGACCAGGCTGAGGGCGTCGCCCATCGTGCGGCCATCGCGAACCAGGTTGAAAAAAATCTCAGCCGTGCGGGGCTGATCCCGTTGCAAGATGGCGTCGGTAAATGCGTCGACAGTCTTGTCCTTACGTATTTCGTCACGGCTTTGCAGCATGGGCGTTCCTTCGCTTCTTCCGGCGGCTACTGACCGGTAGCCTAGCGCCGCGAGGAACGAGCCGTAAAGCGTCAGCCCAGCCGACGCCGGTACAGCGAGATCAGCCGCTCCCAATGTCGTTCCGCTGCCGGCTTGTCGTAGCACCAGCGCTGCGGGAAGGCGAAGCCGTGATGTACGCCTGGCTGCAGCTCCAGTTCGCCTGCTGCACCCGACCGCGCGAGCAGGTCGCGCAATTCGTCGACCATCGGCAATGGCGCGAGCTCGTCGTGTTCGGCGCAGGAGATGTAGACCTCGCCCTTGATCTTGCCGAGGTTGAGGTGTGGGCTTTCTTCCGCATCGCTGACCAGCCAGGTGCCGTAGAACGATGCGGCCGCCGTCACGCGATCCGGATAGCGTGCAGCCGCCGCCAATGCGTACGGGCCGCTCATGCAGTAGCCGTGCGCACCGACCGGGCCGGCTTTCGCGGCAGGCTGCGAATCGATGAACGCCAGCATCGACGCAACATCGTCCATCACCGGCGGGATCGTCATCTTGGTCCGCACGGCACGCATGCGTTCCCGCTCCGCGCTGCCCTGCTCCAGCACGTCTGGTCCGTAGATCGTGTCACGACCAGCGCGATAGTACAAGTTGGGCAGCAGCACGTAGTAGCCGACGGTGGCGAGGCGCCGTGCCATGTCGCGCAATTCGTCGCGGATGCCAGGCGCGTCCATCAGCACCATCACGGCGGGATGCGCGCCACCGCGGTCTGGATGGCAGATGAATGTCTCCATCGCGCCTGCCTTGGTGGTGATGTCCAGGGTATGTTCGATCATCGGACGGCCTCCACTTGCACCCAGTTGCTGTTATAGGTCGTCGCCCCGCATGGTGCCGAGCGATCAACGGTTAGCACATTGGCGCAGCCCTGCGTATCGACGCCCGTATTGTCGGGGATGAACCAGGCGCCTTCCTTGATCGAGACCACGCCTGGCGCGATGCGATCGGTCACCTTGACCGGCAGCACCGTGGCACCCCTTTGGTTGAATACGCGCACGCGCTGCCCATCGGCGATGCCGCGTGTCGCCGCATCGGTGGGATGCAGCCAAACATTGTCCGGATCGACGCGCGCCAGATGCGACTGGTTGCCGTGGATCGAATGCGTACGCGCCCGCGACTTCGGCGTGCAGAGCGCCAGCGGATAGGCGGCAGGTGCTGCTTCCGGCTCGATCCAGGTGGGGACGGGAGGGATGACGCCAAGCCCGTATGGATCCGGCTTTGCCGCCAGCACCTCGGAATAGATCTCGATCTTGCCGGACGGCGTGGAAAATTTGTGGCGATCGGGATCGCGGATCTGGCGCGCGAAGGCCACGGCGTCCTCAGGCACGGGGAAGCGCGCGACGCCCTGGTGCGCGAATTCGTCGAAATCATCGATGGCGCCGGCGGTGAGTTCGCGCAGCCATGCGTCTTCGCTCTTGTCGTTGTAGCCCTCGACGCCGACGCGGCGCGCCAGTTCGCTGAAGATGTCGATGTCGTTGCGGCACTCGTACATCGGCTGGATTGCCTGCCGCATGAAGATCGCGTAGTGGCCGGCGCCCGCCCAGGGCGTGTGCACGTCGTTCCGTTCCCAGAAGGTAGTCGCCGGCAGTACGATGTCGGCATAGCGCGCGGTCGGTGTCAGGAAGTGGTCCTGCGCGACGACGAACTCCACGCCCTCCAGCGAGGCAACCATCCTGGTGACATTCGGACACTGGTTGAACAGGTCGCCACCCGCCGAATAGATCAGCTTGATGTCGGCCGGATAGCCGCCGGCCTTGCCGCGCGCCAGCAGATCCGCCAGCAACGGCGTGGCGACACGCGCGCCGGTCGGGTTGCGGCCGATCGGCAGGCTGCGAATGCCGGATCGCCCCGTCGCGCCGTTGCTGGTACCCGAACTACCGCCCGTCACGCCAACATTCCCGGTGATCGCCGCCAGCGCGTACGCGGCACGATGGAACTGCTCGCCATACGCCGTGCGGCCGCCGGCGTAGCCGGTCTGCAGGGCGGCTGGCTTCGTGGTGGCGAACTCGATTGCCAGCCGGCGCAGCGTGTCGGCTGGGATACCAGTGATCGGCGCGGCCCACTCGGGCGTCTTGGCTACGCCATCATCCTCGCCCAGCAGGTAGGCGCGATATTCGGCGAGGCCATGCACATACCGGTCACAATACGGCTGATCGTGCAGCCCCTCGGATACGATCACATGGGTCATGGCGATCAGCGCCGCTGCATCGGTGCCAGGGCGAATGAAGATATGCTCATCGGCAAGCTGCCGGCTGGTCATCGTCTGCCGCGGATCGACAGAGAGGAACCGCGTGCCGCGCCGCTTCGCCGCTTTCAGGTATTGCATGGTGCCGGTGCCGAACGTGCCGTCGCCCGGGCTCCAGCCCCACATGACGATCAATGGCGAATTCACGTAGTCGGTCGGCTCGCGCCCTGACGTCTTGTATTCCGCGTCCGCCCCATAGGTCATGTGGATGGCAAACACTTCGGCCTCGGCCGACATGTTCGACCAGAGGTCGGTGCAGCCGCCGAACATATTCAGGAACCGCTGCGCCGCGACACGGCCATGCAGCATCGATTGCGAGCCAGTGCGCGACGCGTCGAGGATCGCCGCATTGCCATACGCGGCGCGCACGCGCAGCAGTTCGCGCGCCACTTCATCCAGCGCCTCATCCCAGGTGATGCGCTCAAACTGCCCTGATTCGCGCGGCCCGACGCGCCGCATCGGATATTGCAGGCGATCGGGGTGATAGGTGCGCTCGATCTGGCCGACGCCACGGGCGCAGGCCGGCAGCGGCGGGTGCTCGGAGTTCCAGCGCCGCATATCGGTGCTGATGTGCACAATACGATCATCTCGCACGTGCGCGTTGACCACGCAGCGACCTCCACAGTTGTGGCCGCAGGTGCTGGTGACAATGGTCTCGCCTGGCCGCGCGTTGCCTCGCGGCGCCTCGTAGATGGTTGCTGTCGTCATGTTTCGAGTGGACATGCGCAGTGGTGCATTCGTCAACCGGGTCTCGCGAGTTGACATCAGGCACGCGCCGCGCCGCTAATGGCGCATGAACTACGTTGGCCAAGCTGCGCCTGATCCCGTCGCCCGTGCGCTCGCCATCGGGCCCGAGATCGAAGCTGCTGCTGCCGATATCGAACGGACGCAGCGCATCCCGGAACCGTTGTTGTCGCACATGCATGAGGCGAGGCTCTGCCGCATGCTGTTGCCGCGCTCGGTGGACGGCGACGAAGTCGAGCCCTGGGTGTATCTGCGCGCCATCGAGGCGATCAGCCGCCATGACGGTTCCGTCGGCTGGAACGTCTTCGTGGCCAACAGTTCGGCGCTGATCGCACCGTTTCTGGAGCCGGAGGCTGCCGGCGCGATCTATGCCGACAAGCGGGCGGTGGTCGCGTGGGGACCACCGAACGAATCGAAGGCGACGGCCGTGCCGGGTGGCTATCGCGTCAGCGGTCAGTGGAATTTCGCTTCCGGCTGCCGCCAGGCCACGTGGATAGGGGCGCATTGCCACGTCGTCGAGCCCGATGGCTCGCGACGTCTCAACGCCCACGGCAGGCCGACGGTGCGCACGCTGCTGGTGCCTGTCGAGCAGGCCACGCTGATCGACGGATCGTGGGACGTGATTGGCATGCGTGGCACGATGTCAGGGGCCTATCGCCTCGACGACGTGTTCGTGCCCGAAGCCTTCAGCGGAACGCGCGAGGACCCGACGCTCCGCCGCGAACCCGGGCGGCTGTACGCCTATCCGATGCAGGGGCTTTATGCCGTTGGCGTGGCCGGTGTCGCGCTCGGCATCGCCGGTGCCATGCTGGATGCGTTCAAGGAACTGGCGGCACGCAAGACCCCGCGCAACCAGGGTCGCCTGGCGGACAACGCGGTGGTACAGGCGAACGTCGCGCAGATGCAGGCGCGGCTGGATGCGTCGCGTGCCTATCTGGTGGATACGCTCACCGCGATCTGGTCGGCTGACGATTCCTGGGTGATCGATGTGCCGGCGCGTGCCCGGGTGCGGCTCGGCTGCACCTTTGCCATCCAGAATGCGGAAGCGATCGCCGACTACGCCTATAAATCGGCCGGCGTGGACGCGATCTTTCTCGGCACGGCGTTCGAGCGCCGGTTCCGCGACATGCACACGCTGTCGCAGCAGATCCAGTCGCGCGCGGCGCATTTCGAGGCGGTAGGGCAGATCCTACTCGGCATCGACCCGCCGGGCACGTTCTTCTAGGCACGCCGCTTCCAGCCCAAGCACGCGCCGGATCGCGTTGCGCGTCAGCATCAGTGGTGCGCTGGCCGGCAGCTCCGGCACGCCGAAATGGCTTTGCGGCAGCGAGCGCGATGCGGGGACGCGCATTACATGGTCAACCTCGCCATCAGCGCGTTCGACCCCAACCTGCACACAGACTGCACGCAGCACCTGTTCGGGCATCAGCGCCGAGAGTCCCGCGGCCGGGTCACCCGCCACGATGCTGTCCTGAATGTTCTGTGCATTGACCGGATAGAGTGCCTGCATCACGCCGGGCAGCCCGCCGATGCGCGTATAGTCTCTTGTATCTCCGATCCGGAACAGGACGATCGGGCTGGCGGTGGCACAGGTGGAGGTGTCGCCGGCGCTGATCATGTAGGTACCGTCCATGCCGATGGCGTCCGGCGTCAGCACGCCGTTGAAAATGAACAGGCATAGACGATCGTGCAGCGGTTCGATCTCAAGGATCACGTGAAGGCGTGGGCCGATGGCGACCGCGGCACCAGCAGCGCTCACCTTGCCCTCGGTGAACACGCAGCGCAGGCCGTGGGAGCTGTCCTCGATGTGCATCACCGACATGACCACTGAGCCGCGGTTCTGCGTGGACTGATAGAAACCGCCCCACAAGCCGAGATAATTGGCATCGATCCTCGGCTGTCGTTCGCAGCGTAGACCGGTGATCATCAGGCCTTCTCCGGGATCCGGCGCTGGTTGGGCCTGGCTGACAAGGGGTGGCAGGCCCGGACGGGCCCAGAAATCCAGCGTCACCTCGGGCCGGTAACGACGAACCACGTTTGTCAGCCTGGTGAGATTGTGGCCAGTGGGCTGGTTCACGCCGCCCAGCCAGCGACCGATCACGGACTTGTCCACACCGAGCTCACGGGACAGCATGACCCGGCTGACGTTGATCTCAGCCATCACTTGCCGCAGCCGGGCGGCAAAGTCCGGTCGGTTTTCCCCCATGAGCGAAGCTTAACGAACCGTCTCAATATGTCCAATTCGGACACGGTTCGCACCGCCATGGAGCGAACGAACACGCCGCCGGGCACTTGGTCCAGCCTCTCATTGGCCGGTGGTCGCGGGCTTTGTCGACTGGCCCGTTGATGCCCGTGACAGCGGCTGGGGATCGCTGTCGGCGACGTGTTCGCTGCACACTGTCTCGCACCGGATGGCGTGCGAGTAGGCGAGACTAGATGCGAAGCGATGCGACTTCGCGCGAATTGATGCGCCGCGCTATTCGCGCAACTCGGGTATCACCCACAGCGGCCTCTCGCCGCGTGCCACGCGCTGGACATTGTCGAAGCCATTGCGGAACCGTGCGCTCTGATTGTCCCAGGTCGGCCCGGCGTAGTGCGGCGTCAGGATGACGTTGTCCAAGGTGAACAGCGGATTGTTCGCCGGCGGTGGCTCCTGGTCGAACACGTCCAGCCCGGCGCCGGCGATCGTGCCATTCACCAGCGCATCGTGCAGTTCCGGCTCGTTCACCACGGGACCGCGGCACGTATTGATCAGGTAGGCAGTCTTCTTCATCAGCCCGAACTGCGCAGTGCCCATCATGTGCTTCGTGCTTGGGATCAGCGGCACGTGCAGCGACACGATGTCCGACGTGCGCAGTACCTCGTTGAACAGCCGGAACTTCACCCCGAGCGCATCTGCCGCGTCCTCGCTGAGCCGGGCGACGTCGAAATACTGCACCGCCATGCCGAAGCCCTGCGCCAGACGCGCGACCTTCTTGCCGATATTGCCCAGGCCGATGATGCCCAACGTGCGCCCGTGCAGCTCGTAGAGCCGGACATTGGCCACATCGTTGCCGCGCCAGCGGCCGGACTTCACCATCTCATGCAGCCAAGTCAGGCGGCGGCACACCGCGAGCATGAGCAGAATCGCGTGCTCAGCCACCGCGATCGCATTGGCCCCGCCGTTGTTGCAAACCGGCACCCTGGCACGGCGCGCGGCCTCGATATCGACGCGGTCGTAGCCAGCGCTCAGCAACTGCACGAGCTTCAGGTTGGGTGCGGACTTGTAGAACGCGTCGTCCATCTTCACTTCACCGAGGCCGACGATGTACTCCGCATCGGCGAGGGCCGCATTGAATTCCGGGCTACCGCCGCGTGCGATGATCGTCTCGAAACCGGACGGCGCCAGCTCGCGCGCGATGTCCATCGCGCTCAGCGGATTGTCCAACATCAGGATTTTCGGTGCCATTCGGTCTCCTCCGGGTCGGTCGAGTTGCGACGACGATAGCTGCGTCGGCCGCTGTTAGCCAATGCTCCACTTCGCACGATGACAGTCGCAGCTGCGGCAGCAACGGCGCAGCTGCCTATCTTGCGCCTCGCCGCGGCGATGGAGGGTGCAATGAATGCGTGACCGCAACACCAGCCTGTCGTTCATCTCCGACCGCACGTCACCGGTGCGATCGGATACGCTGCGGCGCGACGTCGATGAGTTCCTGGCGACCGTGCGCGCCGCGTGAAAGCAACGGCAGACCCATCGCCTGGCGCATGAACAACCGCTTCAGCGGCGGGATGCGGTGGACGGTGCCTATGCCGACATCCCGCGCCAACCGCAGCAGGGGATTGTCGGAGCTGAACAGGCGATCGAGCGTGTCGGTTGCGGCCAGCATCAGCAGATTGTCGGGCCGGCGGCGCTGCTGGTAGCGGCGTAGCAGCTGAGGGGCGCCGAGATCGCTGCCATCTCGCGAAGCTTCGATCAGGAGCTCGGATAGCGCGATAGCATCCCGAAAGCCGAGATTGAGGCCCTGACCTGCTATGGGATGGATCGTGTGCGCCGCATCGCCCACCAGGACCAGACGCGTATCGTAGTAACGATGCGCGTGCATGGCGGCGAGCGGATAACTCCATCGCCGCCCAACCGCTCCCACCGCTCCCAGATGATCGCCGAGCCGCCGTGCGATCTCCCGCACGAAACGCGCGTCATCGAGGCCCAGCATCCGCTGCGCTATCGGCGTCCGTTCTGTCCATACGATCGCCGATACGTTCGGTGCGACGCCGGGGCTGCCGCACATCGGCAGTTGCGCGAATGGTCCGGACGGCAAGAAGTGTTCCAGAGCCGTGTTGTTGTGCGGCCGCTCGTGGCTGATGGCGCAGACGATCCCAGTTTGGTCATAGGGCAGGTTCGTCACCGGGATGCCGGCGGCACGACGCAGCGGCGAGCTGCGTCCCTCGGCCGCCACCACCAACCGGCAGTCGATCGCGGGACCGCCGGCGATGTTGACGGTGCATCCGTCCTCGCGCCGTGCCACGTCAGCCGATGCAGGCGCGAACACCCGCAGCATGGGCAGCGCGTGCAGCAGGCCATTGAGCGCCACGCGCAAGCTCCGCGCCTCGACCATGTGCCCGAACGGCCCGGCGGATTCTCCGGCATCCTGGTGTGCAAAGTGCAGGTGCAGGGGGGACGCCGGGCGGGCGAGCCGTCCGTCGCTGACCCGGATATCGAGAATCGGGCAGGCCGGCTCGGGTAGCCGGTCCCATACGCCCGCTGCCTCCAGCAATCGGCGCGACCCGGAGGCGATGGCATAGGCGCGCCCGTCGAACGCCGGATGTTCCATCGGCGGCAGCTGCGCACGATCGACGACGACGGTGGAGATGCCAGCCGCTGCCAGCCGGCACGCCAGCGTGCCGCCCACCGGGCCGGCCCCGACGACGCACACCTCGGCAGCCAGGCGATCACTCATGGGGACACAGTGGCCCGGAGGCCACACTGTCGGCAAGCTGTTCGGATACCGCTTCTGCTATCAGGTGGTTCCAGCCTATAGTTGGCGCATCACACGAACTTTCGGGACGCGCATGGCCACCGCCAGGACAGTCGAGATGCGCCGCCTTGCCTCACCCACGATTCGGGCGCTGATCAATCAGCGTTCGGCAGAGTTGATCGGCCTGCTACTCGGGTTGTTCGGCCTGGCGCTGCTGGTGGCGTTGGCCTGCTACGATGCCCGCGATCCGTCGCTGAACACGGCGACGTCGCACCACACGGCCAATCTGGCTGGCCCAGTCGGCGCCATCGTGGCCGATCTGCTGTTGCAGGGCTTTGGCGTGGCGGGAACCCTGCCCGGGGTTGCGATGCTCGCCTGGGCCTGGAGGATCGGCTCGCGGCGAGGAATCGGTAGCATGGCGGCGCGACTCGCCTCTCTGGTGGCAGCGGTTCCCGTTCTGGCTGCCGTCCTGGCCTCGATTCCGACTCCGCCCGGCTTCGGCTGGCCCGCGGTTGCAGGGTTGGGCGGCGCGATCGGCCGGGTCCTCAGTGCTGCCGGCCTCGCCGCCGGCCACGCTGCGCTCGGTCCGTTCGGCGCGGTCGTGATCTGGATCACCGGCCTCATACTGGCGCTGACGCTGACGCTGCTGGCACTCGGCCTGACCGCCAGCGAATGGGCCGCTGCCTGGCGCTTCACGAAGGGGGCAGCACGGTTCACCATGTCCGGTGGACGCGGGGCCGCGGGATTCGTGGGCAACCTGCCTCTGCCGCGTATCCCACGTTTGCCGCGCCTGTGGCCCCGCAGCGACCGCCCACCGGACGCCGGCAGCATCGTCCGGCGCGAGCCGGTCACCACTGTGTCTCGCCAGGCGCCGGCCCGCGATGAACCGCCGCCAGTTGTCGCCCGTGCCGGACGGCCGACGCCGCCGCGCAAACCGCATCAGGAGAGCCTGCCGCTGCCGGAAGCAGGCTGGCGCTTCCCGCCGCTGTCGCTACTGAAGCCGGCGCCGGCGCGCGCGTCCTCCGGTCCCAGCGAGGAAGCGCTGCAAGCCAATGCCCGCCTGCTGGAGACGGTACTGTCCGACTATGGCGTCCAGGGCAGCATCGTGGAGATTCGCCCCGGCCCTGTCGTCACACTTTACGAGTTGGAACCCGCTCCCGGCATTCGCAGCGCGCGTGTCATCGGCCTGGCTGACGATATCGCCCGCAGCCTGTCGGTGATCGCGGTGCGCATCGCCACCGTGGCGGGCCGCAACGTGATCGGCATCGAGGTACCGAACGCCAAGCGCGAGACCGTGTTCCTGTCGGAGATTCTGTCGTCGGAGGAACTGCAGAAGCACGGCGGACGTCTGACGCTGGCGCTCGGCAAGGAGATCAACGGCGCGCCGCAGTTCGCCGACCTGGCGCGCATGCCGCACCTGATGATCGCGGGCACCACTGGCTCGGGCAAATCAGTTGGCGTCAATGCGATGATTCTGTCGCTGTTGTACCGGCTGTCGCCCGACCAGTGCCGGCTGATCCTGATCGATCCGAAGATGCTCGAGCTCTCGATGTACGAGGGCATCCCGCACCTGATGGCGCCCGTTGTCACCGAGCCGGCCAAGGCGGTGACCGCCCTGAAATGGACGGTGCGCGAGATGGAGCGCCGCTATCGCGCGATGAGCCAGCTCGGCGTGCGGAACCTCACGGGGTACAATGATCGTGTGGCCGAGGCGCGCATCAAGGGCGAAGTGGTGACGCGTCGCGTGCAGACCGGGTTCGATCCGGACACGGGGCGGCCGACATTCGAGGAACAGCCGCTGGTGCTGGAGCCGCTGCCGCTGATCGTGGTGGTGGTGGACGAGATGGCCGACTTGATGATGGTCGCCGGCAAGGAGATCGAGGCCGCGGTGCAGCGCCTGGCGCAGATGGCGCGCGCCGCCGGGATCCATGTGATCATGGCGACGCAGCGGCCCTCGGTGGACGTGATCACCGGCACGATCAAGGCGAACTTCCCGACGCGCATTTCGTTCCAGGTGATCTCCAAATTCGATTCGCGGACGATCCTGGGCGAGCAGGGCGCCGAACAGCTCCTGGGCATGGGCGACATGCTGTATATGCAGGGCGGCGGCCGCATCACCCGTGTGCACGGACCGTTCGTGTCGGACGAGGAAGTCGAGAAGGTCGTCGAGTTCCTACGTGAACAGGGCGAGCCCGCCTACGTGGAGGACGTGACCGAACCGCCCGACGATGACGAGGCCGGCGCGATGCTGCCCGGGCTGAGCGCGGATGGCGGCGGCGACAAGGACTTGTACGCGCAGGCGGTGGGGGTGGTGGCGCGTGAGGGCAAGGCGAGCACCAGTTTCATCCAGCGTCACCTGAACATCGGCTACAACCGCGCGGCGAAGCTGATCGAGCAGATGGAGAAGGAGGGTGTGGTTGGCCCGGCCAACCACGTGGGCAAGCGGGAGGTGCTGATCCGGCGGGTGATCGACGAGGAGGATTAGTGGGCGAGCGCCATTCTCCCAACACGGGGCGTATCTACACGACCGCCGCAGGCACCGGCACCATCGGCAGGCTGAAACGAAAAGCGGTGCCGCCGTCCGGAAGAGGCTCGGCCCAGAGCCGTCCGCCATGCCCCTCGATGATTGAGCGACACAGCGCAAGCCCCACTCCCATTCCCTGCGTCTTGGTTGTGGTGAACGGCTGAAACAACCGCTCGGCGACATGCTTATCGATGCCGGGTCCGGTATCGGTCACGGCGATGGTGACGAGGCCATCCTCGGGCGGCAGCACTTCGATGCCGATCTCACGACGCGGGCTCGCTTCCATCGCCTCAATGGCATTGCGCAAGAGGTTCACCATGACCTGCTGTATCTGCACCTTGTCGACGAGAACGGGGGGCGACTCCGCGGGGACCCGCAGGCCGATGGCAACGCCGTGCTCTCTGGCACTGAATAGCGTCAGGTCGGCCGCTTCCTCGAGCATGGGACCGATGTCCTCAGCCTTTTGCTGGGGCTCGGACTTCTTCACGAACTCTCGCAGCCGGCGGATGATCTGACCGGCCCGTTGTATCTGGGTGATGGCGCTTTCCGCGGCTGACGCGGCTCGCTCCAGCGATGCGGCATCGCCACGCTCCAGCAATCGCCGCAAGCCGCTCAGGTAATTGCCGCTTGCCGCGAGCGGCTGGTTCAGTTCGTGCGCCAGCGCGGACGCCATCTGTCCCATCTCGGTGAGACGCGAGCTGTGCGCGACCTCCGCGCGCAGTTCCCGCATGCGCCGCTCATTTTCCTCACGTTCCGTGATGTCGCGGACGAACCCGATGAACACGTGCTGACCGGTCCGCCGTACTTCCCCAACCGACAGTTCCATTGGAAACACGGTGCCGTCGCATCGTTTCCCGGCCACGATCCGGCCTATGCCGACGGTCTGCCATTCCTCAGCCGCCCGATTGCGTTCAAGCTGGCTGTCATGCTCGTCATGCTGGATCGCGGACATCAGCATTGCAACGTTGCAGCCGCGCACTTCTGCCGCCTTGTAGCCGAACATCCGTTCCGCGGCATTGCTGAATGAGTCTATGGCCGCCTCGGCATCGATGACGATCATCGCGTCCGGTACGGTATCCAGGATCGACTGCAATTGCGCGGTCCGCGACTGGACGCGTTCGTCCAGCAGAGCATTCAGTTCGCGGAGTTCCTGCTCGACTCGTCGCCGCTCCTCGATTTCATGCGACAGGCTGCGATTGACCGCCGCCAGTTGCTCATGGCTCGGCAGTGCCAGAGCCGTTGGCATCAGCACCCACAAGGCGAAGGCGGTTGGCACCGACACAATGGCGGTCAGCGCCTTTACCACCCCGTCAAGCCGATAGATCGGATCCCAAAGCGTGATGGCACCAAGCGCGTGCGTCGTACCGCACGCCAGAATGAACACCACGAACAGCATCAGGACACCCTGAAACGGCAGGTCCCGGCGCTTGAGTGCAAAATAGGCGAGTGCAGCGGGAATCGAATAATACGAAATTGCGATCAAGGCATCGGACAGGACGTGCAGCCCGATCAGTCCCGGGTCCCACGACAGGCAGAGGCCGTGCGGCAGATAGTCATCGGTGGCGACGATGCCAGAAAGCCAGGCCATCATTCTGCTTCCCCCGACAGATTGCTTTTTGCACTCGAGCAACCCGTGCAACTGCGCGTTGTACGAGCCGCCGTCGTTGTGCGGCAACCATTTCGGAAGACGTTACGGACCGGAGACAGGCCAGCCTCACCATCGCCAACGTTGCGCTGCCCGCCTAACATCAGCCCCCATGGCCGACGCCCTCCGTCTGATCCCTCGTCACCTGACGGCGCGTTGGTCCGCGTCAGGCCGCATGCCCTGGCCGCTGCTGGCCGTAGCCTGTCTCACCATGTTCACCGTCTCCTCCAGCGGCACCACGCGCGCCCCCTTCCTGCTCGACATGTCGCGCGACCTGTCGGTCACCGTCGCCCTGATCGCGAACCTCGTCGCCATCAGCTCGATCGCCTGGGGCATCACATCGATGCTGGCCGGCGCCGGCTCCGACCGCTGGGGGCGCCGCCCCTTCCTGCTCGGCGGTCCTTTGGCGCTGACGGTGGCCTCTGCCGGCGCTGCCCAAGCCGACACCTTCGCATCCGTTGCCACCTGGGTAACGCTGGCGGGCGGCTCGTGCGGCTTGTTCAGCGGTGTGATCTTCGCCGAGGTTTCCGCCCGCGTCTCCGCCACCCAGCAGGGCCGCGCCCTTGGCTGGGTGATGAGCGGCCAATCCCTGACGCTTCTCGTTGGCGTTCCGCTCGCCGCGTGGGTCGGCTCCTGGATCGGTTGGCGCGGGGTGAATCTCTGCATTTCGGGCGCGGCCCTGCTCACCGCCGCCAGCCTGTTCGCCGTCACAAGCCGACGAGCGGATGATGCATCGGGCGCCAGCAGCCGCGTTCCGTCGCTGCGCACCGCCATGTCGCCGCAGGTGATCCGGCTGCTCGGCATGGGGATCTGCGAGCGCATCTGCTACGGCCTGATCGCGGTCTATTATGCGACCTTCCTGCAATCGACGTATGCGCTGTCGCTCGACATGGTGGCGCTGCCCCTTGCGGTGTTCGCGTTCGGCAACATCGTCGGCACGGTGCTGGGAGGTCAGCTGGCCGACCGCATGAGCGATCGGTTCGCCATCTTCGGCACTGCACTGCTGGTGTCCGGGATCATCGCCATCGCCCTGTTCGGCTGGCCCATCGATGCGCAAACCTCGGTCGCCCTGGGTTTCGCCTACGTGTTCTTCAATGCGATCGCGCGCCCGTCGCTCATGGCAGCACTCAGCGCCGTTCCCGAACATGTACGAGGCACCGTCATGGGCCTGAACGTCGCCGCCAACAGCGTCGGCTGGCTCGGCGCCGCGGCACTCGGCGGCTGGATGATCGGCAGCTTTGGCTTCGCCGGCTTCGGCCCACTCACGGCGGTGATTGCCGTGATCGGCGCCGCCCTTGCCCTGATCCGTCGCCACTGACGCCTGCCCAGCGAACGGGCATTTTCCGTCCTTCGAACGAGCAGCGCCGCCGTCGCCCGGTGACACGGCGTCGTGGCAATCCCGGCACGGAATGTGCAAGATGTGTGGCAGGATAACTGCGGCCGGGGGCAGTGGATGGGACAGGACGGCGTGCTGGCAGGCTACGATCCAGGCGCGCTGTTCTGCGAAATGCTCCGCCCCGGCCAGCCGCCGGATGCCGCGCTGACACTGCTGCATCAACGCCTTGGCGATCTCCCGATCGACTCACTCCGTCGCCGCTCGGCCGATGCTGAGCGCGATCTGCTGGAACGCGGCATCACTTTCACAGTCTATTCCGATGCGACCGCGATCGACCGCATCCTGCCGTTCGACCTGATCCCCCGCGTCATCACTGCCGAGGAATGGCACACCCTGGAATCCGGCGTCACCCAGCGTGTGCGCGCGCTGAACCTGTTCCTGCACGACATCTACCACGACGGAAAGATCCTGAAGGATGGCGTGGTTCCGCGCGAGCTGGTGCTGGGCAACGCCGCCTATTGCCAGGCGATGGTGGACTTCACCCCGCCGCAAAAGACGTATGTGCATGTCTGCGGCATCGACATCATCCGCGATGACTCTGGCCGCTACCTGGTGTTGGAGGACAACGCGCGCACACCCTCCGGCGTCGCCTATGTGGTGGAGAACCGCCACATGACGTTGCGCGTGTTGTCCGACCTGATGGCGAAGCTCCGGGTGCGCAGCGTGGACGAGTACGGACTGCGCCTGCACCAGGCGATGGCCGAGATTGCGCCCGGCGGGATCAGTGATCCGCAGGTGGTCCTGCTGTCGCCCGGCATCTTCAACTCCGCGTATTTCGAACACGTCTTCCTGGCGCGCGAGATGGGCGTGCCCCTGGTCGAAGGCCAGGACCTGATCGTCGAGGGCGGCGCGGTCTGGATGCGCACGACGGCGGGCCTAGCACCGGTCCACACGATCTATCGCCGCCTGAACGACGATTTCCTCGACCCGGATGCATTCCGCCCCGACAGCCAGTTGGGCGTGCGCGGCCTGATCGACGCCTGGCGCCGCGGCGCCGTATCGATTGCCAACGCCGTCGGCACCGGCGTTGCCGACGACAAGGCTGTCTACGCCTATATGCCTCGCATCATCCGATACTACCTGGGTGAAGACGCCATCCTGCAGAACGTCGATACGCGAAGCTGCGCCGAGCCGGAGGGGCTGGCGTATACACTCGCGCATCTTCACGAGCTGGTGGTGAAGCCGGTGGCCGAGTCGGGTGGCTATGGACTGCTGATCGGCCCGCACGCAAGTCATGCGGAGCTGGACGAATTCCGTGAGAAACTCAAGGCCAATCCCGCAAACTACATCAGCCAGCCGATGATCAAGCTCTCTGTCAGTCCGACATTGTGCGATGACGGCGTGAAACCGCGCCATATCGACCTGCGTCCCTTCGCGATCACCGGCCGGGATACCTGGGTGTTGCCCGGCGGGCTGACGCGCGTCGCATTGCGCGCGGGCTCGCTGGTGGTGAATTCGTCACAAGGCGGCGGCTCGAAAGACACCTGGGTGCTGGAATGAGCGAGACGGACTTTGTCAGCAAGCACCTGATCGCCCGCCATGCCGGCAGTGCGCTGTGGCTGGCGCGATACATGGAGCGTATCGAAAACCTGGCGCGGTTGCTGGATGTCTCCAAGACGTTCGCCCGCGACGATGAAAGCCATGGCAACTGGCTGTCGCTGCTGCGCATCAACGGCGACGCCGACGCCTTCTTCGCCAGCAACGCGATCGCCGATGCCACCAACGTGGCCCGCTTCTATCTGCTCGATGGCGACAATCCGACATCCGTGCAGTCCGCCATCCGCTACGCCCGCGAGAGCGCCAGGACGCTGCGCGCCCTGATCTCCACCGAGATGTGGCTACAGATCAACGTGTTCCATGGCCGCATCCGCGCGCTGACCGAGGCGGACATATCGCCCGAGGGAGTGTCCGGCGTCTGCGCGATGCTGAAGGAAGGCGTGCAATCCCATACCGGCATAACCGAGGGTACATTCTATCGCGACCAGTGCTGGCACTTCTACATGATGGGCCGCCACATCGAGCGAGCCGATCAGATCACGCGGCTGATCGACACGAAGTTCAACGCGCTGATGCCGAAGGCGGCGGACGCCGCGATCGATGCCGGCGAATGGAACGAACTGCTGCGTGCCGCCGCCGGCTACCATGCGTATCGACGCGAGTATCCACACGGATATCGGCCGCCTGAAGTTGCCGGCTTCCTGCTGCTGAACACTGCCTTCCCCCGCTCCGCCGGCCTGAGCCTGGCGCAACTCGACTGGCACCTGACCACACTGCGCAGCCGCTACCACCTGCGCGGCTGCACGCCGGCGCTTGCGCGGCTGGACGAACTGCAATCCATGCTGGCGGCGCAGACAGTGGAGGAGATCCTGCGCCGAGGGTTGTCGCAGTTCCTGGACTGGATGCAACGCGAGCTGGGTGCGTTGCACAACGACATCATGACCCGGCTCTGTGGGGCGCCGGTCGCGGCGGAACAGGAACAAACGCAGAGCTGAGGACGGTTTCCCTCAACCTTGCCCGCACCCCAGCCATCCGCCACGCTCCGCGGCGCGGCCCAATCAGGTGCCGCAGGGAGGTCCGATGCTGCACAATGCCACCGGCACGGGGATCGGCCAGCCAGTGCGCCGCCGAGAGGACCTGCGCCTGCTGACCGGACGCGGCCGCTACAGCGACGACGTCAACGTCGCTGGCCAGGCCTATGCGGTCATGGTGCGGTCTCCCCATGCCCACGCGCTCATCCGTTCGATAAAGACCGACGCGGCGACTGCCCCGCCGGATGTCCTTGCTGTTCTCACCGGGCAGGACATGCTGCGCGACGGACTGAAGGCGATCCCTCACGCTGTGCGCACTGGTCATCCCGCCGACATTTCGCTCGACAATTCGGACGGCTCCCAGCCCTTCATTCCGCCCCACTATCCGATGGCCACGGATGAGGCGCGTCACGTCGGCGACATCGTCGCCATGGTGATCGCCACCTCACGGGCCGCTGCCAAGGACGCCGCTGAGAAGGTGATCGTCAACTACGCCGATCTTGCCGCCGTCGTGTTCTCCCGCACCGCCACCGCTCCGAACGCTCCCCTCACCTGGTCCGATGCAAAATCCAATTTCTGCCTCGACGCCCAGGTCGGCGATCCGTCAGGCACCCACGCCGCATTTGCGTCAGCGGCACACGTGGTTCGCCTCTCGACCCGCGTGCAGCGAATCGCCGGTGTCACCATGGAACCGCGCGCCGCCACGGGTGAGTACGACGCCGCTACAAACAGCTATACGCTGCATGCGGGTGCCGGCGGCGCCGTTCGTCCTCGCCATGACATGGCCGTGGTGCTAGGCGTTCCGGACGACAACGTCCGCATGGTGATGCACGATGTTGGCGGCAATTTCGGCACACGGGGCGCGTCCAATCCCGAGTTCGCCCTGGTCGCCTGGGCCGCAAAGCGCGTCGGTCGCGCGGTGAAATGGACCTGCGAGCGCAGCGAGGCGTTCCTGTGCGACTACCAGGCCCGCGACCTGACTGCTGATGCCGAACTGGCGCTCGATGCCGAAGGCAAATTCCTCGCCATGCGCGGCACCAACATGGTGGACAGCGGCGCCTATCCCGTCTCCTTCGGCCCCCTGCACAAGGGCGTGGAGATCATGAGCAGCATCTACCACGTCCCCGCCGTGCATTTCCGCGCCTGCGCCACGTTGACCAACACAGCGCCGACGCGCCCCTATCGCAGCTCCGGCCGCCCCGAGGCGATGTTCGTCGTCGAGCGCCTGATCGACATTGCTGCGCGCCAATGCGGTTTCGATCGCGTCGAACTGCGCCGGCGCAATCTGGTACCCGAAACAGCGATGCCCTACCGGAATCCGTTCGGCCTGGAATACGACAGCGGCGCCTACCACAAGGTGATGGAGACCGTGCTCGCGCTGGGCGATTGGCAAGGATTTCCTGCGCGCCGTCACAAAGCACGCGAACAAGGCAAGCTGCGTGGCATCGGCATTGCCAACTACGTCGATACCGCCACCGGCGTGCCACGGGAACGCGCCGAGATCACCGTATTGCCGTCCGGCGCCGTGGAAGTCGTGATTGGCACGGTCTCCAGCGGCCAGGGCCACGAGACCAGCTTCGCACAGCTCGTTGGCGAATGGCTCGGCGTGCCGATGGAAAGCATCGTGCTGGTACAGGGCGATACCGCGCGCGTCTCTGTCGGGGGCGGTTCGCATTCCGGGCGCGCACTGCGTATCGGCAGCATCGTGATGCTCGGCGCATCGAACGAGATCATCGCCAAAGGGCTGCGCATCGCCGGGCACATCCTGGAAGCCGCTGTCGCCGACATGGAATTTTCCAGCGGGCACTTCACGGTGAAAGGCACCGATCGTTCCATCGGCATCTTCGAGCTTGCCGCCGCTGCCGCGCAGCGTGACGACCTGCCAGAGGATCTGCGCAAGCTCGATGGAATTGGCGATGAGACGATCAACCGCGCCGCCTTTCCCTATGGCTGCCATGTCTGCGAGGTGGAGATCGATCCTGAAACCGGCGTCGTCGCCGTGGTGAACTACTCCGCAGTCGATGATGTCGGCCGTGCGGTGAACCCGATGATCGTGCATGGCCAGGTGCATGGCGGTATTGCGCATGGGATCGGCCAGGCGCTGCTGGAGCAGGTGTGGTACGATCCGCAGTCAGGCCAATTGCTGTCAGGCTCGCTAATGGATTACGCGATTGCGCACGCCGACAACGTGCCGTTCTATCAGACGGAACTCAGCGAGGTGCCGTCGCCGACTCATCCGCTTGGGATCCGCCCCGCCGGCGAGGGTGGCACCACCCCAGCGCTTGCCGCCGTCACCAATGCCATCGTTGACGCCCTGTCGGACTATGGCGTCATCCATATCGAGATGCCTGCGACGCCCGAACGGGTCTGGCGCGCGATGCAAGGAATTGCGAAATGACCGAATTCTCCTCCGATGCCTGGCAGCGCACTGCCCATCTCCGGCAGATGATCGACAGGCTGCCATTCAACACCGAACTTGCCGCCGGCACGCTCAGCCGTGAGCGCTTCCAGGGTTACATCGTACAGGATGCACTATATCTGTCGCAGTATTCCCGTATCCTGGCGATGGCCGGTGCGCGCGGTCC
>DATJJM010000245.1:0-29059 GCA_035492535.1 Acetobacteraceae bacterium | reverse complement strand
TACCGCAATGCCGGCCAGGTCTGCGTGTCGCCGACGCGCGTGCTGGTACAGGAGCGTGTCTACAACCAGTTCGTCGAGGACTTCGTCAAGCACAGCAAGGCCGTGAAAGTGGGTGATGGGCTGGACTCCGGCACCACGATGGGACCGATGGCAAACGCCCGCCGAATCGCGGCCATGGAGATGTTCATTGGCGATGCCCAGCAGCATGGCGCGAAAGTGCGGGCCGGTGGCCATCGCATCGGCAACAAGGGCAACTTCTTCGAGCCAACGGTGATCACCGACGTTCCGAAGGACGCAAGGGTGATGAACGAGGAGCCGTTCGGGCCGCTCGCGGTGATCTCGCCATTCAGCTCGTTCGACGAGGTGGTGACAGAGGCGAACCGCGTGCCGTACGGGCTGGCGTCGTACGCCTATACGCGCTCCGCGAAAACGGCGAACGCGATCGCCGCCGCGGTGGAGAGCGGGATGATCTCGATCAACCACCACGGGCGCGCGCTGCCGGAAGTGCCGTTCGGCGGCATCAAGGACTCCGGCTACGGGTCCGAAGGCGGGCTTGAGGCGATCGAAAACTACCTCAACACCAAATTCGTCACGCAGGCAGGGCCGTAGGGCAGCGTACTGGCGGGCTTACTTCTCGCCGCAGGCTCGGTTCAAAGCCTGTAGATGCTTGCGGGCTGCAAGCGCCGTATCCAGCTCGATAGCACGATAGCGTTCGACGACAGTGCGGCCGGCGCGCGTCAACACGGCACCGCCGCCGCCACTGCCGCCCGCGGCGGTTTCCACCACTGGTGTGCCGAGGGTGCGGTTGAGGTCTTCCACCAGCTCCCAGGTGCGGCGATACGACATGCGCAATGCGCGGCCAGCCGCCGAAATCGAGCCGGAACGCGCGATCTCCTCCAGCACCGCAATCTTGCCCGGGCCGATGCGCGCGCCGGAGGCAAGGTCCAGGCGGATGCTGAGCCGATCGCCGGTTTGGTTTGTGTCGCTCTCTGGCTTTCGTTTCGGCATGGTCAGGTGCCGTTATACGCCGCTTGCGGGAGCGGTGCATCATTGCGTGGCGGCGGCCCGAACATGCCAAGCCGATCGCTGCGGACGCGCCGCTCGTCGCCGATCCGCACGGTGACTCCGGCACGATCGAAGAATTCCAGAATGTGGATGGCGACCTTGCGGCCATTGCACAGCCGGTCGCGGAACTCCGCGGCCGTGAGCACGCCGGTGCCGGCGATCGAGGCGGCAATGTCCAGCATCTCGGCCACCGTTTCACTCAGAAAGAACTGGTCCGGGGCGACCTCGATCAGGCGGCCCATGCGCTGCACGCGCTTGAGCATGGCACGCGTTGCCGGTTCGGGGACCGACAGGCTCCGCGCCAGATCGCGGGTGCGCGGGGGACGGAAGCGCTCGGCGGCAATCAGCTCACGGGCCTCCCGCCACAGCCGTTCGTCCTGCACCGACAGCCTGGCGCGGTGGGACGGAAGGCGGAGCCAGGGGCCGTCCTGCTCCACCGTCTGGGCACGGAACAGCCTATCCAGGATCGCGCGGAAGGCTTGTACAGGTGGCCGGTCAGGAAGCGCGGTGCGGAGCCGCTCAGGTTGCAGGCCAGGCTGGTCCGGGGCGGCCGCATGGTGGGCCGCGAGACGCCCCACAATGTCTTTGCCCAGAGCCTCCACTGCCGAGGGCGCCATCAGGTAATCAGCGATCGGTACCGCAGGTGCGGCGCGCAGAGTGGCCGCCTGCACGGACGGCGGCAGGTTCCGGCTGGTGAGAAATGCGACCCGGTCGGTCCAATTAGGCGCCAGAGCGAGCAAGGAACGCAGGGCCGCAACAGGCTCGGCGTGATCGAGCGCTGTGAGTTGCCGAAGTCGATCCGGGGTGCGACGGCCTCGCCGTGGGGGAAACGGGTCGATCAGCACACCGCCGCCGATGGTGCGGGTCGCCGTGGCGTCGCGCAGCACGAGGCGGTCACGCGCAAGGGCGCCAATGGCCTGTTGCAGCGTAAGCCGTGCGAGAACCGAGGAGCCCGGTTCGACGCGGTCCGCGTCCAGCGATGCGACGCGCGCCATGGTATGGGCGGCGCCGAGATGAAGATGCACCGGCGTGTCGGAACGGAGGGCGCGGGCTTCGTCGGCCGCCAGGGTAATCCGGGCGTCAAAGGCAATGATCGGGCGGTGGGAGTCCGGGTGCAGCACCCAGTCGCCGCGGGAAACCGCGTCCTTGGAGAGCCGCGGACCAGTCACGTTCAGCGCGACGCGCTGGCCGGCCGTGGCCTCCGCCGCTGGACGGTTCTGCGCGTGCAATCCACGGACACGAAGCTCCAGGCCGGGTGGGGACAGCATCAACCTGTCCTCGACCCGAATGCGGCCGGACACGAGCGTGCCAGTAACCACCAAACCGGCACCGGACAGGGTAAAGGCGCGATCCACGGCAAGCCGAGGATGCTGCTCAATGTCGCGCGGGCGGGGGCCAAGGGCGAGGAGAGCGGCTTGCAGCGCTTCGATGCCAGCGCCCCTGGGGGCAGAGACAGGCAGCAGCGGGGCAGTGGCAAGGGAGGTTCCGGCGAGCAGGGAGCGCACCTGGGCGGACACCACATCCACGCGATCCCCGGCGAGATCCTGCTTGGTGAGGGCGACGACGCCTCGATCAATGCCGAGAAGTTGGAGGATCTGCACATGCTCGCGCGTTTGCGGCATAACGCCGTCGTCCAGCCCCACCACCAGCAGCGCCGCGTCGATCCCGCTGGCGCCTGCAAGCATCGTATGGACAAGGCGCTCGTGGCCGGGAACGTCAACAAACCCCCACGTGTCGGTATAGGCGTAACCGAGATCGATCGTGATGCCTCGGCGCTTTTCCTCGGCCAGCCGATCAGCGTCGATCCCGGTCAGCGCCTTCACCAAAGCGGTCTTGCCATGGTCGACGTGACCGGCGGTGCCTATGATCATGCGGGCATTGAGGGCGAAGTCGCTGCCACGGTGCAAGTCCCCCGTGCGGAGTGACCCACTTCATAGGGAAGCCCCGTCCCGGAGAATAAGGGAGCGCCACTCGTGGGGTACCACGCGGACGGGGCGGGAGGAGACCATGGAACTTGTGGCAGAAGATACACCGGACCTGACCATAGTCACGGTGGCAGGTCGGCTGGATTCAGCCGCAGCGGTACAATTCAGCGGTCGATTGGCAGAACTGCGGCAAGACGGCAAGGCACAGGTACTCATCGAGCTGTCTCGACTGACGTATATCAGCAGCGCGGGCTGCCGGGCGCTCTTCGTGGCAGCGCGTCAGACCGCGGCACACGGGAGCCAGCTTGCCCTGTGCGGAATGAACGGCGCGGTTAAGCAGGTTGTCGAGCTGGCTGGGCTGAGCAGCCAGGTTGGCATCTACGCGTCGCGGGAGGAGGCTGTGACGCAATTATCTGCGGCGTGACAGCCGCCGAGTTCGGTTTGTCTTATTCTTGTAGAGAGCGTCTCATAGAGAAATCGGTTACAGAATGCTTGCAGCGGGATTGGCCCGCTGACGGGCGGAGGTAGCCGATGTCCCATCAATGTGCCGCACAAGCCCGGACCGGCGCCGCCCGCTCGGCTGGCGCGACCGCACGGGATCGCTCGCATGATGTCGGTTTGCCGCGTCGCCGCGCGATCCATGCTTTACTCCGCGGTGTCGTTCACGCTGACAGCCGCCGTTTTCATGCTCGCGCACGTTTAAGGGCGCCCGGCGAGCAGAGCCCCCACAGAGTACGCCCCGCCTTCATGGGCGGGGCGCAACGTTTCCTCGATCCTAAACTTGGCACGTGGAGGCTTGCTACTCGCGAGTAGCGCCCCTGTCCACTGAAAATTCGGATGCTGCGCTGCAAAAACTCACTTGCACACATACGATGTGTCGCGTATGTATTGCACCGCAGCAATGCGGCCGCTGGTCGCGCTGTCTGCTTTCTTGGACGTTTCCTCCCTAAACTTGGCGGCGCCGCTGTGCGCCGCCTTTTTTCTTGGACCCCGGCCACGCACGCCGGCCACGGCGCGTTCCTCCCCGTCATCGGTGGCAACGGGACCCGAATCCGCGGCCGTGCCTGGGGGTAGCGAGGTCGCATCAGTCACTGCGTCTCGGGCCCCCGCGCATGTCGCGCAACGTCCGCCAGATACCTGATACCCGTCATGAAGCCGAACGGAACCGTCTGCGCTATCTCAAGTCACCACTCATGCAATTATAGAAATAAACTTCACCTCGTCTTGAGCTCAGCAATAAAAATCCGCAATGGTAACAATTAACAACGCATTAACTTGACTGATCTACCGTCAAAGAATGCCGAAATGGCCGGGGTAATCCGCGCAATGAACGTGTACATCACACGCCTGCATCGTCATCCTTTGCTCAAGGGCACAACCGATGCCGACGAGAGGCTGGCAGCAGCCAGCGGCTTTGAGGTTGATTTGCTCATTCATCCGGGGGGCATCAAGGAGTGGGCCGTGTGCCTGCGTGCCGGCGACGACCCGACCTCATTGCAGGGCTGGGCGCCATTCGATACGACTGTGAGCGAACTGGATCACGAGCAGGCACCGATCTCAGGGCGATCGCGTTGACTCGTTGCGCTACATTCTCAGACCGGTTCATTTGACGGTTCACGGCAGGGCGGGAGCAGGTGTGGCGTCAATGGCTGGCGGGTTTCCCGCATACTCCTTTTGAAATCTGGCCCTCCGCCCACGCACCCGCGCGAGGCATGATCTCCGCCTAATAAATCATTGTTCCCTGCAGACGCATCGTGGCGCTGAATTGTCGGAGGCGGCGGCCAGCAGGAAGACATAAAGGGAACGACAGGCACAATCGCGGCAACCGCACTTCGCCGAACGTTACAAGTCCAACGCAGATCTTCCACGCGCACGGATCGGGTTTCTCCTTGCGTCCGCCTGCTTGTCCGCCATCGGCCCTCGTTTGATCGCCATCGGTGATAAACATGGATGGGAAGGTCGACAACTCGGGGACCGTTCGCCGCAGCCAGGGTGCCAGCATTGCCACGACCGGCTCAGTGTTGACACCTGACCGCGCGTCGCGAGACGCTCGCCCATGGAATATTCAGGTGGTTGCCACTGCGCAAACATGCATGTGCGTCTGCGGCTCACCAAAGCGCCGGAGCAGACCCCGGTTCGGACTTGTACCTGCTCATTCTGCCGCAGCCATAATCCGCGCATGGTCTCTGACCCCGAGGGTCTTCTCGACGTTCAGGCGGACGACTGGTCGCTGGTTGAACGCTACCAGTTCGGAACCCGGACCTGTGATTTCCTTATTTGCCGTCGCTGTGGCGTCTTCATTGCCGCAGTCGCAGACATGGCCGAAGGCACCCGCGGCGTGGTCAACGTGAACTGTCTGGAGGACCGGTCACTGTTCACTTTGGTTGCAGCGATGCACGAGTTTCAGGGAGAGACGATCGACAGCAGATTATCGCGGCGTGCGGCAAACTGGATGCCGGCCATCGTTATGCAGCAGTCGTAGAGACATCGAGGTGCGCATCGCAATTATCGCTGACATCCACGGGAACCTCCCGGCGCTGGAGGCTGTCGTTACCGATATCGAACGTCGCAAGGTTGATCGTATGATCAACCTCGGGGATTGCGTGTCGGGTCCACTCTGGCCGCGTGAGGTCTGCGAATTGCTGATGGCACGTGAAGACCTGACCATCATGGGCAACCATGATCGCTGGGTATCGGGATCCGATCCCGCGCGAATGGGCGCCTCGGATCGCTACGCCCACTCGCATCTCGACCAGGATCATCGCTCCTGGCTCGCAGCCCTGCCTGCATCGGCCGAGGCGGAGCATGGCATCCTCGCCTGCCACGGCACCCCGACCAACGACAATCAGTATCTCATCGAGGAAGCATCCGAAGGCCGCCTCGTGCGAGCAGGTCGAGCTACGATCCAGGAGCGGCTGGGCGATGTTCAGGCCCGTATCGTTCTTTGCGGCCACAGCCACCAACAGCACTTCGTCCAATTGCCTGGCGGCCCGACGATCCTGAATCCGGGGAGCGTTGGTTGCCCGTCCTATGACGATCCGGGCGATGATCCCCACGTGTCGGAAGCAGGCTCGCCCCATGCGCGGTATGCTGTCCTCGACATCAATGATGACGGCATATCGGCCGACATGGTCGCAATCAGATATGACTGGAAGGCTGCGGTTGCCAGGGCTGACAGGAATGGCCGCCCCGATTGGGCGAATGGCCTGCGCACGGGCTGGTTCATCGCCGGCACAAGGTCGTAGCGACCCCTATCCCGCGAACTGATGATCGGCGCTACTGCGTCCGTGTGGGGACCACGTCGTCGTCAATGTCTTCATCGCCACCGAGATGAGCCGAGCCATTTCCTTGTTCCGCCATTGTCCGGTCCGTCACCAGCGCGCCTGTCACGGCATAGAGCAGCGGCGCGAGCACATCCTTCACTTCATCCGACACGGCATCACCGGCCGCCAGCTCCAGTAGCAGATGCCGCACATCCTCCAACGTGCAGATGGCGCAGATCGGAGGGCTTTCGCCGTACTCGGACTGCAACCTCATGAATTCGGCGTCTGACAGATCATCAATACGTGGCATGTTCGCCTTCTACATCTGCTGCCGTGTACAACTTCGCCTACCGGATGCCGCATGCACAATGGATCAGATCACGCGTCAACAATGGCAGCGAACTTGATAGATGGCGCTAGCGCCCTGCTGAAGGGAGGAGCATGTAGTATCGTCGCCCGTCGACCATGACCCCCTCGACCCCCTTGCTGCCTGTTCGGGCGGAGGCTGTCCGATGTGGCTCCCCGCTGCACATGGGCACGCCCAGATAGGGGGCCGGATCAACCGGCTTTCCGCCCAAAATCATTTCGAAGTACAGGTGCGTACCGAAGATCATCCCCGACTTGCCGACAACACCGAGATTCTCACCCGCAGCGACATGAGTTTTGCCCTCGACAAGCACCGGGGAGATCGTTTGAAAGTGGCTGTAGACGCCGATGAACCCCTTGTGCTGCACCACGACTTCGAGGCCACCAGGACCACCTTCGTCAATGCGCATCACCGTACCGGGCGCGGTCGCCACGACAGGTGCGCCATCAGGCGCAGGCAGGTCGATGCCATAGTGATACGTGCCCGCCTGCGGGTGGTCCGGTAAAATCCGGGGACCGAACGGCGAGGAGATGCAGGCCGGACTGACCGGCGGCACCAGGACCTGCGTTCCGGCTATTGCACGACCTGCCAAGAGCAAGAGGCCAAATGCAGCGAGCCCCGCCACGACAAGCCTGGACACCACGGCGTTGGTCATTGAACCTCGAAAATCGCGAACGCTTTCGGGGCAGCGTAAATATAGGTCTCGGCCAGGTCCGTCCACACCGGCCGCAGGCCGAGTTCATGCATCGCACCTGCAAGACAGACCCAGTTGAGCAACTCCTGCTGACCCGCATCCTCCAGCTGAGCGGTCGTCAGCGTCTGCCACCGACTCATCTCCCCGTCACGCAGTTCGTCGAACCGAGCGCGGTCTGATGGCAAGTCCGGATAGAGATAGTTGTTCTTGGCGGTGAGGAACGAATGCGACCAGCTCGATGACGCCATCACGGCCACCCGCCACTCGCTCGCCTTCAGTGCCCGTGCGGTCGCTGCTCCCAGGGCAAAGCACCTGGCAGGCGATGGACCGGGAGGATCAGTCTCATCGGACCCGGTGCCATCGATATGTGCGAAAGCGCCCCGTTTCGAGATTGTGGACGATCCGTAACAGTTCACGTGGAACGGCACGACCGGCCATGGCAAACCACGGCGGTCGTAATCGAGCAGCAGCATGGCATTGATGAACGCATGCGGCAGACCAGCCTCATGTCGCATCGTGTAGGCATAGCTGATGTCGAACCCTTGCTCCACCAGTGAGGTCGCCAGCCAACGCCCGCCGACGCGATGGCCCTGGCTGTGGACAACAGTATCAGCAGGCTCGCCCCAGGCGTTGGCAGAGCCGGCCCGCTTGAATGGACGCGAGTCGATTCCGTCCAGGGCGAACACACAGAACGGCGCCACGCCGTCCTCTCGGAAGTTCTCGTACTGGTCATCGCCCCAGATCAGGATGAAGTCCGGGTTGAACGAATCCAACGCCGCGCGCACGGCGCGAAACCCCTCGATCGCACGATGGCGATGCGCGGCAGCCGCGCGACCCGCCTGGTGCTCGGCCCATTCGTGCTGCATTTGCGCGGGCCAGTCCGCCTGAACGCGAGCCGACGCCGGCAAACGCGGGCTGTCCAGCACCCGCTCGAAAATCCCCGCCATCCGGTCGGTGCTGCCAACCAGCAAGGGCGAGTGAGTCACTCCCAATCCAAGGATTTCGGCCATCGGCTTACCTCCCCGTCATGATTCCCTTGGGAGGAAGCTACACCCGTGTAGGCGGCCAGCATAAGCCCCCGACGGGGCCTTACGTTGACGTTGCCGGCCCTTTGCGTTGGAACGGAGCGTTCAAACGGGAAGCGCGCGACTTGTCGAAAATGCTGATCGCCGTCGCGGCGATGTTCTTGCAACAGACCTGCGGCTCGGTCGGCAGAGTGCTGCCGGCGGTGCTTGCCCCGTTGATCATTCTTGAACTCCATGCCGATCCCGCATGGGTTGGCGTCTATTTTGGCCTGACCGCGATCGCCGCGTTGATCGGCCAACTCGGATCGGGTGGGTTCATCATCCGCTATGGTGCGATCCGGATGAGCCAGATCGCACTTGTCTCGGTCGGAGGTGGGATGGCGGTCGCGGTTATCGGCGGTGCGGCCGGCTTCGTCCTGTCGGCGCTGATCGGAAACGGTGTGGCGGCCGTTGCCACCCCGGCGAGTTCCCAGTTGCTGGGTCGATGGGCAATCAGACGATACGCCCCGCTCGCTTTCTCCATCACACAGACTGCCATTCCCGCCGGCATCCTGCTCGGTGGCTGGCTCGGCCCGCCGATAGCGCAATCACTGGGCTGGCGTGGCACGATGTTGGTGAGCGCGGCAGCCTGCTGGTTCTTTGCCCTGCTGTTGCAGCCACTGCATGGCAGGCTCGATACCGAACATACATCCAATCACGCGATCCGACTCTCGGACTTCGTCACGACCGTCACAGGCGTCCTGCGGGTGCACGAACTGCGCGGGCTGTCTTTTGCCTGCTTCGCCTTCAACGGTCTCCAGGCGGTGTTCATCGCCTACTTCGTGACGTATCTTACCACACTGGGGTACAACCTTGTGGCGGCCGGTGCATTATTCTCCACGGTCATCGCCATCGCGATCCCGTGCCGCATTCTTTGGGGCTGGGTCGGCAGTTCCTATCTGGCGCCACGGCGGGTGATGTCCGGGCTGGCGTTCGGCATGGCAGGAAGCGTTGTGCTGACCGGTGCAATCACACAGACATGGCCGGTTCTCGCAATCGGCGTGGTTGCCGGCGTACTGAGCGCCACGGCGATGTCCTGGCACGGCATTCTGTTGTCGGAATCCGCGCGTCTGGCACCGGTTGGGCGGGCCGGCCTGGTGACAGGCGGTGTGCTGTCGTTCGGCCAGATGGGCGCGTTCCTGTGCCCATCCGTCTTCTCGCTGCTGTTGCGAGTGACTGGCGGCTATGTGGCCGGTTGGACAGCCTGTGCAGTTCCAGCAGCGGTTGTTGGCGTGATCCTGCTTGATCGACGTGCAGGGCGCAGACAGGCGGATCAGCCGAGATTCGGCGGCCCTGCGGATGGCGACCAGCGACGTCCGCGGTGACGGAGCGATGAACGACCACCTGCTTCGGCATTCATCGCTGACGATGGCCGCTGGGAGCGCACTTGGGGCATCACGCGTCAGGGTTGCCACAGCGCTAGGGCCATCGTCACCGATGATCGCTGCGTGATCCGGACAACGGCACAGGATTCATGGCCTCCCCTTACCGCGCTACTAGCCCCCCATCCGCCCCCTTGCTGGGATTCCCTTGGCGATGATGTTCGCCGACGCGAAGTTGATACTGAATGAAGCACCGGATGAATGCCTTCGCTCCAGTAGATACCGCGAATACAAAGGTCTGCAAGCTGGCGAAGAACCTCACCCACAACTGTTGTTACGCAGGAGTCCCTTGCAGCGCCGACAAGCCCCCGACGCGAATGAACGCCGAGGGCGGCGAACGTCACACGGACGCTGCAGCTGATGCCGGAATCATCCAATTGCTAGGGGAGGACTGACCAGCGCCGCTCATCGGCATCACTTGAGGATGACGACGTCTTGGTCCACGAGGTTGGAAGCCTCCCCGCGGGTGCACAGCATCGCTTCCGCTGTCCCCTCAATCGGGCAAGGCTACATTGGCAAACTTCGTGGTGCGAGGCGACATTCACCGAAAGCCTGTGTCATGGGCCCGCCAGCTTGGTTCCTGTCCATCAACTATGAACGGTCTATTGCCTGTGCAGCCGCAGCGCTGAACCGTTTGCTCCACCGGAAATTCGAGGCACTTCGTGCCGAGGCCACCTCCACCGCATCGTGCCAGCCAAAACCACGAACCGAAGTGCAGGTTCGTGACAAGCGACAGGGACGAATAGCCGATATTGTTAAGTCTGTCCTGAGCAACGCTGGTGAAGCAGGCCTATCCCGCGTCCGCTCGGTCGGCCGGCTGCCAAATGATGACGCCGCAATAGGTTCTTAAGTTGCCAAGTCCAAAGTGCGTTTGGTGGACAACAGGGGCAACTTCTGTACGGACGGCGCGCTGCCACGTCCCACGGACGACGTGGGATCGGGCTTGTTGCGCGCGCGTGCCACAAGGCGCACGATATGGGCGGGTGTGCTGCGGCTTGTTGGGCAAATCCGGCAGATCCTGCCCGAGCTGTTGATGATCCTTGCATGCCTTGGATTGATCTGGGGTGCAGTCGCATTCACGCTCTTCCAACTCCGGGAGAATGCCAGGAGCTCGGCGGTTGCGGAGACTGCAACGCTGGCGCAGGCATTCGCTGAGAGCAGTGAGCGGATCAGTTCCGAAGTGGATCAGGCGTTACGCGCCATCCGTCACGGATTTGCCGAACAGAACGCTAAGTTCAGCCTCAACGCTTGGGTGGCCAGCCAGACGCCGCCCGACCGCATGACCGTTCAGATCGCAATGGCCGGGGCCGACGGCATTGTCACCCAATCCACACTGCCGATGGCCAAACAGCCAGTAAGCATCGCCGACCGCGAGCATTTCCGTGTCCAGCTCGACGCTCGGCGCGACGAGATGTTTGTCAGCAAGCCGGTTCTGGGTCGCGTCTCCGGTAAGTGGACCGTCCAGTTTTCCAGGAAGCTGCTGACCTCAGACGGACAATTCGCCGGTATCGTAGCGGTATCTGCAGGGTGCGAGGATCTGTCGGAATTCTACGACACACCGGATGTCGGCAACGGCTTTATCATGCTGGTTGGTCTGGACGGCGTCGTGCGTGCACTTGGGCCCAGCCATCCGGATGCAGTTGGGCAAAATCTGGCAGATAAGCAGGGATTCGCCACTGCACTGGCAGGTGGCAACCCAACCTTTACTGCCATGTCTCCGTGGGATGGCACAGCACGCATCATAAGCGCCCACCGCCTCCACAAATATCCATTGGCCGTGATGGTCGGATTTGATGATGAACGGATTTATCGTCAGTACCGGTCAATCCGGACATGGTCCCGAATCGTTGGCGCAGCGGCGTCGCTCGTGGTGTTGTGCCTGGGCTGTTTCTGGATTCGGCAGTCGTTGCATTCCGCGGCGTCACGCCAGGCATTGCTCGTTACCCTCAGGCATATGAGCCAGGGCATCGCAGCCCTCGACAATTCAGGATGTATTCGGGTGATCAATCGGCGGTTCGTCGAGCTTCTCAACCTGCCAACAGCGCTGCTGACGCCAGGCGGCCTTCCGGCTGACACTCAAGCCATTCTGCTGTCGCGCGCCGGCATCACAGCTCAACCGACTGACTCTGGCGGCGGCTGCAGGGACCTGCACTTCGGCACTCAGACCATCGAGGCGACAAGCCTCGCGCTGCCCGAAGGCGGACTGATACACACGCTTACCGACGTTACGGAACGGCGCATGGCCGAAGACAAGATCCGCTATGTGGCCCATCATGATTCGCTGACCGGATTGGCGAACCGCATCCTGCTCAATGACCGGTTGGAGAGGACGCTTCAGGATGCGAGCGTGCAGCGGCTCGGTTTGGTCTGCCTGGATCTGGACAACTTCAAAGTTCCCAATGACACGCTGGGGCACGCAGCGGGAGATCAGATACTGCTGGAAGTCGCTCGCCGCCTACATGCATGCGGTGGCACAGCGGGTCTGGTAGCGCGAAGCGGCGGCGACGAATTTGCGATCCTGCGCGTATTGGATACACCGGATGACAATGTCCAGTTGCTGGTCGATTCCGTGAACAAGGCACTGGACGAGCCGATGGAGATCAACGGAACGCAGTTCCGTCTCTCTGCAACGGTCGGTTTGGCGATCTATCCCGAAGATGGACAGGTAGCCTCGGATCTCCTGCAACATGCCGATACGGCATTATATCAAGCCAAGAGCCGCGGCCGTGGCTCGGCGTTGCGCTACAATCCAGGAATGGACGCTGAGCTGCTCGAGCGCAGCGCGCTGGAAAACGATCTCAGGGCGGCACTAGAACGCGAGGAGGTCGAGGCTTGGTTTCAACCACGATTCCACACCGACTCGCTGCGCCTTGCCGGTTTTGAGGCTCTGGCTCGTTGGCGGCACCCTACGCGGGGTTATATTCCACCATCCGTCTTCATCCCTATTGCTGAACAGAGTGGTCTGATTGCCGTGTTGGGATTGCAGATCCTTCATCAGGCATGTGCTCTGGCTGCTTGCATGCCAAATGGGCGCATGGCGGTCAATCTCTCGCCGGCGCAATTCTATTCTGATGATCTGACGGCCAAGATCGAAGCCGTGGCGAAGCAGCATGGGATTAAGGCGAGCAGGCTTGAACTGGAGATAACGGAGGGCGTTCTGATCAGCGATGAGGTCGACGCGCTGCAAACCCTACGGGAGCTGCATGAGTGCGGCCTGCATCTGGCACTCGACGATTTCGGCACCGGCTATGCAAGTCTCAGTTACCTGCGACGCTTTCCCTTTGATCGTATCAAACTCGATCAGTCGTTTGTACAAGCCCAGGAAACCGACAGCACGACGCGGGCGATCGTTGAAACGGTCCTTGCGATGGCACAGCGCCTCAATATTGCTGTCACCGCCGAAGGCGTCGAAACCAAAAGCCAGCTTGAGCTATTGCGAGACCAGAATTGCCCGGAGGTCCAGGGCTATTTGCTCGGCAAACCGCTGCCGCGGGAGCTAGCGTGCAAATGCGACCAATCAACTCTGGCCGGACTACGACAATCACGTTCTGATCCAGTCCTGCCTCTTGTCTGGACCGACTAGGGACACCAACAATTGGTGACGGGCAATCGTGCACTTGACCTCATTTGGTCTCGCCGTTGCCAGCCGCCTTAGCGCTCATGGCGACGGGCGCAGCACCGGATGGCGGCGCCACCGCCCATCATGGCAATGGGCATGGCGCGTTGGCCTGCACCACGTGTCACGACGTGAGTTTCCAGGGCATTCGTGCACCCGCGATAGCCGGGCTCCCGCAGGCGACCATTCTGGCTGGATTGGCGCATCACGCTGGGCCGACCGGTCATAACGCGATGATGAGGCTGACGCGCACGAAAGCGGCTCGTGTACCATTCCTGTCCATCCTACTCATGCTGTAGGAGCCGATCGGCTGACGATCGTTCCTCGGAGAGCCGCGATCGGTCTTACGATGGTTTGCCCCCTCGTTCTGAAGGAATTGCCATTCCCTTCGCCTCGGACTGACCTGTCGATGATCTGGCATCGGGGACTGGACAAGGATCCGGCGCATCAGTGGTTGCGGTCCATGGTCTGCACATCGGTGCAGGATTGAAGTCGTAGCACCTGGACGCGCATTCGCCGCGTGCATCGGGACATGCGCTGAGTCAATTCTAAACCGTGTATTTATAGCACAAATATAGAGATGGATCATTCTGCCAGAAATAGGGGTACGTCACTCAGTATCACTTTGAAACAGCTACTCGCTCATGAACGCGACCATCGCAGGAATCGCAATTTCTGACAGTGCGCCACGCCTGTGTTCATCTTCCGTGACCCGCTCCGCTTCCCGAGCCTCAACCACGCGATCAAACGAGACCCACGCGCCGGCATGCGCAGCACCGACAACAATTGGGACGTCTGGACACTGCTGCCAGAGGCACTGGATCAGGTGACCATTGTGATGTCTGATAGACAAAGGGCGGCATCGCTGCCGCCCTTCCGCCATCCTCACGGCGAGTCCCATCTTGGCGACATCGAGCCCAACGAACACATTCCATATGCTCTCGTGGGCTCCTTCTGCGTTGCGCACTGGGAGGCGAGCCGCCATGTTCGCAATGGGTACACGGTCTTACAGACCGGGACCAAGTACATAAGTGTATTTGTCACTCCCGCCAAGCGTGGCCAGTTCTCACGTTGCCAATCCAGACCTGGTCGCGTTGGTGAGAGACGAGTTCTGGAATGCCAAGCGCGAAACGTCACTGTACAGTTCCGAGGGCCCCTTCAGAGCCAGATCTGATAGCGACACGATCCCGACAACCATGTTCGAACTGTTGCGAACAGGCAGGTGATGGATCTGTCGCGCCTGCATGGTGTGGATCGCATCCTCGATGCTGTCATTATCCTGGCAGTAAACGACCCCTCTCGTCATGATCTCGCCAACGGTAGTCGTGCTCGGGTCCATACTCTCGGCCGTTGCGCGTGTGGTGATGTCTTTCTCTGTGAGTATGCCAACGAAGCTGCTGTCGTTCCCCACTGGAAGACAGCCGATGTTCCTGTCGCGCATGCGACGCGCTGCGTCTGCGAGAGTGGTGGTCGGTGCAGTCCACTCGATCTTCCTGGTCATCAGTTCGCTGACGAACATGGGATATTCCTTCCATGGAAGACTGTGATTGAGGGCGTGGAACCAACTAAACCAGTTATCGTGAAGACTTGCTTAACAGTTCCTAACCGTCGTCCCGTCAATGAGACCATCTCTGGTCGGCGGCTTCTTGTCAGACGGGTGGCTGGAGGCCTTGATCCGGTTCCCATCTTGCGACCGGCACAGTAGATGGCCTCGTAGAGGCATTGCGCGGCACCCTCTCGAGGCTTGAGCAAGGTGACAACGAAGCGGGATATTAACCGTGGAAGAACCGGCCTTCATGCTGTCGGTGCAGCGGATCATCCGTCGCTGCGAGGTCGGGAATGAGTGATCTGCGCCGATGGCTGGCGATGCGCCTACTGGAACACCTCGAACGAGCAGCCGCTCGATCGCCGCCGCGTCGGGTTGGTCCAACAACCTAAGCACTTGGATTCTTTGCCGTTTTGGCGGAGGAGATGAGATTCAATCTCATGATAGAGCTTGACATCCTATAACGGTTTAGCAATCCCGGGCCGGGACTCAAGGAAATGCCGTGTTATCGAGCTTTTTGACGGTCGCGAGATGCGCGAATGCCGCGAACGAAAGGTGAATAAATGCAGCGCGAGGGCACAAATAAGGGCGCAGGCAGGGGAGCAGTTGTGGCTTGGTCGGATAGCCCAGTATGGGCCTGGATCATTCCCACTCGATTGTTCTGAGCCATGGTAACGGGGTGATCTAAAGCCGCAAATCCTGTCTGTGCACGACGAAGAGCCGTCCTCTCGATCCTTCAGAAAATTGCGCTGTTGACTTCCAACAGGAATCTCGACGATCCGCGATCCTCTCGGCTTCGGCGACTATCGGCATCGATCGGTCGATTTTTGACACCTGCAACGTTCCGCTGTCCGCTCCGGGTTGACAAACGACCGTCAACGAATGCAATGCAAACCCGAACCGCACAACCGTGCAATCGCCCTATCGCAGTCGCCTTGTTGCTTAAGAAAAGTGCCGGGTGGTGACTGCGCATGCTCCTCGTCCGCGATGTTCGTTTATTAAGCGCAAGAGTCCCAGTGGCGGCCCGCAAGAAGCTGGCATAGTGCTTGCTTCGACCCCTTTCGGTTAACCGGGGACATTGACGCGGATGCCGACAAGTCAGCGCCGGATGCATTTGGTTGCATATCTCAAGACCGGCCCCACGGCGAACCATGGCGGGGGTTGGCGTCATCCCGGGGCGGCGCTGCACGACATCTTCGAACCGGACCGCTACGAATCTCTGGCACGTCTATTGGAGCAAGGCAGGTTCGACGCCGGTTTCTTCGCCGATACGTTTGGTGTGCCGGACTTGCACGGCAATCATTTCCGCACCTACCTGGAACTCGGTGGGCAGATCAGCTACCTGGATCCGCTCACCGTATTGCCCCTTATGGCGCGCGTCACCAGCCGCCTGGGCCTCGGCGCCACGCTCTCTACCACCTTCCAGCCTCCCTATTATTTGGCACGTACGCTCGCCTCACTCGATCTGCTTACCAAGGGACGCATCGCGTGGAACGTGGTCACATCGGCCACCAATCTCGAGGCGCGCAATTTCGGTCTGGAGACCATCCCACCCAAAGACCTGCGCTACGATCGCGCCGATGAGGTTCTGGAGGCATGTTGTGCGCTGTGGGACTGCTGGGACCAAGATGCGCTTGTGCTTGACCGAGCCGGCGGCGTGTTCGTCGACGCGTCGAAGGTACGCTATGCCGACTATGTTGGCCGGCATGTGCGCACGCGGGGACCATTGTCGATGCCGCGCAGTCCGCAAGTGCGGCCAGTATTTCTCCAAGCAGGCTCGTCACCACGCGGGAGAGCCTTCGCCGCGCGCTGGGCGGAGATGATCTTCTGCACACCCCACACCAAGGCCGATGCACAAACATTCTACGTCGATATCAAGGATCGTATGGCAGCCCTCGGACGCGCGCCTGAGACCTGTGCGGTCCTGCCATCTTTCGCAGTTATGGTAGGTGAGACAGAAGCGATAGCGCGTGAGAAGGCCGAATATCTCGATTCACTCTGCGACCCTGAACTGGTGCGGGCTGGCAATTCGCATCTGCTCGGTGTCGACCTCAGCGCACACACCAACGAGCCGGCGGTGGCGGCGGCACAAGGCAATCAAGGCATCCAGGGCTCCTACGACCGGGTGGTGCAGCTCGCGCGTTCCGAGGGCATCAGCTTCGACGAGGCTGTCAGCCGGCCGCGCAGCCTGCTGGTGGGTACCGCCGCGACGATTGCCGATTTTCTGGAAGACTGGTTCAACAACGACGCTTGCGACGGGTTCATCATATGGCCGACCGTATTTCCCGCTATGTTCGAGGATTTCGTACGCCTTGTGGTGCCTGAACTGCAGCGCCGCGGACTGTTCCGGCGCGAGTACCAAGGTCGTACGCTGCGCGAGAATCTGCTGGCGCCGTAAGTCAAGGCCACACCCATCGCCAGGGCCGGCGTCACTCAGCTCCGCGCCCGCTCCTGACCACGACGATGGCGCAGGATGCCGTCGGTGCCCAGGATGATACAGGTGACGCCGATCAGGAATGCACTGATGGCGGCAATCGTCGGTTCGACCTGCAGATTAAGGCTGTTCCAGATGCGTACAGGCAAGGTCTGCGCACGGACACCGGCCAGGAATAGCGAAATCAGCAACTCATCAAATGAGGTGAGAAAGGCGAACAACGCAGCGGACAGCACGCCAGGCAGCGCGATTGGCAGCACGACTCGAAAGAAGACGCGGCTGCGGCTGCTGCCCAAGCCTAGCGCGGCACGTTCAAGATTGGGATCGACCGCGTGCAGAGCCGACAGCAAGATCAGCAGCACAATCGGCATGGCGATGGCCGCGTGGCAGAAACCCAGCCACACGACATTGCCGATCAGCCGTAGCTTGCCAGACAGATAGTACATTGCGATTGCCGTGATGATACTCGGCACGATGACAGGGGTCAGCATCAACGACAGCAGCAACTTCTTGCCGCGAAACTCGACGCGAAGGAAGGCATAGGCGGCAAAGAAACCGATCGTCGTAGCGACGACGCAGGCGATGGCGCCGATGATCAGGCTCGACAGCAGGGCCCGTTGCCACTGCACGTCACCAATGAGGCGGCCGAACCATTGCAGGGATAGCGAGGTCGGAGGAAAGCTCAGGTAGCCGTCGCCACTGAAGGCCAGGATGATGACAATGACGATCGGCGCCAACAGCCATACACACATCGCGCCGACATAGATACGCAGCAGACTGGCGGTCCAGCGACGCACGATTCAGCGGGCTCCGATCAGGCGTCGGATGTCGGTGATGCGATAGTAGACTGCGTACAGCACCAGAGTCACCGTCAGCAATGTCAGCGACATCAGCGCCGCCCCGGGCCAATCGACGGCAACTTCCAAAGCGCGATCGATGAGCATCGCAATCATGATGTCATGCTGGCCACCCATCAGCGCCGGGGTGATGAAATACCCGATCGACAGGATGTACACGATCAGCGCACCGGACAGGACGCCATGCAGACTGAGGGGAAAATACACGCGCCGGAACGTGTAGAACCCACTTGCGCCCAAGCTCTCCGCCGCACGCATCAGTGACGGATCGATGCCGCGCATCGCTGCATAGAGCGTCAGCACCATATAGGGCAGCAGCACATAGCTCATGCCGATCACGACGCCGAGGCGATTGTACATCAGCGGCAGCGGCTGATCGATGAGTCCTGTCCCTCGCAGAAGCTCATTGACAAGCCCATGCTCGCCCAGCAGGACCATCCAGGAGAAGGTACGCACGATGACGCTGGTGAAATAGGGTAGGATGATAGACAACATGACGATGCTGACACCGACACCGGTCGCCGTCGCCAGATAGTAGGCGATCGGGTAGCCGACAAGCAGTACCGTGACGGTGACGATCAGGGCGATCCAGTTGGTCGTACCGAGCGCCGTCAGATACGGCTGCGACAGCAGCAGATCCCTTGCCTGATCGATGAACTCCGCCGTGGTCCCTTCGAACTCCATGAACGTCCGGACGAAGAATAGCGCCAGTGGCAGGAGGAACATCAGAACCAGCAGGGCCAAAGCTGGCAGCATCAGCAGCAGCGTGAGGTCGCGTGGTGCCGTCCGAGCGCGGGGCACCGGACCCGCCAGTGTAGCGACCGTGCTGCTCACGGCGCGTCGTGCGCCAGGATCAGGCTGTCGGCGACTGGCCAGCGCAGCACCACCGGCGTGCCGGTGGGCAACGGCGAGACGCCAACGGTATTTTGCAGATCGACGGTGATCGGCGCGATGCCGTCAACCTCCACCGCGTACCGCAGGATATTGCCGAGAAAGGAGCAGCGACGGACCCGACCGACGAGCGCATTGCAGTGCGGATTTGCTGGCGCATGCGTCCGGGGGGCGATCTCGACGCGCTCCGGGCGGATAAACAGCAGGCCGTCGCCACTGGCATGGTTGCCGCTACATGGGGCGTGCAATTCCTGACCGGACCGCAGAACCAGCCGTACTAACTCGCTGCTCACAGCCGCGACCGTGCCGTCGATCAGGTTCGCCTCACCCAGGAAACGGCCGACAAACGGATTGACCGGCTGTTCATAGACGATGCCGGGCGGTCCGATCTGGTCGATCCGACCACGGTTCATGATGGCGATGCGGTCCGACATGCTCATCGCCTCCTCCTGGTCGTGCGTGACATACACCACGGTCATGCCAAGGCGGTGCTGGATCTCCTTGATCTCGACTTGCATCTGGTAGCGCAGGTTCTTGTCGAGGGCGCCAAGCGGTTCATCCATCAGCAGGACAGACGGATGAAAGACGATCGCACGCGCCAGTGCGACACGCTGCTGCTGCCCGCCGGAGAGTTGTCGTGCGTATCGGTCCGCGAACCGGCTAAGCCGCACCATCTCCAGGGCCCAGGCCACCCGTTCGGCGACCGCGGCTTTCGGCCAGCGCCGCGCGCGCAGTGGAAAGGCAATGTTTTCGAACACGTTCAGATGGGGAAAGATTGCATAGTTCTGAAACACCATGCCAAAGCCGCGCTTTTGCGGCGACACGGAGGCAATGTCCTCGCCGTCGAGCAGGATTTTACCGCCATCGGGATGAACGAAGCCGGCCACCATCATCAAGGTGGTCGTCTTGCCTGACCCCGACGGGCCGAGCAGCGAGAAGAACTCGCCTGGCGCGATCGAGGCACCGATGGCGTTGACCACGGTCTCCTCGCCGTAACGTTTGGTCAGTCCGCGCAGCTCGATCGCGCCACGGCCGGCGGCGACAGTCGCTCCGGGTGAGATGAAATCAGCCGCCATGAAACCAGCCTCGGTTCACCCCATCACGTCAGGATCCACTTCGACCACATCGAATTGACCTTGGCGCGGTTTTCGTCCCACCACTTCACATCCTGCAGAAACGACCGCTGCAGATTCGCCGGGCTACCTGGCAGCCTGGCGATCATCGCTGGTGACAGTAGATCGAACGACTTGCGGTTGATCGGTCCGTAGTTCAGCTCCATCCCGACGCCGGAATTCGGCTTGGCACTCATCGAGTAGTCGACAAGGAGTTGCGCTTCCTTGGCATTCTTGCCGTCCTTGAAGATACCCAGCCCCTGGATTTGCAGCATGTGCTGGTTCCATTCGATCGCCAGTGGTGCACCCTTGTCAGCGATCGCCTGCAGACGGCCATTCCAGATCGAGCCAAGCGCCACGTCTTTATCGGCCAGCATCTGGGCTGACAGGGCACCAGTGTCCCAGAACTTCTTGATCGCAGGCTTGATGTGCGACATCGATTTGAAGGCGCGGTCGATGTCGATCGGAAAGATCTTGTCCATCGGGACACCATCGGCGAGTAAGGCGAATTCCAGGTTCGGCGCGCCGGAGGCCATGTCCGCCAGCATGCGCGCGCCGGGGAATGCCTTGGCGTCCCAGAATTGCTCCCAGTTCCTGGGCTGCTTACCTTCTTGAAACACCTCTTTGTTATAGCCCAGCACAGTAGCATAGAGATTGAAGCCCACCGTCGTTTCGGCGCGGAATTCCTTGGCGATGTCGTTGGGGTCAGTGTATTTCCATTTGGCGTAGTCGATCGATGCCATCGCACCTGCCTTGTGCAAGGTGATCAGACCATCGAGACCGGCATCGGCAACGTCGAGTTCGGCGTTGCCGGATTTCACCATCGCCAGCATCTTTGCCATTGTGCTGGCAACGACGACGACTTCGATCCCGGTCTCCTTGGTGAAAGCGTCGTAGATGTACTTCTTCTGCGTGTCGCCGTAAGCGCCGCCTGGGTTGCGCACCACGACCTGTCCGGCAGCACGCGCGGGGCGCGACCAGACATAAGGCATGGCAAGGCCAACCGCACCGGCCACCAGGATATTGCGCCTGGTCATTATAGATCGTGTCATCGCCCAGTCCCCCTGTCTCTTACGGCGAGGTCGGGTGGCACGCGACGGCGCCAGCGGTTGGTTCCGCAATTCACCCCAAACCCAGGCCGTTAGCCGCACCTTTGGCGAGGTCCTCAGGCAAGAAGCAGGCCAAGTCGGACCTGCATTCGGCCATGACCTGATGTCTCGAGCACGATGCGTGGGCGTGAAGAGTTTCGTGCCTGCGGATGCCAACTGTGCGGCCTGCAAAGCTATGCGCGACGTACGTTCCAGAAGATCACGAAACCCTCCGGGATGCCGGTGATATCCTTCTGAAACGCGGTCGAGTTCCGCGCCATCCCGAGCGGATAATATGGCACATCTTCGAATGCCTGCAGTTGGATCGCTGCGGCGATCTGTCTTTGCGCCGCGACATCCGGTGCCTTGAACCATGTATCACGCATCTCTTCGATCTTCGTGTTCGTCGGCCAGCCGAACCAGGCGTTCTTGCCGTTGCCGCGCAATGGCAAGTGGCTGGCCGGCGTGAACAAGTCGAGGCCCGAAAAGCCGGTGCAGAACAGATTCCAGCCGCCCTCAGCCGGAGGCTTGGCGACCGCACGGCGCTGCACCACGGTACCCCAGTCGGTCGCCTGATAGTCTACGTTCATGCCAACGCGCTTCAGCATCTCGGCGGCCACCTCGGCCAAGGGATAGTTGGTTGGCTGGTCGGTGGCTCCCATCAGGATCACCTTCTCCCCCTGATAGCCCGCCTTCTCCAGCGCGGTCTTCACTGCGGCGTAGTCACGTTTGCCGGTCAGCGCCGACATGCCCGAGTCGCTGGCCAACGGTGAGGACGGCGGGAAGAAGCCACATGGTATCTGCCAGAGCGAGGCGTCCTCGCCCATCATCGCCAGCATGAATTCCTTCTGGTCGATCGCTCCCATCAGCGCCCGGCGCACCGCCGGCTTGTCAAACGGCGGATATAGATGGTTCGGTCTCAGAACATAGGGATTGCCCGTATAATCGTTGATACGCGTCTGGACGCCGGCCTTGCGCAGCACCGGAAGCAGGTCGGCCGACGGATTCTCCCACCAGTCCATCTCGCCGGCCTGCATCGCCGCCGCCTTGGTGGAAAGATCCGGTTGGACGCTCCATTCCACGCGATCGAAATGCACGATCTTCGGCCCCGACGTGAAGCTGACCTCTCCGGCTTCACGCGGCTTGTACTTGTCGAATTTTTCGTAAACGAACCGCGAGCCTTGCACACGCTCGGCGGCGTTGAATCTATATGGGCCGCTGCCGATGACCTCGGTGAATGCCTTGAACGGATCGGTCTCGGCAATGCGCTGCGGCATCATCGCGCACATGTTCGAAGCACCATGACCCAATGCGTCAGGCAGCAGCGGGAACGGCTCCTTCAAACGGAACATGATCGTCTTGTCGTCAGGAGCCGACAACTCATCGGTGCGCGCCAGCAACGCCTGACCCAAGGCATCGCGCCTGCCCCAGCGCTGGATCGACGCGACACAGTCGCGCGCCAGAACTCTCTCTCCGTCATGGAATAGCAAACCGTCGCGCAGTGTAAGTTTCCAGACCGTGCCGTCACTCTCGATGGCGTGTCCGGCAATCATCTGCGGCGTGGCCGCATATCCGCCTGCCTTGCCCGTCTGGCCATACAGCGTGTCGAACACCATGAAGCCGTGGTTGCGGGTCACGTAGGCCGTCGTCCAGATCGGATCGACGATCGCCAGGTCCGATTGGGCGATGAACTTCAATACGCGGGTCCTTTGCGCCTGACTGACTGCAGGCAAAGCAAGTGCCGCGGCCGAAGCCGCGAGGAAGGTGCGTCTCTTCATGTTCAGTCTCCCAGTATCCTTGTGAGTGCTGTCGTTTGTTCGCTGCAGCCAGCAAGGTCAGAACGCGCGCAGAACCTCCCACGTGGTTGTGCCCGTATAGGTGGCAGGCATCAGGCCGCGACGCTGCAGAACGGGCACCAGTCCCTTCGAAATTTCCTGCGCGGCACATTGCCGACAGCGCCGCGCGGTCCGCACTTGTTCGGTGTCATGAAGCCGGATTCCCCGGGTTGTTGCTGCGCTCGCAGACGGCCGGAGAACCACGTCGCAAGAAGCATGCCCTGTTGACGCCCTGTCGCATGGTGTTGGCGATCAGGCGTCGGCGATCTTCGACGGTACCCACGGCAACATGCAAAGCAGCAGAACCGTGGCCGGCGTCCAGATTTCAGACGCCGCTCGATGGGGCGGAACGTGCGTCAGATCAGATGAAATCGCATGCAGAAGCAGCGATCGGCGCCCACATACGCCCAGACTATGAGCTTCATGCTTACATATGGAGCGGATATGCCCGCATCATGTTCAGTTTCATGAGGGGCATCCGACGAACCACAGACCATGATTGCCGGAGAAGCCGCCAAAGGTCCCGTTCGGCAGATCAAAAACTCAGCAGGCCCACGGCGACAATGTGGCTGTGAGCATGGCATGGATATTGCTGCTCCGAACGTCGGAGGAAGCACCGAACCGGCGCCATAGGAGCTTCGTCTGTCATGGCCGCGCTACCGGTCCAAGCCTTGCCCGCCACTCCGCCCGCCCGCGCAAGAAACCCGTTGCGCGTGTGGCCTGCTTTGCCGCAAGCGGCGACCACTGCATTGCTGTTGCCGTCCTTGGCGTTCCTGGTAATGTTCTTCGCCTTTCCGGCCGTGGGACTGCTGGCCTGCAGCGTCCTTACCCAGGCGCCTGACGGCACGATCGGACTGCCACTGACGCTCGAACACTACCGGCACTTCTTCGGCACGCCGCTCTACAGCCACGTCCTGCTGACAACGCTGCGGATCAGCCTCGTCACGACGGGCGTCGCAATGGCACTCGGCTATCCGGTCGCACTCGTCATGGTACGCACCAACCCTCTCGTGAATCGCATCCTCACGATGGTCGTCATCGCACCACTGATTGTCAGCGTCGTGGTGCGGACCTATGGCTGGCAATTGATTCTCGCCAATGGGAAGACTGGCATCCTCAATTGGCTGTTGCTGACCACCGGGCTGATGAGATCGCCGGTAAAGTTGCTCTACTCGGAAACCGCGGTGGTGATCGGCTCGCTGCACGTCTTCTATCCGATGATGGTGCTGCCGCTGGCGTCCGCGCTCGGCCGCATTGACCCGCGCATCGAGGACGCGGCGCGCACATTGGGTGCGACATCGTGGCGTATCTTTCGCCGGGTCACCGTGCCGCTTAGTCTGCCCGGACTGGCAGTGGGCGCCACTCTGGTGTTCTCGCTGACCGCCGGATCATTCGTCACGCCCGCCATCCTCGGCGGCAGCAGCGCGCAGATGCTTGGGATGCTGGTCGATCAGCAGATCCTGGTGGTGTACGACTGGCCGTTCGGAGCAACCGTCGCGACGGTACTCGTCACCATTGTCCTCGCCGTGAACGTCGTCTCATTCCGTGTGCTGAACCTGCGTAGAACCGCACGCGCGGCATGAGCAATCGCCTGAGCGGACCGATCGCATGGCTGCTTTTCCCGGTCACCGCCGCGATGATGTTCTTCATCCTGGCGCCCTTGCTGGTGACGGTGGCGATTTCTTTCAGCGATACGCCCTACGTCGTGTTCCCCCCGCGCGGCTTCACCATGAACTGGTACGCAAAGGTGCTGCAGGACAGCGATTTTCAGACCTCACTGAGCTTCAGCAGCCTGCTTGCCGTCGGTGCAACCATGGGGGCGCTGCTGCTCGGCGTCCCGGCGGCGTTCGCGGTCGCACGTCATCAGTTTCCCGGGCGCGGCGCGGCTGCCGCGATGCTGCTCTCGCCACTGGTGTTTCCCGTGCTGATCACCGGCGTGGCCCTGCTCCAGCTTTTCGCCACATTGCGTTCGGACAGCACGCCGCTCAACATGCTGATCGCTCATGTGCTGGTGACGATGCCTTACGTGGTTCGCACCGTCACTGCCAGTCTGACGCTTGCTGATACCAATCTCGAGGATGCGGCGCGGACCTTGGGCGCGGGGCGCTGGCGCGTATTCCGCCGCATCACCATCCCGCAGATCGCGCCTGGCCTGGCGGCCGGCGCATTGTTCGCGTTCATGGTGTCGTTCGACAATTTTCCCATCTCGTTGTGGCTGGCCGATGCGCAGCACAATCCGATCCCGCTTCTGGTGTTCCAGATGATCGGCAACGTCTTCGAGCCCTCAATTGCCGCGATCTCGACCCTGATGATCCTGCTGGCGATGGTCATCGTGATGGCATTGGAGCGCGTGATGGGCCTGCGTCGGGCAATGGCAATTTAGCGCTGACCGAATTCGCAAGGAGATAGTCATGGGCAACACCGTGAGACGTCGTGCCGTCCTGGGCGGGGCACTCGCTGCTCCACTGATCATCGGGCGCCGAGCCACCGCGGCCGACCCATCGATCACGGTCGGCATCTACACCGGGCAACAGGGTGACGTCGTGCGCAAGGCGATCATTCCACCTTTCGAGGCCAGGCATCAGTGCAAGGTCTATACGACGCAGGGCGTGACGCTGGAGCAGATCGCGCTGATGCGCACCTCGCGCAACAACCCGAAATATAGCGTCATGTTCGTCGATGACATTGGCATCGAGCTGGCCAAGCGCGAGGGGTTGATCGAAAAGCTCCCGCGCGAGCAGATCCCAAACATGGAGCGCGTGCTCGACCGGTTCATCTATTTCGATGGTTATGGTGCCGCGTTCGCAATGTCCGCGGCAGGCCTTTGCTACAACACCGCGACCGGCAAGCCGCTCGGCAGTTATGACGAGCTGTGGGATCCACGCTTCCGTGGCCGCTTCATGATGGAATCGCCGAAGGCAACGCAGAGCCTTTATCTGCTGATCGCCGCCGTTTCGCTCGAGACCGGCAAGCCCTATGCCCAGACGCAGTACATGATCGAGCAGGCTTGGTCGAAGATGGAAGCACTGAAGCCAAATGTGCAGAGCATCTTCGAAAGCCAGACGACGGTGATGCAGGTGGCCGACGGGCAGGCGGACCTCGCGGGCCTGTTCTATTCGAAGTCGGTCTATCCCTACACGGTCAAAGGCGCGCCGGTTGATATGTGCTACCCGCGCGAGGGTACCTTTGCCGGAATCAACTGCGTCAGCCTGGTCAAGAATGCGCCGAACCGCGAACTCGGCATCGCCTTCATCAACCACATGCTGGATCCCGGCATTCAGAAGCTGCTGGCCGAGGAGACACTGACCGCGCCGAGTATTTCCGGACTCGAGTTCAAGCCCGACATCGCCAGGTACATGGCTTATCCGGAGTCGAAGATGGACGAAATGCAGATCTTCAGCCCCGATTGGACCTTCATCAACCCGATCCGACCCCGGCTTCTCGAGAAGTACAACCAGGTCTTCGGCGCCTGAAGCTGCGACCGGTCATGGCTGCCTCCGTTCGTCTGCGTGAGTTGACCAAGCTGTTCGGCACCGCACGCGCCGTCGACCGCGTATCGCTCGCCATCGAACCAGGCAGCATCGTTGCGCTGCTTGGCCCGAGCGGCTGCGGCAAGACGACTACACTGCGCATGATTGCCGGACTTCTGCAGCCGGACGCGGGCGATATCCATATCGACGGCCGGTCGATCACGAAAGTCCCGGTGCACCGGCGCAATATCGGCATGCTGTTTCAGAACTATGCGTTGTTTCCGCATATGACGGTCGCCGAAAACATACGGTTTGGCCTGGAGACACGGGGGATCCGCCGAAACGAGGCGGCGCCGCGCATCAGGGAAGCTCTGCAACTGGTGCAGCTTGCCGGCTTCGAGCACCGCACGCCGGCGCAGTTGTCAGGCGGCCAACAGCAGCGGGTCGCGCTGGCCCGGGCATTGGTGGTAGAGCCCGCCGTCCTGCTGCTCGATGAGCCTCTCGGCGCGCTCGACAAGAGTCTGCGGCAGAGCATGCAGGTCGAATTGCGCGATCTGCAGCGAAGGCTCGGGATCACGACGGTCCTGGTCACGCACGATCAGGACGAGGCACTGACGATGGCGGACCGCATCGCCATCATGCGTGACGGCTATATCGAGCAATCGGGAACGCCGACAGAGGTCTATCAGCGACCGGTGTCCCGCTTCATTGCCAGTTTTCTCGGAGCCTCGAACTTCTTCCGCGGCAAGGTCGAACGAGTCGTCGACGGAGCAACGTGCATCGCGGTGCCCGGTGGACCGTCGATTTCCGTGCGTTCGTCCCGGCCAGTCGGCGCATCGGTCACCGTCGCGTTGCGCCCCGAATCGGTGACCGTCGAACCTGGCGGAGCGCGAAGTGACGATGCCGGCCTCAACGAGGTCAATGCCGTCGTTGAGAAGGTGGTATATCACGGATACATCAGCCATCTCTATCTGCGCCAGGCCAATGGCGCTCCGTTGATTGCGTATCTGCAGAACGCGATGGCTTCGTTCGGTCAATCGCTCGAGCCCGGTAGGCACGTGCGCGCCCATTGGTCGGAGGAAAGCAACCATATCGTTCGAGACGAGGGAAATACTGCCTCCGATCAATTGCCGGCTGAGTCGGCTGTCGCATAGCGTCAGTCGTCGAACTGCGCGGTTTCGTCCGGTAGATGGCAAATTCGCATACTGTGCGATCGCGGCCTTGTGCAGCGGCTTGATTGCCAGGATGATCCGAACCGTAAAGCACATTCACCCTGACCGAGTACGAACGTTGCATTCCATTTCCATGTCATGCTGGGCGGCGAAGGCCGGGACCGAGGGCCAGCGCACTCGGTTGCTGCCCTGGGTCCCGACGCCCTGTTGCGCGTCGGCCGGGATGACGATGAATGCGCAGTCGATAGTGAAGCTTCTCCAGGGCAGGGTCTCCGCATGACAATCTCGTTCGAAGATGTTGGCATCCCGCGCGAGGACGTGCTTGCCGCATTGGAGGAGATGCGCGAGGGCGATGCGGACTGGCGTGGCGGACGCGTGCCGCTCTACGTGTTCAGCGGGCCGCCCGACGTCCACGAAATCGGCAGGCAGGCTTTCAACATGTTCTTCACCGAGAATGCCCTCGGTGCGCGGCGTGCCTTTCCGAGCCTGTTACGGATGGAACAAGAGATCGTCGGAATGGGACTCGACCTGTTCCATGCGCCCGAGGGTGCTGCCGGCAACATGACGTCAGGCGGTACCGAGAGCATTGTCATGGCGGTCAAGGCATGCAGAGACAGGAGCAGGGCGCAGCGCGGAGATGCCACGTTCCGCGGCACGATCGTGGCGCCCGCGACGGCACATCCCGCTTTCGACAAGGCCGCGGCCCTCATGGACCTCAAAGTGCGACGGGTGCCCGAGCGCGCCGATTTCCGCGCCGACGTTCGGGCAATGGCTGCGGCGATCGACGCCGACACCATCATGCTTGTCGGCTCTGCACCGTGTTTTCCATTTGGGGTGATCGATCCCCTCGCGGAGCTGTCAGAGCTGGCTCTGCGGCACGGCGTGTGGCTGCACTCTGATGCCTGCGTGGGCGGCTGGATGGCGCCCTTCGCTGCCGAGATCGGCCGCACCATTCCCGAGTTCGACCTCGGCCTGCCGGATGTTTGCTCGCTGTCGGCCGACCTGCACAAGTACGGCTTCTGCCCCAAGCCCTCTTCCGTAGTCTTCTACCGCTCAGCCAGCCTGCAAGCCCACCAGGAGATGGTTTTCGATGTTTGGCCCAGCGGACGCTTCGCGACGCAGACGCTGGTGGGCACACGTGCCGGCGGCGCGGTAGCGGCGTCCTGGGCCGTCATGCGCTACCTGGGCCGCGAAGGGTATCGTCGCATAGCTCGCCAGGTACTGGAGATGCGGGATGCCTACATCGCCGACCTCAAATCGATCCCGGGCATGGCAGTC
>DATJJM010000244.1:0-2745 GCA_035492535.1 Acetobacteraceae bacterium | reverse complement strand
CGAGCCCCCGGGCGCCGGCGATCCATGGCGCGCGGTGCAAGCCATCCCGAATCTGAGCGGCGACTACTACTGGCAACTGACCTCACGCAACAAGCGCAGCCTGGCGCTGGATCTGAAGCATCGCGAGGGTCAGGCCGTGCTGCACCGTCTCTGCACCCAGGCTGATGTTTTCATCACCAACTTTCCTTTACCGGTCCGGGACCGCCTGCGATTGGCGCCCGCCGACCTGACGCCGCTGAACCCCCGGCTGATCTATGCTTCCTTCACCGCTTATGGGGAGGCGGGCGAAGAGGCCAGCAAGACCGGCTTCGATTCCACAGCCTATTGGGCCCGCCCCGGCCTGATGGACATGGTTCGCGCGGACGCTGACACCACACCGCAACGCTCGATGCCCGGCATGGGGGACCATCCCAGCGGCACGGCGCTGTATGCCGCGATCGTCTCCGCGCTGTATCGCCGGGAGAAGACCGGACAGGGTGGGGTGGTAAAAACGTCGCTATTGCAGAACGGGCTTTGGGCCAACGCCTGCGCCGTGCAGGTCCGGCTGTTCGGCACCCCCGTGCCCATGCGCCCGAAACGCGAGGACGCGCCGAACGCGCTCGCCAACCATTACCGTTCCCGCGACGGCCGCTGGTTCATCATGGCGCTGTTCAACGAGCAGCGGCAGTTGAAATCATTTCTTGAGGCCATCGGTCGCCACGACCTGACCGACGATCCCCGTTTTGCCACAACGGCGTCCCGGAAGGCCCATGCGGCCGAGTTGGTCCGCGTCCTGGATGAAGTGTTCGCGACGCGCGACCTCGCAGAGTGGCGCTCGATCCTGGATGCGGTCGGCGTCACCTTCGGCATCGTCGGCACAGTGGAGGAAGCGTTTACCGACCGGCAGATGCGGGACTGCGGCGCCCTGGTGCCCTTCGCGGACGGGGCGCAGGAGACAATCAGCAGCCCCTTCCACATCGACGGCGTCGACAAGACCCCTCCCCGGCGCGCCCCCGCGCTCGGCCAACACAATGCTGAGTTGCTGGTCGAAGCGGGCTACACCGCGGCAGATATCGAGCAGTTGCGCGGCCTGGGCGTGGTGGTCTGATTGGTCTCTGCGGCGACGTGGGTCATCACAGCGGCGGTCCTCGCCGGGACCGTGCTGGCGTTCTGGCATCTGCGGGCGGCTGAGGGCGTTGCCAGACCGCCCGGCTGGGCGGGGCTCGCGCACGGACTGGCCGGAGCGGTGGGGCTGGCCTTGCTGCTATTGGCAGTGCGTGGACCGTCCCGAGCGGTGGCGGAGGGTGCGGGATCGTTCGGGACGATCGCGGCATGGCTGTTTGGAGCCGCGCTGGTTTTCGGCGGCGCGATCTGGATCAGGCGCCGTCGAGGGCCGATGCTGACGATCCTGCTGCACGCCGTGCTGGCGGTGACTGGGTGGGTCGTGCTGATCGCGTGGGTGTCGCTGGGGTAAAGCGCCAACATCGCGTGTGCCTATGTCAGGGCTCGACCAGTCCTCCGATATGATCCACGAAGCGTCTTGCGGTATCCACCGAGTCGGCTGCCTCATCCGGTAAAACCGCGGGATCGGATCCCGAGAAATAATCCGCTATCGATTTGAATTCATAGGAGCGCGATAGGAAGCGACGGAGTTCCTGATCGACGCGCGAATCGACATGACTGAGCCTGAAGAATTCAGACTGTACCCCTTGATGGGTCTTTGCCGTTCGGTCGCTGCGCTCGAAGATATACGCCTGAGCGGCATGAAAGCAGGCAAGATAAGCCGCCGGAGCGGCGTCTTCGTTGAGATCGACCGTGAGCATGATGCGCGCCCGGTCGAGCATGATATTGGCTTGCTCGATGAACCTGACCGCCTCCGGCTTCACAATGCGATGCCTTCGGCACGGATCTCATGCATGAGTGGCGTCCGCTCTTCATACGCATGCGCCGGGTATGGCTTGGCATCCAGAAAGGGAGCGCCCGCATCCAGGAACGTTACCCGCAAATCAGCCAGTCGTTGCCGCTGCTCCCAGGTGTCGGCCAAGGATTTCAAGAAAACCGCAATATCGTAATCAGAGTCCGGCCTCGCATCGCCTCTGGCGCGGGAGCCGAAGAGAATGAGGCGGTCGATCTGATCGCCATACATGTCCTGCAGCGCCGACTTGATGCGCTTCAGAACAGGATCAGCGGCCAGATCGACATCCACTTTCAAACTCCTTCAGCCGGGCGTGGCCGCTACCCCACCGCCAGCGAGTAGATATCCTTCACCCCCGCGGGCAGCGCCAGCGAATTCCACGTCTCCCCACCATCCTCGGTGCCGAACACCTCGCCGTCATAGCGCGCACCCAGATACACCTGCTTCGCGTCCTTCTGGTGCAGCGCCACCGACATGATCGTGCCGTGGACCTGCACCTTGTCGAACCGCTTCCAGCTCTGGCCCTTGTCGGTGCTGCGATACACGCCGCCATCCTTGCTCGCCGCCGCCACACTCAGCGCCGCATACAGCGTATCGCCGTTCTGCGGGGAGACCCTGATGTCACGCCCATAGGTCGTCGGAGCGAAACGGCCGACCTCCATATCCTGCCAGGTTTCACCGGCATCTTTCGTCTCGAACAAGCCCATCCGCACGGCCAGGATCACCTTGTCCGGATCGGTCGGGCTGACGGCGATGGCGTGGCCGTCGAGCATGCCCTCGTTAAAGGTGTTGCTGACGATCTTGCTCTTCAGGTGCGGCTGCTGGGCCAGGCGCATCAGGTCGGTGCTGCA
>DATJJM010000243.1:0-5642 GCA_035492535.1 Acetobacteraceae bacterium | reverse complement strand
GGTGTTCGGCGCGCGTGGTTCGTCCACGTTCCTGACACGTGCCACCGGCGTGCTTGCGGGTTTGTTCTTCCTGCTCAGCCTCGGCATGGGCATCTACCTGCATGGCAACGGCGCGCCGCATACCAATGCGGAAGATCTGGGCGTGATGGCTGCGCTCGCCGACAAACCGGCTCCCGGCAAGACGACCCCGGCCGCGCCGGCGGGCTCGGAAGTACCGGCGGCCTCCGCTGCAACCAACAACGCCGTCCCGGCCGCACAGCCGGCGGCAACCCCTGCCCCGACCCGGAGTCAGGGCGAGGTACCGGCAGCCACCGAGCCGCCGGCCAAGCACTGAGCAATACACCTGCCCAGGTGGCGGAACTGGTAGACGCACTACCTTGAGGTGGTAGCGACGCAAGTCGTAGGGGTTCGAGTCCCCTCTTGGGCACCATTACACTGTTCTAGGACGTCCAACGAAGTCCGAAAAACACACCGAAACCCGCATAACAGCGGGTTTTTTTTGTGTCCCGGCGTCTGATTCGGTGCACTACGGGCAACCTGGCGAGGTTCGTCAGCGTTGCCGGGTAGGACGACATGGAGTTTGCCGGCGGCAGCTGATGAAACACCACGAAATGCGCGGCACGCATCAGCGTACTGCCGCCCCGGCACCGCGCACGCGTTCCCGTTGACCCGCCACGGTTCGCGACACGCGGTCCGCGCAAGTTCCCTGCAGCGTGGTGTTTGCCGTTGCTGATCATCCTGCGCCTACACGCCGTGGCGAGTTCTGCCGATCCACTCCCAGGCCCAGTGCCCGCATCATGTCCATGCCCTGCGAGTCAGGCCCGGACTGCCCTCTGTCAGCGCGGGACCGATGACCGGGGCGACTTCCCTTGCACGAGTGCCGCGCATGATCGTCTACACCGTCAAGCAGAACGAGAACGGGCTGTGGAGCGTTTCCTATATGGGCATCACGCTCGTGGACGGCCTGTACCTCGGCCCGGCCATCACGCAGGCGAGGGACGCTGCTCGAACGGAACACCTGGACTCCGGCCTCCCCACGCGGGTGGAGATGCACGGCGCCGATGCGATCGTGCCTCTGGCCGACTACCAGAAGCCGCGGGACAACTGGACGGGCGCCACAGCGTGAAGACGGGCATGGGCGAGCGAATCAACCTCCGCGACCGCCTGAGCCGCGCCCACTGGTGCGGTTGCTTCAGTTGCAGCGACCGAGAGCTGGTCGCAGCGGTGCGCGCCACCGGCAGCACCGAGGTCGGCACGGTGGGGTTGTATCTTGCCACCAGGTACGCGCTGGAATCGTTCGAGGTGGAGGCTGTGGCTTGATCCCACAACCCCGAGCACGACTGACTCCCCGACATTCCTGCCGACCGGCACGGTTCACGGCACGCGGTCCAGGCAAGCTCTCCATCGATACGGATTTCCGCCTGCTGTCCCCAATTTCACGGTCAGATCATGGCCAGGGCGTGTAGAAAAGAAGGGGACAGAGCGGCAGGAAAGCTCACATGCAGGTGGTGGCCGAACTCGATAGACGCATCGAGGAAGCTCGTCGACTTCTGGTCCTGGACGAGCTGCATTTGCAACGCGTGTCGCAAGCCGGTCTCAGCACAATGACCGCGCGTGACCTCGTCGAACGGCAGAAACGCTACCTGGACCGCTTGATTGTCCATCACGACCGGGTTGTAGCGCACCGGCTTGCCCTCCATGCACGTGAGCAGATGGATCCGACTGCAGAAACATGATGCGTGGCATATGTCCAGAGCCGTGGCGCCTGCCTGGTCGGGCTCGCCACGCGAGGCCATGGGAGCCGAGAACCAACAGGATGATGTCCTGGACATCGGGCAGTCGCAGGGATGTGACACCGTGCTTCCCGCACAACGAGTGTGGGTGGCGGCTGACATATCGGGCCTTCCGACCATGACACATTACGTCCGGACGACGAAGGGTATTGAACGGCCGGCTGGTCGCGTCGCTACCAGGTTCCTCACCGGAAAGGGGGAGTGGTGTCTCATGGTGACGATTTCGCTGAAGCAATCGGCTGCGGGCGACTGGCGTATCTGCCGCTGCCAGATCACGTTGTTCAGTGACCTGCAGCTGGGGGCAGCGATCAAGCTTGCCCGGGAAATGGCTCGCGACGAACATCAGCGCCTCGGGCGCCGGGTCCGCGTGGAAATGCCCGGGCCGATTTCCACGATCCAGCTCGCGCGTTATGCCGACGACAGCACCGAAAGCCAAGGCAATACCCGCGACGCGCTGGCTGCCTGAGCATTGTTCAGCCCGGCGTCGAAGTCGCACCCGAGACATTTCTGCATGATGCCGGCATCGCAGGCTGCAACCGGCATCTGATGGGCGGACAACGGAAGTACCGAACTGCTTGCAATGGGGCGCTGGGCGGCCTAATTTCATGCAGCCCAACCAAGGAGGGCGTCAAGTGATCAATGTGGTTCTGGTGGACGATCACGAGCTGGTTCGCACCGGCTTTCGAATGATCCTGCAGCAACAGCCGGACATGAATGTCAGCGGCGAAGCGGGCAGTGCCGAAGATGGCCTGCACCTGATCCGGACGTTGGCGCCGGATATCGCCCTGGTCGACGTGCACATGCCCGGCATGAGCGGAATCGAACTCACCGAGCGCGTCTGCCGCTCGAAACTGTCCACGCATGTCGTCATCGTGACGGTGGTCGATGACGCACGCTTCCCCAAGCGTCTGCTCGACGCCGGCGCGCTTGGTTACCTGACCAAGGGCTGCAGTGCCGACGAACTGGTATCTGCCGTGCGCCAGGTGGCCGGAGGCCGACGTTATCTTGCCCCGGCAGTCGCGCAGCAGCTTGCGCTGGCTACACTCGACGGCAGCGCCTCGCCGTTCGATGTGCTGTCCAGCCGCGAACTCGAAGTGGCGATGATGCTGGTACGCGGCAAGCCGTTGACGATCATCGGCGAGCAGCTCAATCTCAGCCCGAAGACCGTATCCACCTACAAGCAGCGCCTGATGGAAAAGCTGCATGTGGACCATGTGCTCAGCCTGGCCCATCTGATGACGGTACATGGCCTGATCGATACGCCGAATCACCACGTCGGCAACTGATGCGGCGGGCCGCGTTGCTGCCAGGCTCGAGGCAATAAAAAACCGGACGCGAGTCCGGTTTTTTATTGTGTAACGTGGTGCTGCAGCGACTCAGCCGTGCGAGTCGTTCCTGTGCGCGTCAGACTCGTCGTGCGGCAGCGGCGATGCCGGCTTGTCTGCTTCGTCAGCCGGCGGTGTCGGCTTTGCCGGATGGGTCGGCTGGGCCACCAGCAAGTCGCCTTGCTCGGGCAGTGGCAGCGAAGCGATCGGGCCGGCAGCCGTCGGCTTCTCAGAAACGTCGACCGTGGCCGCAGGTATCGTCACGCTGACCGGATGGTCTTCCTGCCGGGCGACCGGAGCTGCCACCGTGGGGGGCGTCGCTGCAGACGGCACAGGAGCCGGCGTTGCAATCGGGGCGGGGGTCGCAGGAGCAACGACCGTCGGGCTCGCCGGAATCGCCGCTACGGAAACCGGCCTCATCACCGCCGGTTCTGCGTCGAAGTCCGGTCCGCTGATCGTCGTCGGTGTCACCGTCGTCGTGGTGATGGTTGCCGGTGCGGCAGCGGCATCGGGCGGAGGCACGTTGGTCGACGCATCGGCTGAAGGCTTCGGCGCAGCGGGAACAACCGTGGGGGTGACCCCGACGATATCCTGCTCATCAGCGGCGTTCGTTGCCGCTGCGGACTTCGCCTGGTCGGGGATCGGCGGCAGGGTAGGCAGGTTGAACGCTGTGGCGGCGGGCATGGCGGCACTGACCGCTGCCGCAACCGTGGTAGCGACGGGCTTTTCGACCGGTTGGGTGGCCATCGGTTGGCGAACTGACGGAACAGCATGGCTGGTCACGTCCACATCACCTGAAGCCATGGTCGCGGACGACGGTTCACGCGAGGGTAGTTCGCTGCGCACGACCGGGGCGACCTCCGTGACAGAAGCGGTGGCGGTTTCGTCACGATCCTCGTCATCGAGCGCCTGCGCCTGCTCGCTGTCGATGCTCGCGCCGTTCGCGCCGGCTTCGTCATGACGGCGCCGGCGGCGACCACCGCGACGCCCGCGACGACGGCGCGCCTGGCTGCCATCTGCATCCATGGCGTTCTCGGCAGACTCCGGTGGAGTCGATGCGGCTGGCGGCGCGAGCAGAAGTTCGGCTTCCTTGGCCGCGTCATCCAGCGGAGCGGCTGCGGAGCGCTCGTGGGTGACGACCCTTGGCTGTCGTTCGGCTTTCGTCTGCTGTTGCGGGCTCGGCTTGCGCTCGCCCGCGCGTGCCTGATTGCCTTCGCCAGGGGCCGGCCTGGGCTGGCGCTCCGCCTTGGCAGTCTGCACCTGTGGCGCCTGCTGCGACGGACGCGATTGCGCCTCGTTGTTGCGCTGACGGTTGCTGCGAGCCTGCTGCTGGGCGGTGGATTTCGGCGAGCCTTGCTGGATCGTTTCGCGCCGTGGCTGGCGCGCCGATGACGCATTCGCGCCATTGACCGCGCGATTGCCGCGTTCGTCGCGACGACTGCGGTTGTCGCCGTCGTTGTTGCTGTCAGCCCGCTTCGGCGCCGGTGCCGCCGCTTCCGCGTTGCGGAACCAGCCCAGCAGGCGCGCGATGACGCCACCGGTCGGTGCGGTACGTGCGGCCGGTGCCGCCACCGGCTGACGCCGCGCAGCAGGCTGTGCCGAGGCAATCGGTGCGACGATTTCTTCGCGTACCGGAGCCGGACTGGCCGGCACGATACCGCTCACCGCAGGCTGTTCGCCGCTGCCCAGGGCTTGGCCCATCTTCGGCAACTCGGCAGTTTCCACCGTGGTCAGGCGTTCGTAGCTGGGCTTGCTGTGCTCGCCCATGTCCGCTTCGCGGATGCGCTGGATCTCGATGTGCGGGGTCTCCAGCTTCTCGTCGGCGACGATCATCACGTGCACCTTGTGGCGCAGTTCGATCTCGACCACGCTGGCACGCTTCTCGTTGAGCAGGAAGTTCGCGACGCTACTCGGCGCCTGTACCAGCACCTGGCCGGTGTTGTCCTTCATCGCATGTTCTTCGATCAGGCGCAGGGTCGACAGCGACAGCGATTCCACGCCGCGGATGTGGCCGTGGCCTTCGCAGCGCGGGCAGGTGATCTGGGTCGCCTCACCAAGGCTCGGGCGCAGCCGCTGGCGCGACATCTCGAGCAGACCGAAGCGCGAGATGCGGCCGATCTGCACGCGGGCGCGGTCCAGTTTCAGCGCGTCCTTCAGGCGATCTTCCACTTCGCGCTGGTGCTTGGGGCTGTCCATGTCGATGAAGTCGATCACCAGCAGGCCGCCGGCATCGCGGATGCGCGCCTGGCGGGCGATTTCCACCGCCGCCTCGCAATTGGTGTTGAACGCCGTTTCCTCGATGTCGCTGCCCTTGGTCGCCTTGGACGAGTTGACGTCGATCGCGGTCAGCGCTTCGGTCTGGTCGATCACGATCGAACCGCCTGACGGCAGGCGTACCTGGCGGTCGAACGCGCTCTCGATCTGCGTCTCGATCTGGTAGCGGGTGAACAACGGGGTGTCATCGCGGTACAGCTTGAGCTTGCGCAGCGCGTTCGGCATCACCTGCTGCATGAAGTCGCGGGCG
>DATJJM010000242.1:0-7197 GCA_035492535.1 Acetobacteraceae bacterium | reverse complement strand
TCGGTCCCTTCTCGAACTGAAAGCCCTCGCGCGGACCCTCTTCGTTGATCTGCACGAAGCTGGGGAAGTCGGACATCCGGTCGCTCCTCATCCTGTCGGTGCGGGATTCAATACCTGTGCGGCGCGTGTGCCAAGGGCGCGGGCACGCAACGTGCTAGCGCAATTCGCTAAGTATTGAAGGAAAGGTGCATAGATTAACGTGATGTAAATCATGCAAACGTCATACAAGAACCGTGGACAAGTCTCCGGATAGTTCCCATTCGTTCGAATGGAGAAGCTCAGAAGGGGCGAGGGGAATGCGGGCAGTATTGTTGGCGGGTGCCGCAATGATTGGTGTCGGTGGGTTCGCTGTTGCTGCTGGGGCGCAGGCGCCCGCTGGGTTGCCGCCAACGCTCACGGAGGGGACGCTGGTCACGCGTCCGTTGGGGCCATCGCCGGCGATCGTCAACGACAACAACAACACCTACGCGGCAGCGAAGCCTGGTCCCTTCGCCAATCCAACTCCTGGCACCATCGTGGTTCACATCAACGGCAGGGTGAACGCGGGGTTCAAGAGCATCTGGAGCAGTGCGGATCAGCGACTTTTCACGGCGCCGGCGGGCAGTCCGGGCGGGCCCACGATCCCCGCGGGTGCTGCGACGTCGACGGCGACGGCGCTTGGCACCAATGGCGTAGGTCCGGCCAAGCTCGCACCCGACGCGCTGTATAGTTACGCGCGCATCTACCTTGGTGCAGATGCCATGGCGACCAATGGCTTGCGCTACGGCGCGGGGATCGAGATACGCGAGAATTTTTCGGGCGAGCCCAGTGGTGCGAGCGCCAGCGCCAGCTCATCACTGCAGACGTTGTTCGTCCGGCGGGCCTTTACCTACCTTGCGGGTGATCAGTGGGGGCTAGTGCGGCTAGGTCAGGCGGATGGGCTCATCAGCCTGTTCGACAATGGCGTCACCACGACCCAATTCCTGCCGACCAACAACCTGCAGAACGGTGACGATTTCGCCATGCTGACACCGACGAACGCGTCGGTGCCGTTCTTCTTCGCATCGGGAACCGGCAGCGAGTATGCCAACACCAAAGCGGTCTACCTCTCTCCACAGATCGTTGGATTTGATTTTGGATTCCAATATGCGCCCAACACATCGAATGGATTTGGCATCGGTGGCGGCAACAATGCGATCAATGCTTCGCTGACCGGGTCTGGCATAGGCACAGGCATCACTTGTTCCGTCGCGACGACGGGATGTCCCACCCTGTCGTCGGGGCCCGGCGTGCTGGATGGCTCGCGCATCCTGAACCAGACTGCCATCGGCGTGCGCTACCAAGGATCGCTCGGCGATGTCGGCCTGCTCGCCTACGGTGTTTATGAATTCAGCGGGCACGCGAACTTCACCGGTCTGACCACAGCTTCCTTCCTGGGCAATACGGTCGCAGGGACCACTTACAACGGCAAATACGACGGGCTCAATTTCGGTAACGCCGGCATAGCGCTGACCTATGCCGGGTTCACCGTCGGTGCCAACGTGATCGGGGGCCGGGTGAACGGATTGCTGTCCCTCACTCCGCAGGGAGGCGCACCCGAGGTCGCGTATATGGTGGGTGTGAAATACACCGCCGGGCCGCTCGTCGTCGGTGTCTCGGCCGAGCATGGCGATTACCAAGGCAGCGTGAACCTGACTGGAATCACGCAGCGGCGCGGCTCAGCGATCGACTTCGGCCTGGGCTATACCGTGGCGCCTGGGTACCAGGTCTATGCAGAGTATCAGTATCAGACGATCTATCAGGGTGATTTCAACTTCATCACCAATGCGCCTGGGTCAGGCGCGAACAACACGATCAAGTCGCAGGGTCTCCTGCTCGGCAATGTCGTGAACTTCTGACCGAGGCCGCTGGACCGTTTCGCGGCGCAGCCTTACCCTCAGACCGAGTAGTGCGAGGGAGGGGACAATGGGCAGTGCCGGGTTGCGAGCGCTGCTGCGCGCTGATGCGATGGTGATTGCACCAGGCGCGTACGATGGGTTGACCGCGAAGCTGATCGAGCAGGCCGGTTTCGCCGCGGTCTATATGACCGGCGCCGGAACCTCGGTCTCGCTCGGCTATCCCGATTTCGGTCTGTTGACGATGAGCGAGATGGTGGACAACGCGGCGCGCATCGTGCGTGCCGTGGATGTGCCGGTCATTGCCGACGCGGACACGGGTTACGGCAGTGAGCTCAATGTGTTTCGCACCGTGCGGGAATACGAGCAGCGCGGCGTCGCGGCCATCCATATCGAGGATCAGGTATCGCCGAAGAAGTGCGGTCATCTCGATGACAAGGAGATCGTGCCGCGCGACGACTACGTCGCGAAGATCCGTGCGGCGGTGGCGGCAAAGCGCAGTGCCGACTTCATGATCATTGCGCGCACCGACGCGCGCGCCGTCGCTGGCCTGGACGAGGCGTTGGCTCGTGCCAACGAGGCTCTGGCCGCCGGTGCGGACATGGCATTCGTCGAGGCACCACAGACGATGGAAGAGCTCGCCGCGATACCGCGTCATGTCGCGGGGCCGTGCCTGCTGAACGTCGTGCGCGGCGGCAAGACTCCGGAGATCGACCTGCGTGAGGCGCAGGGAATGGGCTATCGCCTCGCAATTGTGCCGGGGTTGCTGCTGACGGCGGTGATCGGCGCCTGCGATGAGGTTCTCGCGCAGTTGCAGGCGGCGCGCGTGCATCCGGTGCCCCGCGCCGACATGACGGTGCGTGAGGCATTCGACCGCGTCGGCGCGAGGGAGTGGGATACGCTGCGCACGCGCTTCCGCGATGGCACTGTGCGGCGCGCGGCGGAATAACAGGAGGGAACGAAGATGGTGACAGTAGGCAGCGGCGATTACGTGTACGAGCCGGTGGTGGACTGGGCCAAGCTCCCACCAGGCTGGTCGTTCAAGGAGATCGGCTCGGTCGGCGTGGACAGGAACGACAACGTCTACGTGTTCAATCGCGGCGAGCATCCGATGATAGTGTTCGACCGGGACGGCAATTTCCTGCGCTCGTGGGGAGAGGGCATTTTCCCGCGCGCGCATGGCGTGTTCATGGCACCCGATGATACGATCTGGCTGACCGATGATGGCGATCACTCGGTGCGCCAATGCACGCTGGATGGGAAGGTGCTGCTGACGCTCGGCGTACCCGGCAAGCCGTCGCCCTATATGAGCGGCGAACCGTTCCATCGCTGTACGCACACCGCGATGTCGCCGCAGGGCGACATCTATGTCTCGGACGGCTATGGCAATTCGCGCGTTCACAAATACTCGCCGAATGGCAAGCTGCTGCTGTCATGGGGCGCGCCGGGCACCGATCCGGGCGAGTTCAACATCGCGCACAATATCACCTGCGATGCCGATGGCTGGGTCTATGTGGCTGATCGCGAGAACCATCGCGTGCAGGTTTTCGATGGCAATGGCCACTATGAAGCCCAGTGGAACAATTTGCATCGCCCCTGCGGCCTGTATATGCCGCCCGGGAAGTGCCCGATCTGCTATATCGGCGAGCTCGGCTCCGTGGCGTCGGTCAATCGCAATCTGCCCAACCTGGGCCCGCGCGTGACGATCGTGGACAACACCGGCAAGCGGATCGCGCGACTGGGCGGCATCGGACCTGGCATGGGGCCAACGGAATTCCTTGCACCGCACGGCCTGGCCGCCGATTCACGCGGTGACCTCTATGTGGGCGAGGTTTCGTGGACCAACTGGCCGCAGACCTGGCCTGACCAGCAGCGACCAGACAACCTCCGGTCGCTGCACAAGTTTCGCAAGGTGTAGATACATAGATCTCCGCACCCCCGATTGGTGCAGTGGGGCGGGCCGAGGCGGGAGCCCAACCGCTTAGCCTCTGCACGTCGCGTGCGCGCGATGTCGCGATGACATGGCTCACAGGGCTCGCGACGATCGCGGCATAAATGCCGCTGACGGAGACGCCGGCGATCCAGTCGGGTCGAGCCTCGTCCCCATCGCGATTGTGCAGTGCGGCAAAATTCTGGCAACGTTCATGTCAGGGAGGCGATGCCGGGAGCAGTGTTGGCTCAATCTGCCGGCGCGCAAGGTTGTGCGCGACCACCCTCGGCAAACCGCAACGGAAGGACGCTGTCTATGAGCTTGAAGGGCAAGGTGGCCTTGATCACCGGGTCAACCAGCGGCATCGGCCAGGGTATTGCGGTCGCGCTGGCGGAAGCGGGCGCCGACATCATGTTGAACGGCTTCGGCAATGCCAGCCAGATCGAGGATCTGCGCGCCGGCATCGCCGCTCAGCACGGTGTGCGCGTCACGTATTCGGGCGCCGACATTTCCAGGCCTGACCAGATCGCCGCGATGGTGGCGGAGACGCAGGCGACGCTGGGTTCGCTCGACATCCTGGTGAACAACGCGGGCATCCAGTTCGTCGCGAACGTCGAAGATTTCCCGCCGGACCGCTGGGACGCGATCATCGCCATCAACCTGTCCGGTGTGTTTCACGGGATGAAGGCGGCGATCCCCGGCATGAAGCAGCGAGGCTGGGGCCGGATCATCAACATTGCCTCCGCGCACGGCCTGGTGGCGAGCCCACAGAAGGTGGCGTATGTCGCGGCGAAGCACGGCGTGCTCGGTATGACAAAGGTCGCGGCGCTGGAACTGGCCAACGCCGGTGTGACGGTCAATGCGATCTGTCCCGGCTGGGTGTTGACGCCGCTGGTGCAGAAGCAGCTCGAGGACAGGGCGAAGCAGGAAGGCACCGATATCGAGACGCAAAAGCACCGGTTCCTGATCGAGAAGCAGGCGATGGCGCGGTTCTCTACGCCGGAACAGATCGGTGCGGTGGCGGTGTTCCTCTGCTCGGACGCGGCTCGGACAATCACGGGTTCTCCGCTTTCGGTCGATGGCGGTTGGGTGGCGCAATAGTGTAGAAGGGGCTGGCATGAGCGAGCGTGTGGGAGAGGCCATGAATGACGCCTCCAAGTTTACCGCCATGATGCAGCGGTCCGCCGAGCTCAAGCGGCGGATCTCTTTGGAAATGGCGGATGCCGTGGTCCGCGTGGTGGACGCCTGCGAGACGTGTATGCGCGGCGGCGGCAAGTTGATGTTCTGCGGCAATGGTGGCTCAGCGGCGGATTGCCAGCACCTGGCGACGGAATTGTTGATCCGGCTGCGTCCGTCGGTGGAGCGTGCCTCCTTGCCCGCGCTGGCGCTGACGCTCGATCCGGCAATGCTGACCGCCGGCGGCAACGACTACGGCTACGACCGTGTCTTCGAGCGACCGCTGCGCGGTCTGGGGCGCACCGGCGACGTGCTGTTCGGCATCACCACGTCCGGGCGGTCGCCGAATGTGGTGAACGCGCTGAAGGCCGCGCGCGAAATGGGCATCGTGACGGTGGGCCTGCTGGGTGCTGCCGGCGAACCCGCGCTCAACTGGTGTGATCACGTGCTGCTGGTGCCCGACAGGGAGACGGCGCGCATCCAGGAATGCCACATCGCGCTGGGCCATGCGGTGATGGAGCTGCTGGAAGACCGGTTGGTGGCCCGCCCATTGTGACTGCGCTGGTCTCCGGTACGGCCGGGTTCATCGGATATCACGTCGCCGAGGCACTGCTCGCGCGCGGCGACGACGTCATCGGTATCGACAACATCAATGACTATTACGACGTACGACTGAAGCAGGCGCGTCTTGCGCGCCTGGAGGACAAGCCAGGCTTTCGGTTCCGCCGCGCGGACATTGCGGATCGCGACGTGATCCATGACCTCGTGCGGAAGGAGCCTGGCATCGATGTGATCGTGCATCTCGCTGCACAGGCCGGGGTCCGGTATTCGCTGGTCGATCCCTACGCCTACGTGCATTCCAACGTCATGGGACACCTTGTCATGCTGGAGGCGGCGCGGCTTGCGCCGCGGCTGCGCCATTTCGTCTATGCCAGCTCGTCGTCGGTCTATGGCGCCAACAGCACGCTGCCGTTCAGCGAGACGGATCGCGTGGAGACGCCGCTGTCGATGTACGCAGCGACGAAACTGGCCGACGAGATGATGAGCCACGCCTACGGGCACCTGCACGCACTGCCGCAGACCGGTCTGCGGTTCTTCACCGTGTACGGGCCCTGGGGGCGGCCTGACATGGCGTATTACAGCTTCGCCAGGGCGATCATGGCGGGCGAGCCGATCACGCTCTACGAGGGCGGCACGCTGCGGCGCGATTTCACCTACATCGACGACATCGTGGCCGGGGTGGTGGGCTGCCTGGACCACCCGCCGGACCGGACGCCACCGGCGCGCGTCCTGAACATCGGCAACCACCGCAGCGAACTGGTAAGTACGCTTGTCGAATTGCTGGAAACATCGCTGGGCCGGCGGGCCGTGATCCGCGAGGTCCCGCGTCCGCTGTCCGATGTGCCGGAGACGTTCGCCTCGGTGGCGGCGATTTCGGCGCTCACGGGCTTTGCGCCCCGCACGACGCTGGCCGAGGGCATTCCCCGCTTTGTCGCCTGGTTCAAGGCATGGAACGGCCATCCACAGGAAGTTTGAAATGGGCCCTTGACCGGGGGGGCGCCGGGGCCTAAATGCCGCTCCCGCTGCACCGGCCGGGTGGATTTACCTCTTGCTAGGACGGAGTGGCTGGGTTAGAGTTCTTGTTCTGCGCCGGTTTCGGCGCGCATCAGAGCAAGTCAGTCGGTTGGCCCGTTCCGCGGGTCTGTTGGCGACTTCGCTCCGATCTTTGACAGATGAATAGGCTAGGAAGGGATACGTTGGCGGCGCCCTCGGGTCGTCTCTGCGCAAGCGGAGGACTGATCGAGCGGTCGGACTGGCGGGTCTGGGTGGCTACTGTACTCGGACTTCGATGGTTCGGCTTGAGAGCGTCTGTTGCGTATCTTCTTTGATGCAAACAGTTACGCTTTGAAGCTGCTCCGGCTTGCCGGGGCAGAACCATAGAGTTCGGGTCCGTTCATTAAGGAACTGCATGTCTTCGGGCATGGGGGTTCTAAGATGAACCTGAGAGTTTGATCCTGGCTCAGAGCGAACGCTGGCGGCATGCTTAACACATGCAAGTCGCACGGGCAGGGCAACCTGTCAGTGGCGGACGGGTGAGTAACGCGTAGGTATCTATCCTCGGGTGGGGGACAACCACGGGAAACTGTGGCTAATACCGCATGATGACTGAGGTCCAAAGGCGCAAGTCGCCTGGGGAGGAGCCTGCGTCCGATTAGC
>DATJJM010000241.1:0-62249 GCA_035492535.1 Acetobacteraceae bacterium | reverse complement strand
TGTGGGGCGATGCCCATGCGCCGGTACTGGTACTGTTCCACGGAGGCGCCGGGTCCTGGCGCCACTGGGCGCATAACATCGACGTGCTGTCGCGCAGCTACCGTCTGCTGGTTCCGGATCTTCCAGGCCTTGGTGAGTCGGCTTTTCCACCCAAGGGCGACGATGCGATGGCGGTCGCCGCAATCGTAGCGGCGGGTATCGACAAGATCGTGGGCCCGGCCACCCGCTATGACGTCGCTGGATTTTCCTTCGGCGGAACGATGGCGACCTGCGTCGGCGCCCTCCATAGTGCCCGCGTGCGATCGGTGACGATCATCGGGTCCAGTGGCGTTGGTCCGCTCGGCAGCGCGGTGGAGCTCATGAAGGTGCGGCACCTCAGCGGCGAGGAACGCATCGCAGCCCATCGCACCAACCTCAATCGCCTGATGATCGCCAATCCAGACAAGATCGATGAACTGGCCCTGGCGATCCAGGAATGGAACACGCGCCATTCCCGTCTGAAGACACCGAGTCTGTCGCGCAGCGGCGCCTTGCCGGAGGCGCTGGGCAAAGTCGTGTCGCCGGTGAACGGCATCTGGGGCGAGCGTGACGCCCCGGCCAATCCGCGGGCACCACAACGTGTGGCCGCACTGCGCCAACTGCGGCCCGATGCCGATGTCCGCATCATTCCGGGTGCCGGCCATTGGGTCGCCTACGAGGCGCCCGAGCAGTTCAACGAAATGCTGCTGGAGATGCTGAAGCGCACCAGGCCGTAGGGAGGACTGCGCATGACAATCAATAACGATCTCGGCCCGATGCTGGGTGATACCGGCCCGGGCATGCTGGCCGGCCTGCGTGTCATCGAGGTCGCTGACGAGCGCGCTGAATATACCGGACTGTTGCTTGCCGGCCTCGGCGCCGAGGTGATCAAGATCGAGCCGCCCGAGGGCAACGCCACCAGACGGATTGGCCCCTATTACGAGGATCAGCCTGGCCTCGACCGGTCGCTGTTCTTCTGGAACTACAACCGCAACAAGAAGTCCGTCGTCCTCGACCTGCGCGAGACGCTTGCACGCGAACACCTGCTGCGTCTGCTCGAAGGTGCCGACATCCTGCTGGACGCAAGTTGCGGGGCTTTGAACCAGGCGTTGTCGATCGATCGCGCGGCGCTGAATGCACGGTTCCCCAAACTGGTCACCGCGCGCATGACGCCGTTTGGCGACGATGGTCCCTGGGCGGAGTTCAAGGGGGCGGATCTGATCCATCTCGCCCTTGGCGGGATCATGATGAACTGCGGCTACGATCCTGATCCCAACCTGGAATATGACACACCGCCGATCGCGCCGCAGATCTGGCACGCCTATCACATCGCCGGCGAGCAGCTTGCGACTGGCATCATCTCGGCGCTGATCTGGCGTCATCGGACAGGGCAGGGGCAGGACGTTTCTGTCGCGATCCACGAGGCGGTGTCGAAGAACCCCGAGCTCGACATCATGCACTGGGTCATGCGCCGGGTGCCGCTGTGGCGCTTGACCAACCGTCATGCTGTCGAAACACCGAATCACTCGCCCAGCATCTGCCACACGAAGGATGGCCGTTGGTTCATCTCCCACGGGATGGGTGCGCGCGACCTGAAGAACCTGGTGCCGCTGCTGAGCAAGTACGGCATGCAGGCGGACTTGCAACCACCTCCACCGGACGCCGATCTGAAAGCACGCCAGGTGCCCGGCTCGGCCGCCGGCGACGAAACGCGCGCTCACATGCTGGACGTGGTGCAGCGCTTCATCCGTGCCTGGACTTACAACGACATGCCGTGGCGCGAGGCACAGGATGCGGGCCTGCTCTGGGCGCCGCTGCGCAAGCCGCACGATAATGCGCTGGACCCACACTGGCTGAAACGGAAGAGTTTCGCCGACATTCCGCACCCGGAGCATGGCAAGGGCTTCCGCTATCCCACCAGCAAGTGGCTCGCCACCAAGACCAGCTGGCAGGTTGGCCGCCGTGCACCGCTGCTCGGCGAGGACACCGAAGCGGTCCTGTGCGAACCGGTTCGCCGGCCCGGCGTGCCAGCGCAGCCGCGGGGCGTGGAGAGCCCGACGCTTTCTGCCCTGCATCACAAGCCATTCCCTCTGCAAGGCGTGAAGATTCTGGACTTCGCCTGGTTCCTGGCATCGGCCGGCGGCACGCGTTTTCTCGCCGCGATGGGTGCCGAAAGTTACAAGGTGGAGTGGAAGGACAATCCCGATACGCGGCTCGCGGCCATGGCCCCCATCGGAGGGCGTGCCGCGCGCGACGCTGCCACTGGACCGCTGCCCGGCGTGAAAGATCCCGACATGGGGGGCCAGTTCAACAACAAGAACGCAGGCAAGCGCGGCGTCTCGCTCAACATCCGCCACCCGAAGGGATTGCAGATCGCGAAGGATCTTGTGCGCATCTGTGATGTCGTCGCCGAGGGCTTTTCGCCAGGAGTACTGCAACGACTTGGCCTTGGCTACGACGTGATGAAGAGTATCCGGCCCGACATCATCTACATTCAGCAATCGGGCATGGGTGCGCATGGGCTGTATGGACGAATGCGTACCGTCGGGCCGGTGGCCGCAGCGTTCGCGGGGCAGGGGGATATGTCCGGCCTGCCGGAACCGGCGATGCCGGTGGGATGGGGGTATTCGTATCTCGATTGGATGGGCGCCTACGGCTACGCACTGGCGTTGCTCGGCGCGATTTATCATCGCGAGCGCACCGGCGAGGGCCAGTGGATTGACGCCTCCCAATGCGAGTCGGGGCTGTTCCTGACAGGAACCACGATCCTCGACTGGGCGGCCAATGAGCGCGAATGGCGCCGCTACGGCAACCGCTCGCCCTACAAACCGGCAGCGCCGCACGGGGCGTATCGCTGTGCGGGCGACGATCGCTGGATCACCATTGCCTGCTTCACCGATGCAGAGTGGCACACGGTCGCGCAACTGGCAGGGATCAACGATCGCCGCTTCGACACGCTGGAACATCGCCTGCTGCATCAGGATGCACTCGATGCTGCAGTCGAAGCGTGGACCCGCACGCAGGACCGTTACGAGCTGATGCTGAAGCTGCAACGTGCCGGCGTGCCAGCCGGAGTGTGCCAGAACGCGGAGGACCGCTGCGACAAGGATCCGCAGCTCCGTCACCTGAAGTGGCTCACCGAGGTGACCGGCACCAAGATCGGCACCTGGCCGGTTTATGAGCTGCCGATGAAGTTCTCCGCCACGCCCGCCTACATCGGTGGCCCGATCAACCGCGGGGCGCCGGGCTATGGCGAGGACAACGAATGGCTGTTGACGAACCTGCTGGGCATGTCTCGCAGCGATGTGGAGAAGCTGGCAGAGGAGGGGGTGATCTAAAAGGAGAGGAAGGCTCACTCGTTCATCTTGCTCAAATCGATGTGCAGCACCTGAACGACATCTCTGATCCCATTAAAATCGGCATCGTTCACCGCCACCAGGCCGTGACTCCCCGCGCGTCCCAGTATCTTCATGTCCCGTTCCGGCAGACTGCTCAGGTCGAGGGTCCGCAGAGCGTCGGTCAATCGCGCCTTGAACCCAGTCGGTAGATTGCCACGTACCGCGAACGGCCCTCCCGGGATGGGATCGGACAGCCACAACAGCTTATAATCCTCGGGGCGATATATCCCTTGCACCATGGCCGCCGAGATCACCGTGCTGTTCATCTCTCCGACCAGTACCTTGTGATTGCGCAATGCCTCGAAGCTTGCCGTATGGGTTCCCGTATAGACTGGCCGGATATCATGGTCCGGATCGATGCCATACTTCCGCAGTCCATACGCCGGGATCAGATGCCCCGAGGTGGACGCCGGGTCAGAAAACGCAAAGCTCTTGCCGACGATGTCCTTCAAGGTCGTGATGCCGCTGTCAGGCCAGGTCACGATGCTCGCGGTATAGTTCGAAGCCTGTCCCGCAGCGTTGGCGTAGCCGGCAATCGCCTCGGCTCCCGCCATCTGATGTGCAAGCACATAGCTGAACGCGCCATAGACTCCGATCTCGACCCGGCCGGCGCGCATGGCCTCGATCGTTGCGGTATAGCTGGTACCGAACTGCACCGTCACCGGGCAATCCAGCCGCGCGGCGATCAGTGTGGCGATGCGATCGTAGATCGGCCCCAGTGTCATTGTGTCCTCGCCCGGTACCACGCCGAACCGCACTGTGCCACCATCCGGGCAATCTGGTGCAGCCGCGAGCGCCGCGTTACCGCACCACAACACCGCACACGTCACCACCGCGAGAAGCCGGACCACGCGCACCTCCGTCCTTGCGGGACATCCAGGCTGCGCGTGTAGGACATCAGCGTGACAGCTTGTGCGTCGCATCCATGACGATTGTTGGACTTGTCGCTGTTCGGAAAATACCGGATGTAGGAACGAACCTCAGACCCCGATCGGTACAATCATGATCCTTGTCACCAACAACGAAGGCACGCTCGGCGTCCCCACCACGGCGCGCCTGCTCGGCGAGGGCTCTCACGCGCTCGACGCCATCGAGGCCGGCATTCGCATCATTGAGGCCGATCCCTCCGTGCGCACGGTCGGTCACGGTGGCTGGCCGAACCTGTTGTGCGAGATGGAACTCGATTCCTGCGTTATGGACGGCACGACCCTGCGGTCAGGGGCTGTTGGCGCGCTGCAGGGCTATTTGCACCCGATCAGCGTCGCACGCGAGATCATGAGGCGCTTGCCGCACGAATTGCTGGTAGGGCAGGGGGCTGCCCGCTTTGCGAACGAAATCGGCGCCGAAGCCGCTGACAACCTCATTCCCGATTCAAGACGTGCCTGGCAGCAGTGGTTCGACCATGAGGTCCCCGAACCCGCCAGGCGCGCCTGGCCGGATACGCCGCTTGCGGACCTCTGCCACCACGCCATCGATCCGGAGATCGGCCGCGACACGACGGTCTTTCTTGCGCACGACCGGGCAGGCAACATCTGTTGCGGCACCAGCACATCAGGCTGGGGTTGGAAGTATCCCGGGCGTCTTGGGGACAGCCCCATCGTCGGCGCCGGTTCCTACGCTGACACCCGATATGGCTCCGCTGCCTGCACCGGTGCCGGCGAGATGACCATCCGTTGCTGCACCGCACGCTCCATCGTGCTGTACATGAAGCGCGGCGCCAGCGTCGCCGACGCGGTTTATGAAGCGGTGGACGACATGCGTGCGCTGAAGGGCGGCCTGATCAGCCGCGTCACGGTCCATGCAATCGACACCAAGGGCAACCACAAGACCGTCGCGGTGAATGGTGCCGGTGACAACAAATACTGGCTTTGGGAAGGTGAGGGCGATCCGCGCCTGCTTCCAGCCGAGCCGGTCGTCATTACATCAGTCGCTACGCAGCCCACGACTACGACGCGCTACACGCGTTAGGGGCGTCACACCACCCCGCGTTCCCGCAGCCCGGCGATCTCCGCCGCACCAAAGCCCAGCTCCCGCAGCACCTCGTCCGTGTGCTCTCCAGGTTCAGGCGTCGCGCTCCTCACGCTCCAGGGCGTGCGAGACAGTTCCACCGCCTGTCCCACCACCTCCACATCACCCAGCGCCTTGTGCTGTACGTGCCGCGTCATGTTCAGATGCTTCACCTGCGGATCATCGAATACCTCGTTGATCCGATAGATCGGCCCGCACGGCACGCCGGCCTCGTTCAGCCGGTTGATCCAGTCTGCCGTTGTCCGCTTGCGCGTGATTGCACCGATCGCTTCGTGCAGCCGCGCGCGGTTCTTCGATCGGTCCGCATTTGTCGCGAAAGCCGGATCGGTCGCCAGTTCCGGCGCCTCAATCACCTTGCAGAACCGCTGATAGATCGCTTCGCCCGCCGCCCCGATGTTCATATAGCCATCCGACGTCTGGAAAACGCCTGTCGGGATACTGGTGGGATGATCGTTGCCAGCCTGGCCTGGCACATCGCGCCCGATTGTCCAACGTGCCGCCTGGAAATCCAGCATCGCGATTTGTGCTGCCAGCAGGTTGCTCTGCACCCACTGTCCTTCGCCGGATTGCTCGCGCTCCAGCAGCGCGACCAGGATTCCCATTGCGCAGAAGATCCCCGCGGTCAGGTCCGCCACCGGAATGCCGACCCGAACCGGCCCCTGGCCCGGCAATCCCGTGATCGACATCAGACCGCCCATGCCCTGCGCGATCTGATCAAACCCAGGCCTTTCGCGATACGGCCCATCCTGGCCGAACCCGGATATACTCCCGTATACCAGCCGAGGATTGACCTTGCGCAAGGTCTCATAATCGACCCCCAGCCGGAACTTCACGTCCGGCCGGTAATTCTCGATCAATACATCCGCCTCGCGCACCAAACGCTTCAGGATGTCCACCCCTTCAGGCGACTTCAGGTTGAGCGTCACGCTGCGCTTGTTACGATGGAGGTTCTGGAAGTCGGGTCCGTGCCGCTCGCCGCCCATGCCGGCATCGCCTTCCGGCGATTCCACTTTGATCACCGACGCGCCCCAGTCCGCGAGCTGCCGCACAGCGGTCGGCCCAGCTCGCACGCGGGACAGATCAATCACCTTGAAGCGGGCAAGCGGACCAGCACTACTCATTACAGCACCTCGTAGCGTGACGGAGAGCGTTAGTGACTCATCGCACGAGTTGCACACAGCGTCGAGTTGTCGAGGTCATTGCATAATCGACTTAGTCGCAGGCTTGTGATGGCCTCGACGAGGCCGCGTCATCAACTTTCGTACTACTATGAAGCCTCGTAGTGTTAAGGATTCTGGCCGTTGCATTCCATCCTCGTATTGCCATGCAGCGTGAACTGATGAGCGATAGAGGGCTATCTCTTAATTAACGGGGAAGTAACGGTGCTACTAACGGAAGGTGTGACGAAAACGCCCGATACGACACCTGAAGGTCAGACGAAACTGATGGTCGTTGACGACGATCCGGAGGTCCGCGTCATTGTTGCCGAGTTCCTGGAGGATTTCGGCTATAGCGTCTTGCAGGCCAGCAGCGGGGCTCAGGCCCTGGACCTTCTAGCATCCGCCCCGGACCTCCGCATGATGATCACCGACGTCCGCATGCCCGATATGACAGGCATCGAACTGGCTAGCGTGGCGACGCAGCGTCACGGGAACCTGAAGATCATCCTGATCTCCGGCTATTTCGTTTCCCAACAGATCGAGCATCGGTTCTTGCGCAAGCCGTTCCGCATGCGTGATCTTGAATCAGCGGTGCGGACCGAGCTCGAGGCACAATAAGGGTTCGCGGCAAGGCACCGGTCCTTGCACCGAGTGCTGAATGACGGTGTTGTCTCCGGCCTGTCCAATATCGATGTATTGACGGTGCGCAGTGATTCCTTGTGACGATGCACAGCGACGGCCGGTTTCGAACAGCTCAATCCCGGGCAATCGTGTCAGCTGGATTGCCGAACGCGGTGCCGCCGTCGAGGCCCACGCCAGAAGACCGGTCGAGAATCGCTGAGCGCATTTCGATGTGCAACGAAATGCTGCGCGGCGTTTGGGCGCCATTGCCACTCATTGCGACGATGGGTCATGGCCCGTCGAAGAGGATCTGCAGCTCGGTGACTGCCCTGCTGATCCTGGGGATGCGCTCGACGTCCGCGCGTCCGCATCCCCACCAATTCTCCCGGGCGGGCGCGATCGGGCAGGGGAGCCGGCGTTGGCCTACCAGCGATGACGGGGATGGTGTCGATCCATATGCAGTGTGCGGCCACGACCGTTCGCGCAGCCAGAATATGTCACCAAGGGACAGTACAGGTCCCGGTTTGTTCTCTGGAACAAATAAGGTGCGGAATACCTGCGGTCGAGATCGAGCCCGTGTGGAAACGTGAGAGCGACTGCAGCCGCTACGAAGAAGATGTTTTTAATTCAATGTCTTAGTATAATAATTTCCCCGTGCGCTATGCTCCTATGTAGCAAGATCCTTATTATGCTTGATTTTCTTCCACAGCTCTTCCATCATCTCAAGCGGCATTTCGCTTAAAGAAACTCCTTTAGAGTTGGCCGCTTCTTCCATGAGTTGAAACCGGTTTGTGAATTTTTGATTTGCCCGACGTAGACATTCCTCCGGTTCAAGCCCCAACTTCCGCGCCAGGTTTGCCAGCACGAAGAGTAGGTCTCCAACCTCGTCCGCCAGCCGGTCCGGATCGCCTTCCGGCAATTCTGCCTTCAACTCCGCCACTTCCTCGTCCAGCTTTTCCAACACCGCCGTTGCGTCCGGCCAGTCGAACTCGACGCGTGCCGCGCGCGCTGTCAGCTTGAAGGCTCGGGTCAGGGCAGGGAGCCCGATCGGTACGCCCGCCAACGCGCCGACCTCTGCTCGCGCAACCCGTTCCGCTGTCTTCTGTGCCTCCCATGCTGCGGTCTGCACCGCTGCATTGCGCGCCGCCGCGTCTCCGAACACATGCGGGTGTCGTCGCACCATCTTGTCAGCGATCGCCCGGGTGACGTCGGCAAAGGCAAAGCGACCATCCTCTTCAGCCATCCGCGCGTGATAAACCACCTGGAACAGCAGATCGCCGAGTTCGTCAGGCAGTGCTGTGAAGTCGCGCCGGGCGATGGCATCCGCGACTTCGTAGGCCTCCTCAATCGTATAAGGCGCAATCGTCGAGAAGTCCTGCTGGAGATCCCATGGGCAACCGCCGACGGGCGCGCGCAGCGCCGCCATGATGTCCAGCAGCCGGCGGAGCTCAGCTTCGGGGGAAGTGGTGTCCATTGCGATCCGCCGCGCCTCTGTTTGTCGCATAAGATATATTATGTTAAGTCGAGTGCCATGCCGTCGTGACCGGGCTCGACGCCAGCCGGCAGGTTCGCCCGCATCCACGCCCAGTCCATGTCGGTGCCCATGTGCGTCAGGATGACCCGCCGAGGTTGGATACGCTCCCGCCATGCCAGCACCTGAGGCAGGTCTGCATGGGTCCTGTGCGGCCCGCGGCGGAGGAAACAGCCGACGACCCAGGTGTCCACTCCGTCCAATGCGGTGAACGCGGCATCGTCCAGTCGCACGACGTCCGTCGAATACGCGAAGCGGCCGATCCGCAGGCCAAGTGACTTCGTGAATCCATGATCCTGTTCGAACAACTGGACCTGCATGCCGGCCGTCTCGATCGTCTCGCCGGGACTGACTTCGCGTGCCTCCAGCACCGGCCGGAAGAACCCCGGCGGTTGCCATGGCCGGAATGCGTAGCCAAACCTCCGTTGCAGTTCGTCCAGCGTCGGCTTGTTCGCGAAGGCCTCGAGCGGCCGATCGACGATCCGATTGAGCAACCGCACGTCGTCCAGCCCGACGACGTGGTCGGCATGCGAATGTGTGAACAGGAGCGCATCGATCCGCGGGACACGACATGCCAGCAACTGCGAGCGCAGCTCCGGCGACGTGTCTACCAACAGCCGCTCGCCGGTATTGCTCTCCACCACGATGGACGCACGTGACCGGCAGTTCTTCGGTTCGCGCGGGTCACAGGCGCCCCAGTTGCCTGCTCCATCTGCGCCACCAATGAATGGTACGCCTGTCGAACCACCGGTGCCGAGCAGAATGACTTTCACTCTAGGCCGCCTTGAGGAACAAGCGGCGGAAATTCGTCGTCGTCAGATCGGCCAGCGCCTCCGGTTCCAGGCCCCGAACCTGGGCCAGCACGCGGGCGGTATGGGCCACGTAGGCCGGCTCATTCCGCTTTCCCCGGAATGGCACCGGAGCCAGGTAGGGCGCGTCGGTCTCGACCAGCAGCCGTTCCGGCGGAAGGTCGCGTGCGATCTCCCGGAGCTCAGCCGATTTCGGGAACGTCAGGATCCCCGAAAAGCTGACATACCCACCCATGGCGACGGACCGCTCCGCCAGCATGCGCGACGAGCTGAAGCAATGCAGAAGGAACCTGAACTCGCCGCCGGTATCACGTTCATCTTGCAGGATATCGGCGATGTCGTGATCTGCGTCACGCGCGTGGATCGCCAACGGCGCTCCGGCCAGCCGTGCGGCGCGGATATGGGCCCGGAAATTGTCCCGCTGTACGTCCCGAGGCGCCCGGTCGTAGAAGTAGTCCAGCCCCGACTCGCCAATTCCGATCACCCGCGGATGCTGGGTCAGCGCCGCGATCTCCTCGGGCGCCGGTATCGGCGCCTCAGCCGCGTGATGCGGATGCACCCCAACCGTGCACCAAATGTTCTCGTGCACCTCCGCCAATGCAGGTAGCCCTCGCGACTGCGCCATCGTAGTGCCGATTGTCACCATCTCGATCACGCCAGCGGTCGCTGCGCGATCAAGCACCGCCCGGCGCTCTGCTTCGGTGAAGTAATCCAGATGGCAGTGCGAATCGATCAGCATGCGGGCCTAGGTTGCCGGCTCAACATACCGGGGGAATACCCCCTGAGGCGACGGTAACTCGACGCCGTCCACCAACGGTACACTCAGATCCGCCAGCATCCGCGACCCCTCGGGCACCCCGAGCTGATCCAGCATCCGGGCCATGCTCCCTGGCATGAACGGCTGCAGCACGGTCGCGATGACCCGCAATGTATCTACCAGCACGCGCAGCACCGCCGCCATCCGCGCAGGGTCGGTCCGCCGCAATGCCCAGGGTGCCTGCCGGTCGATATACCCGTTGGCGGCCCGGACCACTTTCCACACGTCCTCGAGGGCGTCGTGGAACACCTGCCGCTCCAGCCGCTCGCGCACCAGCCCCGGCAGCGCCTCCGCCATGGCCAGCAGCTCCCTGTCGTCGTCGGTGGCAAGCGCCCTCCCCGGCAGCTGCCCCTCGCAGTTCCGGGCGATCAGTGACAGAGACCGCTGCGCCAGATTCCCAAGGTCGTTTGCCAGCTCGACATTCATCCGCGAGATCAGCGCCTGATGCGAGAGCGTGCCATCGCCGCCGAACGGCTTCTCACGAAGCAGGAAGTATCGGACCTGGTCCAGCCCGAACGCGGCCACCAATTGCCGTGGCTCAATGACGTTACCGAGCGACTTGGACATCTTCTCGCCGTCCACCGTCCACCAGCCGTTGGAGGTCACTCGCTTCGGTATGGGCAGGCCCGCCGCCATCAACAGCGCCGGCCAGTACACCGCGTGGAAGCGGATGATGTCTTTCCCAACGAAGTGCGCATCCGCCGGCCAGAACGCCCAGCGTTCAGCATCTCCATCGGGGAAGCCGCACGCCGTGACGTAATTGTTCAGGGCATCGACCCAGACATACATGACGTGCCCGGGCGCATCCGGCACAGGTATTCCCCAGGTGAAGCTGGTCCTACTGATCGACAGGTCACGCAACCCACCGCGCACGAAGCTTATCACCTCGTTCCGCCGCGAGGTCGGCGCGATGAAGTCCGGCTGCGTTTCGTATAGTTCCAGCAGCTTGTCCTGCCACTTCGACAGGTCGAGGAAGTACGACGGCTCCCTCACCCACTCCACCGGTGCGCCGCTCGGCGCAACTCGTGACCCATCCGGCCGGACCGTCAGCTCTTCCTCGTCGTAAAAAGCTTCATCCCGAACGGCATACCAGCCTTCGTAATGCCCCAGGTAGATGTGCCCGTTGGCCGCGATGCGCCGCCAGAGCTCGGCGCATGAAACCTTGTGCCGTTCCTCGGTGGTGCGGATCCAATCGTCGTACGACACACCCATCTTGTCGGTCATGTCGCGAAAGTCCGCCGACACCTTGTCGGTGAAGGATTGCGGATCCATCCCGGCATTGCCCGCGGCCGTTTCTACCTTCTGCCCGTGCTCATCGGTTCCCGTCAGGAAGAACACGTCGAACCCGTCCAGCCGCTTCCAGCGCGCCATGACGTCCGCCGCGATCGAGGTGTAGGCATGCCCGATATGCGGCGCGCCGTTCACATAATAGATCGGTGTCGTGACGTAGTAGCGCTGTTTCATTGTGTAATGTCAGGCGTTGGCCCGATCTTCTCCCGTCATGGCCGGGCGCGACCCGGTCATCGTGATGCACTTCCGCCAAGCATCCCGAGACCGGCCACGACTGCCTGGCGCTTATCCAGGTTGAACCGTTCCGTCTCGAATTGCAGCCGGGTCAGCGCGTGCCACACGTCGCTCCACGCATCAAGAGGACGCGACGCAACCAGCCGCGATTGTTCCTCATCCCCTTGTCCGCGCGCCACATCGCGCACAGCGGCCGCGATGCCAGCCCGCAGCAGGTCGAAAAAGTTGGAAAATGCTGTGTCTCCGCGCACCAGCGCATCTGCGACCGTATAGGCTCGTGCCGGCTTCAGTGCCGGCAGTTCAGCCAGCACCTCGTCCACCAGCTTCGCCACCTTCAGGCCGTCCTCTTCCGCGAGCATCAGTGCCCGCCCCGGCGACCCCTCCGCCACGGTCACTAGCCGCCCACGCTCATCCGCACCCAGTTCCGGCAAATACATCGTCAGCAACTGCTCCATCGCGTCCGCCGGCAACGGATTCAACGGCAGCTTTCGGCACCGGCTGCGTATCGTCGGCAGCAACCGCCCCGGCGCTGAACACGTCAGAATCAGCAACGCTCGCCGCGGCGGCTCCTCGAGAATCTTGAGCAACGCATTGGCCGAAGACTGATTCATTTCCTCCGCCCCATCCACGATGGCGATGCGCCAGCCTCCTTCCGCCGGCGTCAGGCCCATGAACGTGCTGATCTTGCGAATGTCCTCCACCGCTATCTGGGTGCGCATCCGCCGGCGCTTCTCGTCGTAAACCAGTTCCACCGTGTGCATATCGGCGTGCCCGCCCGCCGCCACGCGGCGGAACACCGGATGTGCCGGATCGAGCGCCAGGCTGCCCTCGGCTGGCAGACCCGCCAGGAGGCGCCGCGCGAAACGGTAGGCGAGTGTCGCCTTGCCCACCCCCTCAGGTCCGGTGATCAGCCAGGCATGATGCATCCGCCTTGAACGCATTGCCTCGAGCAGCAGTGCTTCGGCGGCCTCATGGCCGAGCAGTGACGGGTTGGCGCGGGGGTCCGGCGGCATGATGGTGCTTATAGCGCATGGCCGCGGAAGCAGGGATGGTACGACAGGACTAGCTTCCAACCTGTTTGTCTCGTTGTGCTGGTCGATATCATCAGGGCGCTGTTCTCACTGGGGCGGATACAGGGAGGAGGCTCTGGGCTTTCCGGAGGATTTCCGCACTTTTTGAAAGAATGAATTGCGGCAACCCACCGTTTTGGCTGGCACCGAACGACACCATTTCGGCGCGCAACCGGATGATCCGGCCGAAATCAGGAGGTTCCCCGTGCAACAACTGCATGGGCCGATCACCAGAACCAAGGTGCGTGGCGGGCTCGCCAAATGGCAGCTCGACCGTGTGATCGACCACATAGAGTCTCGCCTTGCCGACCCCATAAAGGTGGATGAATTGGCCCAGCTCGCTGGCTTGTCTGCTTCCCAGTTCACCCGCGCCTTCCGCCGCTCCACAGGCGTCCCGCCGCACCGCTGGCACCTCAGCGCCCGTATTCGTCGCGCTCAGCAACTCATCCGCGACACGCAACAGCCGCTGGCCGAAATCGCGATTTCCATCGGCTTCGCCGACCAGAGCCATTTCGCCAACACGTTCACGCGGTGGATGGGCGTCAGCCCTGGCGCCTGGCGGCGGGAGCAGCGGTTTGCACCGCTCGAGCTCGCCGCTCACAATTGGTAAATTCCCGCTGCTTTCCTGCTATAAGTTTGGTTGGCCCGGCCGCTACAGCGGCTCTGCTTGCCGCTACGAGGAACACCGATGCTGCCCCATCCCGCTTCACCCCGCCGGATCCGCCATCTGCTTGCCGTCGCGCTGATCGCGCTGGCCTGTTCGGCCCCCTACGCTATGGCGGAAGATGCGACTGCAAGCCGTTCCGAAATGATCCGCAGTCTGCTCCCCACCGTGGTCAACATCGCGGTCCGCAAGGATGTAGTGACAAAGGTCAACACAGCCTCTACATCGGCTTCGGGTGGCGGCCATAGCGAGGTGAAGGCCTATGTCGGCTCTGGCTTCATCATCGATCCGTCCGGACTGATCGTCACGAACTACCACGTGGTCGAGAACGCCTTCGATATCACCGTCACGCTATCTGATGGCACGCTGCTGCCTGGCAAGGTGCTGCATGCCTCACGCGTGGCCGACCTCGCGATCGTGCAGGTGAAGGCGTCTCATCCGCTGACTCCTGTTCAGTGGGGCGAGAGCAACAAGCTCCGCATCGGCGATCAGGTGTTCGCGATCGGCAATCCGCTCGGGCTCGGCACTTCCGTGAGTGGCGGAATCGTCAGCGGCCTCAATCGCGATGCCCAGGAATCGCCCTACGACAACTTCATTCAGACTGATGCGGCGATCAACCATGGGAACTCCGGTGGACCGCTGTTTGACATGGAGGGCAAGGTTGTCGGGGTCGACTCCGCCATGGTCTCGCCCACCGAGAGCTTCTCCGGACTTGGCCTCGCCATTCCCTCTGACGATGCCCGTTTCGTCGTTGAACGGCTGTTGAAGTACGGCTGGATTCGTCCTGGCTGGGTCGGCGTAAAGGTTCAGCAGGTGACACGCGATATCGCAGAGGCAATGGGGCAAACACAGCCAGTGGGCTCGCTGGTCTCCTGGATCATGCCTGACAGCCCAGCAAGCAAGGCCGGGATCGAGATCGGTGACGTGATCCTGAAATACGGTGACGACACACCCTCGGATGAGCGTGCACTGCTGCGCGACATCGGTCAGACCGATGTGGGCAAGACGGTGAATATGACGGTCCTGCGCAAGGGCGAGCAGCAGGTCTTGCCGGTGACGGTTGCGCCTTGGCCGCGCCAACGCTGGGAGGAGCGAGATGCGCCCACGGCGGCCTTGCAGCCGATGGGGAAGATCCCGCCAGATCTTGGCCTGACGCTTACTGCGATCCCGAAGGAACAGCGATCCAAACTGGATCTCGCAGATGGCCTGAACGGTGTACTGATCACAAAGGTGCTGGCGAACTCCGATGCCGCTCGTCGCGGCGCAGTCTCTGGCGACATTATCTTGCGGGTGTTCGACAAACCAGTTGCTTCGCCGGCCGAGGTCCTGCACGGCATTGCCGAGGCTCGCAGCGAAAAGCGCCCCTTCGTGCTGCTGCTTGTGCTGCCCAAGGTCCGCACGATCCCGGGCCCTCGCTGGGTTACGCTACGTCTGACAGAGGGGGCTGGTTAAGCGGGACGGTGCGCGGGCTATCAGGTCATCCGCCCGATCGTCTGGACTAGTTCCTCCAGTTCGTGGCACTGCGCCACCGTATCGGCCGACGCAAAGCGTCCGCGACGCAGTGGGGGACGTGGAGTTCTGCCCGCGCCTCGCATCCTGCTCAGCCCGGTGATCGCCGCGGCTGTGGTGTCGCTGAGCTCCGTACCCGTGATCGGCAATGCGCTCCGTTTTCGCTGAATCCCACATGTTCCTCATGAACCCGCAGCATGGCAGCGTTTTGAATCACACACCGAAACGTTGCTGCAACTCAAGCCACATTACCAACCGCGACGAAATCAGAGGGACATTGCAGGATGCAGTCCGATCCGACGCGAGGCGGCGCCGTTTGCACTATGAGTTCCGTCTCACCGTCGGAGCGCACGCTCCTGCTCGATCCTCGGCCGTTGCCCGCACATTTCGATGCAGCGGAACGGTTCATCCCGACCCTCAGCGAACAATAAAGATAAATCAATGGCGACACAGGCGGAACGTGCGGCGGAAGCACGCATGAACGCGGAACTGTCCGGTATCCTTCGAAGCCTGCGCCGCGAGTCGCGTGTGCCGGCGATGTTGGCGCTGGGCCTCGAATCCATCATGGCGTCGTTGGGTGCCGAGGGAGCCGCGATCATTCGGGGATCCCCCGCTGCCGAGGACGAACCCGAGATCGTCCACCGCGCTGGCATGATCGGTTTCCCGGCGGCAACCGCGGCCACGCTGCTTTGGCAGGCCGAGGTTGGCACTCCGGCGCTGTCACACGAAGAGAACGGTCGACCGATCGCTGTGGCTGTCTGCCGCCAGGTCTCCGCCGAAAAGCTTGGGCTGGTGTTATGGCGCCGCCGGGGCGCGCGAGGCTGGAGCGGTGAAGATATTCCACTGATGGATTGCGTTGCGGGGATCATCTGGTTGTTGCTTGAACGAGAGGCCAGCCAGCATGACGTCGCCCGTTCCACACGCATGGATCCGCTGACCGCTCTGCTCAATCAGCGCTCTTTCGTTGCCGAAGCCACGCGTCACATCGCTCGCCTGGAACGCGACGACTTGCCGGGCACTCTGATGTTGGCTGATGTCGACAACCTGGAGAACACCAAGCTGGTCCACGGTACCGGCGCCGGCGAATTGGTGCTGCGTCGCGCTGCCATGCTGCTGCAGGCCGCGATCCGGCCAACGGATCTGCTCGGCCGCACCGGTGATGCCGAGTTCGCCATGTGGCTGAGCGGCGCCGACTACCTGACGGCAGCAGAGCGCGCCGAGAGCCTGTGCCTTGAGGCGCCCGCCAAGATGATCGCGCAGCCCGACGGCGGCGTCCCCGAGGTCAGCTTCTCCATCGGCATCGCCACGCGAGGGAGCGGCGAGGGCTTCGCCGACTTGGCGCGACGTGCCTCCCAGGCAATGCGTGAGGTGAGGGTTGCCGGCGGGGGCTACTGGCGCGTGTCACTCATCCACAAGGCGTAGGCTAGTCGAGACCACCCTCACTCTGGATGAACCTGGCGATATCGGCCACGCCGGTGCCAGCCCGGATATTGGCAAACACAAACGGCCGCTCGCCGCGCATCTTGCGGGAATCGCGATCCATGACTTCCAGGCTGGCACCAACGAATGGTGCGAGGTCGATCTTGTTGATCACGAGCAGATCACTGCGCGTGATGCCGGGTCCGCCTTTGCGCGGAATCTTGTCACCGGCAGAGACGTCGATCACGTAAATCGTCAGGTCGGCCAGCTCCGGGCTGAACGTTGCGGCCAGGTTATCACCTCCTGACTCGATCAGGATGATGTCGAGATCCGGAAAGCGCCGGTTGAGCTCCGCGACGCCGGCAAGGTTGATCGAGGCATCCTCTCGGATTGCCGTGTGGGGGCAGCCGCCGGTCTCGATGCCCAGAATGCGTTCCGGAGGCAGCGAGCCGGCGCGGGTAAGGAATTCGGCATCTTCCTTGGTGTAAATATCGTTGGTGATCGCGGCGACCTCGTAGTTCGCACTGAGACGCTTGCACAACGCATCCATCAACGCTGTCTTGCCGGTGCCGACGGGGCCGCCGATACCCACGCGCAGCGGGCCATTGGGTGAATTTGTCATGTCTGTGCCATCATGAGCGGAACAGCCTTGTATATTGGGTTTCGTGGCGCATCGCGGCGATATCCGATCGGAACGCACAGCCGCCCAGGTCGTTGAGGGTGGCGGTGCGCGTCGCAGACGCGACTTGCAGAATAGCCGGCTCGAGCGCGGCGAGCACGCGCAGTCCGGCGGTCTGGCCAAGAGGAACAAGGCGGACGGCCGCAGATATGAGGTTTGCGGCAAACGCCTGTAGATACGCGGGAGCTGTCGTGTCCTCGTCGATGCCATGATGGCCAGCGATTGAGCCAACGGCGATCGGGTAGGCGACGCGATCCGGCAAACGCGGCACCTGCCACGGCGCCGCTGCAGCGACAAATGCTGTTCCCTGATCCAGTGTTTCGATGCGCCGTTCGCGCGATGAAGCCAGGGCGACGGCAAGGTCATTCAACATGGTCACGTCGGTGCCTGTGCGGTGAGCATGACGCAGCAGGATCACGTCGTTGCGACCGGAACCGTGGTGCAAAATGTCGGTGACCCAGTTGCGCAGTGTGTCACCGTCGGCGATGTCGCCATCTTCCACCGCCTGCTCCAGGCCATGCGAATAAGCATAGGCGCCAGTCGGGAAGGCAGGCGAAAGCCAGGCGAGCAGCCGCAGCAACTTTGACTGAGTGTTGTCGTCCGTGTCCACCGTCGGCTTAGTCATCATCGTGATGATGGTGATGCCCGCCGGTATAGGCCCCCGTTTCCGGATCGAACGGCGCCTCTACTTCGTCCACATGGCCGCCCAGGCCCACGACCATATCGCGGATCACATGGTCGTCGCGGATGCGGATCCGGTCGCCTAGCAACTGCACCGGAAGGTGCCGGTTGCCGAGATGCCAGGCGATGCGCACGATCTCGCCCCCATCATGCGCATGGATTTCCAGCAGCCTCTCCGCCCGCGCGCAGACGCGAACCACGCCAGTGTCCACAGCGAGCCCGTCACCTTCGCGCAGGCGCGCCGCCTGGGGCAGATCGAGCAGCACCTCCCTGCCCTGCTCCGTGCGCAAGACGATCCGCCGCCGATACCGCAGATCGAAATCCACAACCACACGGTCGATCTCCGCCGCCGCGTCCCAGGTGCCGGCTGGCAGGATGGTCTGCGAGCGCATCAAAACAGGAAGTAGCGCTGCGCCATGGGCAGCACCGTCGCCGGCTCACAGGTCAGCAGCATGCCGTCGGCACGAACTTCGTAGGTCTCGGCATCAACCTCGATCGACGGTGTAGCATCGTTGTGGATCATCGATTTCTTGCTGATGCCACCGCGCACATTGGCGACTGGTACCAGCTGGCGCTGAAGCTTCAGTGTCTCTCCAATACCGGCATCCAGGGCTGCCGTGGATATGAATGTCAGGCAATGCTCCGCAAGCGCGCGCCCGTACACGCCGAACATCGGCCTGTAGTGGACTGGCTGTGGTGTTGGTATCGAGGCGTTCGGATCACCCATCGGTGCGCAGGCGATCGAGCCTCCCTTGATCACCAGATCGGGTTTCACGCCAAAGAACGCTGGAGACCACAGCACGAGATCGGCCAGTTTGCCCTCCTCGACCGAGCCGACCTCGTGCGCAAACCCCTGCGCAATCGCGGGATTGATGGTGTATTTCGCGATATAGCGTTTCACCCGTGCATTATCGTTGCGGTCGCTGTCACCTGGCAGGGGACCGCGCTGCACCTTCATCTTGTGCGCGGTCTGCCATGTGCGGATGATCACTTCGCCGACTCGGCCCATCGCCTGGCTGTCCGATGACATCATGGATATTGCGCCAAGGTCGTGCAGAATGTCCTCGGCGGCGATGGTCTCCTTGCGGATGCGGCTTTCGGCGAACGCCAAGTCTTCGGGGATCAAGCTGTCGAGATGATGGCACACCATCAGCATGTCCAGGTGCTCGTCCAGCGTGTTCACCGTATAAGGACGCGTAGGATTGGTCGAGCTCGGCAGCACATTATGCAGCGACGCCACCTTGATGATGTCGGGAGCATGACCGCCGCCAGCGCCCTCGGTATGGAACGCGTGGATCGTGCGGCCCTTGAATGCGGCGATGGTATCTTCAACAAAACCGGATTCGTTCAAAGTATCGGTGTGGATCATGACCTGGACGTCGAACCGGTCCGCCACCGACAGAGCACAGTCTATTGCAGCCGGCGTTGTGCCCCAGTCTTCGTGCAGTTTCATGCACGATGCACCGGCGCGCAGCATCTCCTCGAGCGCCGCTGGACGCGAGGCGTTCCCCTTCGCGGCGAACGCCAGATTCACCGGCAAGCCCTCCGCCGCCTGGAGCATTCGCGCGAGATGCCATGGCCCTGGTGTGCACGTTGTCGCCGCGGTGCCAGTCGCGGGACCGGTGCCACCGCCGACCATCGTGGTGATACCGGATGCGATCGCCTCCTCGACCTGCTGCGGGCAGATGAAGTGGATATGTGCGTCTATACCGCCTGCGGTCAGAATCTTGCCTTCGCCGGCTATGATCTCAGTGCCGGGGCCAATCACGATATCGACGTTGGGCTGAATGTCGGGATTGCCGGCTTTGCCAATCCTGGCGATACGGCCGTTGGTGATGGCCACGTCGGCCTTCACGATGCCCCAATGGTCGATGATGAGCGCATTGGTGATCACCGTATCGACAGCACCTTCCGCTTGCGAGGCCTGTGACTGACCCATGCCATCGCGGATCACCTTGCCGCCGCCGAACTTTACCTCCTCGCCATAGACGGTAAGGTCGCGTTCCACTTCCACGATCAGGTCAGTGTCGGCCAGCCGGATGCGATCGCCGGTGGTCGGGCCGAACATCTCGACATAGGCAGCGCGGGGGATGCGGGCCATCAGTCGAGTGCTCCCATGACGTCGGCGCGGAAACCTTGCACGATGCGTTTGCCACGGAACGGCACAAGCGTGACTTCGCGCGTCTGGCCGGGTTCGAATCGCACTGCCGTGCCGGCAGTTATATCCAGCCGTTGGCCGCGTGCAGCGGTGCGGTCGAATAACAGCGCGGGGTTGGTTTCCGCGAAATGGTAGTGGCTGCCAACCTGGATAGGTCGGTCACCAGTGTTGGCCACTGCCAACGTGGTGCGAGGCAAACCGGCGTTCAGTTCGATGTGGCCAGGAGCGGAGAGGATTTCACCGGGGATCATCGGATTGGCTCGTGTACGGTAACGAGCTTGGTACCGTCGGGGAAAGTCGCTTCGACCTGCACATCATGTATCATGTCGGCGACTCCCTCCATCACCTGCGAGCGGGTCAGCACCATGCCGCCGGCTTCCATCAGATCGGCAACGCTGCGGCCATCGCGCGCGCCTTCCACGACGAAGTCCGTGATCAGCGCCACCGCCTCCGGGTGATTCAACTTCACGCCCCGCTCCAGCCGGCGGCGCGCGACCATCGCAGCCATGCTGATCAGCAGCTTGTCCTTCTCCCTCGGAGTGAGGTTCATGGGTTTCCCTTCAACACATCCACACGCGCGGGAGGGCCCGCCCGCCACGCAAGACATCCAACACCTTGACCACCGATCGTCTCAGTGAGGCATCATTCTGTGCAAGAATACGTGCGACCAGCATGCCATCCCAAGCACTCGCACCAGTCGATGCTGCGCGCACGGCCGCGACCTTAGCGTCCACATCCGGCGCCACATGCACCAGCGTCGCCATCGCCCACGCTCCATTGGCCACAGCCGGACGCCGCAATGTCTCCGCCACCTGTCCTTCCAGTCTGATTGCATCGTGCAGCAGCGGGCGCCCGCCGCGCCACACTTCGAAGCGATCTCGCAGAAAGCCACGGTCCACCACCTCGCCCATCGCTGCACGGCCGAACACCAGGCTTTCCACTCCCAGAAACCAGGCGTCGTCGGCAACGTCAATGCGCAACGCACGATCCACCGCGCAGTGATCGAACAGGATGGTTTCCTGCGGCAGCCATTCCGCTGCTGCACCGTCTGCCACGACAACCCGCGTGCGAACCCGCGAAGGACTTGTCCCGGGCAATGCCCGATAGAACCGCTCGGCTGCCTGTGCGGCTATTGTCGCACGCGCGCCAGTGCCGATGGTGAACAAGCTGTCCAGTTCATCGCCCCCTGCAATGCCACCCGACGTATTCAGCGTCACAACATTCAACCAATCGTCGGAGCGCGGAAACCGCGCCTTCAGGCAGCCCGCCTGGCGCAGTCCTTCCAGCACCGTGCGCGCATCACGCACGCGGACACCCACGCGCAGTTCGCCTCTTGCACGTTGCAGCACTGGCGCGTCAGACAGAGAGGCGGCGTCGTACATCCTCCTCGTCCAGTTCCTCCCGACGCCCAGACAGCACGATATCGCCGCGGTCCATCACCGCGATGAATTGGGCCAGTTCCTGCGCAAAATCGAAGTATTGCTCCACCAGCAGGATGGCCATCTTACCCTGCGACCGCAACAGCGCGATGACCCGGCCGATATCTTTGATGATGCTCGGCTGAATCCCCTCGGTCGGCTCGTCCAGCACCAGCAGCCGAGGCCTCATCACCAGCGCGCGCGCAATCGCCAGTTGCTGTTGCTGCCCGCCCGACAGATCGCCACCACGGCGGCGCAGCATCGTCTTCAGAACAGGGAACAGGTCGAACACATCGTCCGGCACCTTGCGCTCGCCGCGCGGCAGCACCGCAAAGCCGGTCTCAAGGTTTTCTCGTACAGTGAGCAGCGGGAAGATATCACGACCCTGCGGCACCCACGCGATGCCCCGTCGCGCGCGATCGTGAAGGGGCAGCTTGCTGATCTCCTCACCTTCCCAGCGAATGGTGCCGGCGCTGATCGGATGCGCGCCTGTAATCGCCCGCAACAGACTGGTCTTACCCACGCCGTTGCGCCCGAGCAGGCACGTGACAGTGCCCGCCTGTGCGGTGATGGAGACCTGCCGCAACGCGATCGCCGCGCCGTAATGCAGGTCCACGTGATCGACTTCAAGCATCATCGTCCGAGATACACTTCGACCACGCGCGGGTCGTTGCTGACATGGTCGATCGACCCCTCCGACAGTACCGATCCCTCATGCAAGACGGTCACCTTCACATCCAGCGCCCGCACGAAGGCCATGTCGTGCTCGACCACCACGACACTCCGCGTGCGGTTGATTTCGCGGAGCAGCTCGGCTGTCTGCTCGGTCTCGGCATCCGTCATGCCGGCCACTGGTTCATCCACGAGGAGCAATTGCGGCTCCTGCGCCAGCAGCATGCCGATCTCCAGCCATTGCTTCTGCCCGTGCGACAGATCGCCTGCTGGCCGGTAGCGCTGATCTTCCAGGCGCGTCGTGGCGAGGATCTCCTCGATGCGGTCGCGCTCATCCGCCGTCTCGCGCGCCCACAAGGTGAAACTGGGCTTGCGGTCCTCGGCAAGCGAGAGCAGCAGATTGTCCCACACGGTATGCGGCTCGAACACCGTCGGCTTCTGGAACTTCCGTCCAATACCGAGCGAGGCAATCGCTGGTTCATCCAGCCGCGTCAGGTCGGTGTCCTTGCCGAACACCACCTTTCCTTCATCGGGTCGAGTCTTGCCCGTGATTACGTCCATCATCGTGGTCTTGCCGGCGCCGTTCGGACCGATGACCGCGCGCATTTCGCCAGCTTCCAGCACCAACGACAGAGCATTCAGCGCACGGAACCCATCGAACGTGACCGTCACGCCGTCGAGATACAGAAGCGTATCGTGCAGCTCGGCACTGACATCGCTCATCCGGTTGCCTCCCGCGCTGCGGCTTCAACCGGCGTCGGTTCCGGTACATCGGCGGGCTTACGGCGCAGGAACAATCCCATCACGCCGCGTGGCAGCAACAGCGTGACGAAGATGAACACCGCACCGAGGGCGTATAGCCAGAATTCTGGGAACACGCTGGTGAAATACGTCTTGCCAAGATTGACCAGCACCGCGCCGAGGATCGCGCCGGCGAGCGTGCCTCGGCCACCGACCGCAACCCAGATCACCGCCTCGATTGAGTTGGCCGGCGAAAATTCCGACGGATTGATGATGCCGACCTGCGGCACATACAGCGCCCCACCGATGCCCGCCATCACGGCCGACAGCACCCACACCACCAGCTTGTAGGACTCCGGCCGATATCCCAGGAACCGTGTGCGCGCCTCGGCATCACGCACCGCGATCAGCACTTTGCCGAAGCGTGATGTGACGATATAGCGGGCCAGGAGAAACTGGCCGCACAGGATTGTGGCGGTCACGACCAGCAAGCCACAGCGGGTTTCCTCGGACTGCACATCGTAGCCGAGGATGGTCTTGAAGTCGGTCATCCCATTGTTGCCGCCGAAGCCCATGTCGTTGCGGAAGAACGCCAGCAACAGCGCGTATGTCAGCGCCTGGGTGATGATCGACAGATAGACACCGGTAACGCGCGAACGGAACGCCAGCCAACCGAACACCAGTGCCAGGATGCCAGGCACGAGTACCACCATCACGGCAGCGAACACGAACCAGTCGAAGCCATGCCAATACCAGGGCAATTCATGCCAACCCAGGAAGACCATGAAGTCGGGAAGCGTCGCATTGCCGTATACGCCGCGTGCACCGATGGAGCGCATCAGGTACATCCCCATCGCGTAGCCGCCGAGCGCGAAGAAGGCCGCGTGGCCGAGCGACAGAATGCCAGCGTAGCCCCATACCAGGTCCACAGCCAACGCCAGCATCGCGTAGCAAAGATACTTGCCGACAAGGGAGATGACATAGGTCGTGACATGAAGCCCGGACGTTGCTGGCGTCGTCAGGTTCAGCACGGCGAGCAGCACGGCCCCCCCAAGCACCAACACCAGCGTTGCCCAGCTCGTACGGGCCGAGATCACGCTTCCACCGCCCTACCCTTGAGCGGGAACATGCCGCGCGGGCGCCTCTGGATGAACAGGATCAACAGGATCAGCACGACGATCTTGCCGAGGACCGCGCCGGCGAACGGTTCAAGGAACTTGTTCACCACGCCCAAGGTCAGGGCGCCGACCACAGTTCCCCACAGATTGCCGACGCCGCCAAACACGACAACCATGAAGCTGTCGATAATGTAGCCCTGGCCCAGGTTGGGGGAAACGTTGTCGATCTGGCTCAGAGCCACGCCAGCCATGCCAGCCACGCCCGATCCCAGCCCGAAAGTCAGCGCATCGATCCAGGGCGTGCGGATGCCCATTGCCGCTGCCATGCGCCGGTTCTGCGTCACCGCGCGCATCTGCAGGCCAAGTGGTGTGTAGCGTAGCGCCGCCATCAAGGCCATCAACACAAGCGCGGCGAAGACGATAATGTAGAGGCGGTTGTAAGTAACGGTCAGCCCGCCCCATTGCGTTGCACCGCTCATCCAGTCGGGTGTGCTGACACCGCGGTTGTCGGCGCCGAAGATCGAGCGCACGGCCTGTTGCAGGACCAGCGACAGGCCCCAGGTCGCGAGCAACGTCTCCAGCGGCCGGCCATACAACCAGCGGATCAGTGTGCGCTCGATGACGATGCCCACGATGCCAGCAACGATGAACGCGAGCGGCACCGAGATCAGCAGCGACGCGCCGAACAGACTGGGAGCGATGCCGTGCAGGGTCTGTTGCACCACGAAGGTGACGTAGGCGCCGATCATCACCATCTCGCCATGCGCCATGTTGATGACGCCCATGACGCCGAAGGTGATTGCGAGGCCTGCCGCAGCGAGCAGCAGCACTGATCCCAGACTGATCCCGTAGTAGATACTCTGCAATATACCCCAAAGCTGCAGATCACGATCGATCGAGGCGATGGCGGTGGAAGCGGCCTTTGCCACCGCCGGGGACTGGTTCGACACGCCGTCCAGCAGCGCCCGGCTGTCGAGATCGCCGCGCGCATGGATCACATCGATGGCTGCCAGCCTGTCGGCATCCTTGGTACTGTCCGAGAACAGGAGTGCGGCGGCGCGGGCCTGCTCCATACGCGTCTTGACAGTGGAATCGGTTTCCTTGGCGATCGCCTTGTCCAGCGCGGGCAATGCTGCAGGGTCATGCGAATGGAACACCGCCTCAGCCGCCTGGAGCCGAATCGTCGGATCGGTGGCGAACAGGCGCAGGCTGCCCAGCGCGGCATCCACTGTGCCGCGCACCGAGTTGTTCATGCGGACCTGCCTGACAGCGCTCGCCATGACATCCGGGGCCGGCTTGCCGGTGGGCGCGTCAACGAACGAGCCATCGTCCTGCCTGATGAACAGCATGTGGTCGGCTCGTACGTACAGCGTGCCGTTCTGCAAGGCGGAAATGATTGCGATGGCGCGTGGATCGCCGGAGAACGCCAGTTGCTCCACGCCGTGGCGGATCTGGTCGTAATTGCCTGATCCCAAAGCCACCAGCGCGTCGTCAGCGGACTGCGCGCGCCCCAGAAGCGGGATCAAGGTCAGGGCCGTGACAATCAGGAGATGGAAAAAGCGTTTCATCGGCGCGCCTTCATGCGACGGTTGGGGGTGATCCGGGGGAGGAGACCGGATCACCCCCATGGAGGCGTCGGCTCAGGCCATCACATCAGGCCTTCTTGCCGCCGCCCGAGCCGCACTTGCCCGTCTTCACGTTGAACGCACCGCAGTGCAGGGGCTGGCGCCAGTCGCCGATCAGTTCCTTCGTGTCGGCGACATACGGCGACCACTCCTGCGCGACCACCAGGCCCGGCGTCTGGGACACGATGTTGAACTGGCCGTTGTCCTGGATTTCACCGATGAGCACTGGCTTGGTGATGTGATGATTCGGCATCATCGCGGAGTAGCCGCCCGACAGGTTCGGCACGGACACGCCGATCAGCGCGTCGATCACTGCATTTGGCTCGGTGGTGCCGGCCTTCTCCACACCCTTCACCCACATGTTGAATCCGATGTAGTGCGCCTCCATCGGGTCGTTGGTCGTGCGGTTCGGCTTGTTGGTGTACTTGTGCCAGGCATCAATGAATGCCTTGTTGTCTGGCGTATCGACGCTCTCGAAGTAGTTCCACGCAGCCAGGTGACCGACCAGAGGCTTGGTATCGAGACCCGCCAGCTCTTCCTCACCCACGCTGAACGCGACCACCGGGATGTCGGTCGCCTTGATGCCCTGGTTGCCCAGTTCCTTATAGAACGGCACGTTGGCATCACCATTGATTGTGGACACCACCGCGGTCTTCTTGCCGGCTGATCCGAACTTCTTGATCGACGCCACAATGTTCTGCCAGTCCGAATGGCCGAACGGCGTGTAGTTGATCATGATGTCGTCGGGGTGAACCTTCTTCACGTCCTTCAGATAGGCTTCCAGGATCTGGTTGGTGGTGCGCGGATAGACGTAGTCAGTACCGGCCAGCACCCAGCGCTGTACCTTTTCCTCGCTCGCGAGGTAATCCACCGCCGGGATCGCCTGCTGGTTCGGCGCGGCACCTGTATAGAAGACGTTGCGGCTGCACTCCTGGCCCTCGTATTGGACCGGATAAAACAGGATGCCGTTGAGCTCCTCGAACACCGGCAGGACGGACTTGCGGGACACGCTGGTCCAGCAGCCGAACACAGCGGCGCATTTGTCCACAGACAGAAGTTGGCGGGCCTTTTCCGCAAACAGCGGCCAGTTTGAGGCTGGATCGACGACAACGGCTTCCAATTTCTTGCCAAGCAGCCCGCCCTTCGCATTCTGCTGCTGGATCAACATCAGCATGACGTCCTTCAGCGTGGTCTCGCTGATCGCCATGGTGCCAGACAGCGAATGCAGAACGCCCACCTTGATGGTCCCGGCAGTCTGCGCCGCGGCAGTATTCACCGCTGCCTGGATGCCACCCATGGCGGCAAGCGTGACGGCGGCGGTGCCGATGCCGCCAAGCTGGCGGCGGGTGAGCGAAGGCGTGTTTGAAGCCATATGCCGGTTCCCTATCCGTTTTGGTTTTGTGGCGGGGCCGCTGCCCCGGAGCACCGGCATGTCTGGTGCAACCGTCATGCCACGAAATTGTGAGCCGTTCCGCTCTGGGCTTGAGACCGCGGCACTCCGTCTCCCGATGTCATCCATGTCTCCCGGACAGGGCGCGAGCGGTTACAGATTGCGAATTATTCAGGCAGCGCAGTCGCTCATGACCAAAAACTAGGCGCGTCCTCCCTCTTGCGGAAACGCCCCATTCGCGGTCGGATAACGCCCAAATCGGACAACGCCCAAGACCTCGGGAGCAAACCAATGATCCACGTCATCGCTCTGATCACCGCCAAGCCAGGCATGCGCGACAAGATCCTGGAAGCGTTTCATGCCAACATGCCCGCGGTGCATGCGGAGCAAGGGTGCATCGAGTACGGTCCCGCCGCCGATGCGGAAGGCATCGGCAGTTTCCAGACCAAGTTCGGGCCCGATACGTTCGTGGTGATCGAGAAATGGGAAAGTCCGGAGGCCCTGAAGGCGCATGCGGCCTCGCCCCATATGGCAGCCTATGGCGCCAAGACGCGCGACATGATCGCGAGCAGGGTGATCCACGTGCTGTCGCCCGCCTGACCGAGTCGATTGCGACTCGGAGCGTCCCCCAGGTTTTCCACAAAGCTTCACGAAATATCCACAGCTTATTCTTCTTGCAGCGTATTTTCTGGTGGTTCTGGTTGACCGAGCAGCGTTGCACTTGGTACGCCGAATAGGTGCCAACAGCCGATTCGCGTCCGTTCATCCGAGTGAGAGGCCGGTCCTTCATGGCCCTGGTGCTCGCACCAGAGCCGCCCGTGAGGGACTGGCTCGACTCGCTCGATTCGCAGATCAGCCGCTCGCCGTCGTTTTTCGCTGGTCGCCCTGTGGTACTGGACCTTGGTGCCTTGCCGACCGAGACGCCAGACGTCGCCGGCCTGCTGCGCACGCTCGGCGACCGCGGCATCCGCATCATCGGCACAGAAGGCGCCCATCCAACCTGGCAAGGGCTCGAAGCCTGGGCGCCGTTGCACGCGAATGGCACACGCCCGGCGCGGCCCATCGACGTGCCGGAGGAGCCCCGCTCCGCCCCGCCCTCAGCGCAGGATGGCAATTCGCTGCTGATCGATCAGCCAGTCCGCTCCGGACAGTCCATCGCCTTCGAACGCGGTGACGTGACGATCATGGGTTCGGTCGCGTCGGGCGCGGAGGTGATCGCCGGTGGGTCTATTCATGTGTATGGTGCGCTGCGCGGACGCGCGATCGCAGGTCTTACTGGCAACAGCCGAGCGCGCATATTCTGCCGCAGGCTGGAAGCCGAACTGTTGGCGATCGACGGCGTTTACCAGACGGCCGACGATATGAGCCCCGACTTGCGCGGCAAGCCGGTCCAGGCCTGGCTCGCTGGCGAAGCGATGATGTTGGCAAAGCTCGACTGAGGGGGAAAAAGCAGATGGCCACGGTCATAGTCGTGACATCCGGAAAGGGCGGCGTAGGAAAGACCACATCTACCGCCGCGCTCGGCGCCGCACTGGCTCAGTCGGGTCAGAACGTTGTCGTGGTGGATTTCGACGTGGGCTTGCGGAACCTGGACCTGGTGATGGGCGCTGAACGCCGCGTGGTATTCGACCTGATCAACGTGGTGCAGGGCGATGCGAAACTGCCGCAGGCACTGATCCGCGACAAGCGGATCGATACGCTGTCGCTGCTGCCCGCATCGCAAACGCGCGACAAGGACGCGCTGACCGCGGAAGGCGTCACCCGGGTGATCGCCGAACTCCGGGAAAAGTTCGACTGGATCATTTGCGACAGTCCCGCCGGCATCGAGCGTGGCGCGAACCTGGCCATGCATCATGCGGACGCGGCCGTGGTGGTCACGAACCCGGAAGTTTCGTCAGTGCGCGACTCGGACCGGATCATCGGCATGCTCGACTCGAAGACCGCAAAGGCCGAGCGCGGCGAACGTATGGATAAGCACCTGCTGCTCACCCGTTACGACCCGGCCCGTGCCACTCGCGGCGAGATGCTGAAGACCGAGGATGTGCTCGAGATCCTGTCTATCCCGCTGCTCGGCATTATCCCGGAGAGTGAGGAAGTGCTGCGCTCGTCCAATCTCGGCACGCCCGTGACGTTGGGCAGCCCGAACAGCCCAGCGGCGAAGGCCTACATCGAGGCTGCGCGACGGCTGCGAGGCGAGACGCTCGTCGTCAGCATTCCTGCGGAGCGGCGCGGCTTCATGGGACGGCTGTTCGGCCGGAGGGCGGTGGCATGAACCTGATGGCGTTATTCCGCCGGCGCGACTCCGCGCCGGTCGCGCGTGAACGCCTGCAGGTGCTGCTGGCGCACGAGCGCGCGTTCGTCGGGCAGTCCGATCTCCTCGCAGTGCTGCAGGAGGAAATCATTGCCGTGATCGCCAAGCATGTATCGATCGAGCGAGACCGGGTGCAGATCAAGCTGGATCGCGGCGACCCACTCTCTACCTTGGAGATCGATGTGGAAGTGCCTAGCGCAGCGGCGGCTGCCGCTTTGAAGGGCACGCAGGCGGCGCGGCCGGCGATGGCGTCTTGACGCTGGTGCCTAGGCAGTCACCAGTAGCGCAACAGGAGATTCGCGTAGGATCGAAGCAAGCGGCCATGGCGACGACGATGGAGCTGGCGCGTCACCACCGGTGACCGCACGATACGGCAGACTGTGCAGCGCTCGCGGCAAATGCACTTCAGTGCCGTTGCAGACGTCCTGCCGGAGCACAATGGCATCGCCACCCGCAAGCAATCTGGAAGCCAGCCGCGGAACAACGACGATGACATGGCTATCGCCGAGCGATCTGGCAAACGCAACAATGTGGTCAGCCAGAGGCCCCGTTACTTGCAGCGATTCATAAGACCCACGCGCAAACAGATCGGGCTGTGCGCGGCGAACATCGAGTGCACGCCGGATCAGTGCCTGTTTCACCCTCCCATCGCGCCAGGTTTGTGCAAGGGCCATTAGCGGCCGATCATCGGCAAGCGCCTCCAGCCGAAGCGCAAAATCGACCGGCCGGCGATTGTCGGGATCGACCAGGCTCTGGTCCCAGAATTCGGTGCCCTGATAGAGATCAGGAACTCCGGGTGCCGTTAGCTTCAGCACTGTCTGAGCCAACCCCTTGATCGCGCCGGCCGGCCCAATGCGGTGGGCGAAGTTCGCTGCCTCCGCAAGGAATGCGCTGTGCTCAGACATAATGGTGTAAAGGAACGAACGCGCCGCGTCCTCATAGTCCAGGTTCGGTTCGTTCCAGTCCGTCGCCAGCTTGGCCTCGCGCATCGCCTTGAGCTGCCAACCGGCAAGGCGTTCTGCGAATTCGCGCAGACCTTCAACGTCGGTCGCAGCCAGCTGGACTGGCCACGCGCCAACGATCATCTGATACAGCATGAGTTCATCGCCAGGCGACGGCATGGGCTGCCCGTCATAGCGCCGGTGAGCCGCATTCAGTTCGAGCCAGCGGGTCACCGCGACCGCCCATTCTTCCGGCGCCTCGCTCAGCACAGCAAGACGTGCCCGCACATCCTCGCCGCGCTTGTGGTCATGCGTCGCGGTCGCCAGCATCGCGTCCGGGAAGTGTTCCCGACGCTCCTCGCAGGCGGCATGAAATTCCCGCGGCGTCAAACTGAAGCGGGCAATATCGGCGCCCACCTCGTTGCGCGACAACAGCACGCCGTAGCGATAGAATGCCGTGTCCTCGACCGCCTTGGCGACCAGCGGTGCGCTGAGCTGTTGGAACCGGATGCATGCCGTCTCGTTTGCCGGATCACCGAGCAGCCGATCGATCAGCAGAACGACAGGATGATCGGCAGCCCGGCATTCGCGCATCGCGCCCTCAACCGCCTTGGCGAAAAATCCTGCCTCCTGAGGGCTGCGCTCACAACCGTAGCCGCGATACACAGGGAAGTGCGAGAGCAGCGCCACCAATGCGCGGCGGATCGATGCGAAGGTCGTATCGCGCGTTTCAGTGTAAGTCCGCGCAATGCCGTGCAAAGCTGAAGCCGCTGCATCGAGTTGCGCTGTGAAAGCACGATCCAGTACGTCATGCCGCGCCGCGATATCCTCGATCGCAAAATCGGCCGGCCGGCCACTGATCGATGCCCAGAGTTCTCGCAGTGGCGCTGCGCCGGCGGGGTCATGGAGCAACGCATTGACCAGATCCATGAAGTCGTAGCCGCTGGTGCCATCGACCTGCCAATCGGTGGGCAGATGCTCACCGGCGCCGAGGATCTTTTCGACCACCAGCCACGCCTGGCCACGAGGCGCAGTCGCCGGGCGTTGCTCGTCCTGCGCACCCAGTCGCGCCCGTAAACGCCGGCAATAGCCAGGAGGATCGGCCAAGCCATCGACGTGATCGACACGGACGCCATCGATCAGTCCCTGTCGATATAAACGTAGCAACGTCCCATGAGTGGCGTCGAAGACTTCATCCTCTTCAATGCGAACGCCCGCCAGGCTGTTGATATCGAAAAAACGGCGCCAATTGATTTCGTCACCGGCGCACCGCCACCACGCGAGACGATAGTGCTGTCGCTCCAGCAGGCGATGCAGGCGCGCCCTGCCTGTTTCGGTCACCGGATCATACGCGTCGAGCTCGGCCGCTGCGATTTCCGCATGATCCTCAGGGCGGATAGGAAACAAGGTGTCATAGTAGCGGATGACCGGCTCGCCGCGCTGCCGCGTCAGGCTGATCGAGCCCGAACGCAGTGCCTCTCCGTATGGCTCGCCAAGGAACGGCGCGAGCACCTTGCCATGGAGCGCCGGCTCGCGCGGGTTCCAGTCGATATCAAAGAACTTCGCGTATCGACTTCCCGTGCCGAGACGCAGCACATCACCCCACCACGGATTCTCCAGCCCGCCCGCCTCCATGTGATTGGGTACGATGTCGACGATCAACCCCATGCCAACCTGACGCATGGCGGCGATCATGTCGCGCAGGCCATCCTCGCCACCGAGTTGGGGGTTGACCCGCGTCGGGTCCGTCACGTCATACCCGTGCGTCGACCCTGGGCGTGCGGTCAGGATCGGCGAGACGTAGAAATGACTGATGCCAAGCTGTGCAGCGTAAGGCACCAGACGCGTTGCATCGACGAATGTAAAGTCGTGATGCAACTGCAACCGCATGGTTGCGCGCGGCACGCTCATTGGCGCGGGCGTTTGCGCGCGAGCGTAGCGATGCGGGAAGCTGCCAGCGATTCGTCCAGCAAGACACGTGCCTCCGGCGCCAGACGGCGGCGCCAATTCGGATGTTCGTCGATGGTACCTGGCAAGTTCGGCTGTTCCTCGATGCCAAGAACATCTTCGATTGGTGGCAGAATCAGCGGCGATCCAGTGGCGGCAGTGAACACAAGTGCGGCATCAACGACAGGTGGCGTGGTCTCCGGTTGCGGTTCCGCGCCGTGCGTCGTCCCGCTATCCACGAAAGCACGCCACAATGCTTGGCGATCGGCGACACGTTCCTCTGCGACATCAGCTTCCTTGACGCCTGTGCCGAGCCGATCGCATGCCGCGCGCGTTGTGATATCGCTGCCACGCCACCAGCCGGCGACAGTTGGCAGATCATGTGTCGATGTCATGCCGACGGCCGTTTGGCCCCAGGCATCGGGCGGGAAAAAGCCGCGTTCCGAGCGCTCGAACCACAGCACGCGCATGCCGTGCAACCCGGCGGTTTCCAAGGTCTCGCGAAAACCTTCCGGAACCGTCCCCAAGTCCTCACCGACAACAACGGCCCTGTGGCGTTGCGATTCCAGCGCCAGGAGGCGGAGCAGATCGGTCAGCGGATATGATAAATAGGCACCTTCCGATGGTTCGGCACCATCCGGGATCAGCCATAGGCGAGCGAGACCCATGGCATGATCGATGCGCAGTCCACCGGCGTTGCGCAGGGCGGCGCGTACAGTGGCGAGGAATGGCGTGAACCCGCCATTGATCAACGCGCGCGGTGAAAAGCCAGTCAGCCCCCAGTTCTGGCCGCGTGGGTTGAACAGATCAGGCGGTGCACCAATCGCAAGCCCCCCCAGGATATCGCCTTGCCGGCTCCATCCATGACTGCCACTTGGATGCATACCGACTGCGAGATCGGCAATCAGGCCGATCCGCATGCCGGACTCGCGCGCCGTATCCTGGGCGATGGCAAATGAACGGTCTGTTAGCCATTGCAGGAAGCAATGGAAGCGTACCTCGTCCTCCTGCGAGGCGGCGAACACGGTAACGGCAGCGCTAGCGGGGTCGCGCAAATCAAGCGGCCATTCGTGCCAGTTGCCGTTGCCTTTCTCAAAGTGCACGGCATGCAGGGCCTCGAACACCGTATGCTGTGCAAGCAGTTCGCCCCCATCGGCGCGAAACTGCGCAAAGTCGGCGCGCAAGGCGTGATCGTTGTTCTCCATGAACGCATGGTAGAACTGGCGCAGCAGTTCGAGCTTTGCGCGCGCGGCCTGCGGCCAATCGATCAGTGGCAGGCGTTCGAAGTGCGCGAAAGCGTCCGACAGACCTGCATCCGCCAGCATCTGCGTGACACGGTCATGGCCGAACACCAGCCCCGGCGATGCGTACAGCGGATTGAGGAACAGGCGTGTCGATGGAGAATAAGGGCCAAAGTGCGCCGGGTTTGCGGTGAATTGTGCATGCAGCGGGCTCAGTGCGAGCGCGTCGGCACCATGCGCGCCAGCACTTTCGACCAGCGCAGCGACCCCAGAAGCGTCGCCGATGCCGCCGTCGTTGTGGTGACGCAGTGAATAGACCTGCGCCGCGATGCCCCAGAGCCGGGCATCTGGCACGGCGTCCTCGATGGTGTAACACCGGCTCGGCGCGACCGCGACCACGATCTCGCGGTTCTCGATCAGCAGGCGGTGGTAGCCCGCCTCGGCGATGGCAGGGAGGCGCAAGCGACCTCGCATTGGGACCAGCGTGATATCGCGCTGTTCTCCTGACTCGAGCACGAGAAACGCCGGCTGTGGCTCGTTGCCGGCGACTTCCAATCGTGTTGGACGTCCAGCCGTTGCGGTGATCAGGGGAGGCAGCGTGCTGGCACTCGACCTTTGTGCAAGCAGTCTTCGGCTGGCAACTGCATCACCGCGGTTGCCGCTGGGCAGGCCGAGTGCCACCAGGATTCGTCGCAGCACGTCCGGCGCGACGACATGCAATTTCCCGGAAATATCCTGCCATTCGATGGCGATACCGGCGCGAAGCGCGAGGTCTCGCACCGCGTCATCGTTCATCGCGCGTCCCATCGGTGTCGAGCCAGACGCGTGTGCAATAGCCGGAAAGCTCAGCAGATGATGCATCGTCGGTGGAGAACAGCAGCGTCCCGCGCGGACTCTCGAAATCGACAGGCTCGCGCGCGAGATTGCTTGCGATGGTCAGCATGGCGCCATCACCCATGCGCCAGCTTGCCTGCACAGCTTTCTCACCGATCGCACGGGCACCGGTCGAGCGAGTATCCGTCAAGCGAGGAGCGATCTCGGAAAGACGCAGCCGCAGCAGCCGCTGATACAGTGCTTCACGCTTTGCACCAAGTTCGGTGTCACGGTGCGGGATCGAAGCCTCGAATGTGCGCAGCGCGTTTGGATCGGGAATGCGCTCGCGCACCGCTTGATTGCTGAAGGCCGGGAAGCGCGCAAATTCATTCCGGCGTCCATTGCGCACCGCATCCGCCAGTTCGCCATGATGATCGGTGAAGAACAGGAACGGCGTCCGGCTGGCGAATTCCTCGCCCATGAACAGCAATGGGATCTGTGGACAAAGGAGGACCAGCGCAGTCGCCGCCTCCAGCGCCCGCGGATCAACCAGCGTCGTCAGGCGCTCGCCAAATGCGCGGTTGCCGATCTGATCATGGTTCTGCAGGAACAACACAAAGGAACTCGGCGGCAAATGCCCACTCGGCATGCCGCGAGCGCCACCGAGATAGTGGGACATTTCGCCCTGGTAGATGAAGCCTTCACTCAGGCAGCGTGCCAGATTGTCGGCTGGGCGATCGACGTAGTCACTGTAGTAGCCGTCTTGTTCATCGGTCAGCAGGACGTGCAGGACGTTATGGCCGTCATCGTTCCACTGCGCATCGCAATCGCGCTCCAGATGCGAGACATCGTTGTGATGCTCCAGCACCAGGTGAACATAGCGTCCAGGCTCTGTCGAGGCGCGCACGGTTGCCGCCATCTCATCAACCCAGTCTTGCTGCTCGATCGCATGCACGGCGTCGAAGCGCAGGCCGTCGAAGCGATATTCCAATAGCCAGTACAGCACGTTTTCCGTGAAAAACGTCCGCACGTTTCGCTCGCGGAAGTCGATTGCCGGCCCCCATGGGGTGTGATGATCCTCGCGAAAGAAGGACGGTGCGTAGAGGGACAGATAGTTTCCGTCAGGACCAAAGTGATTGTAAACAACATCGAGGAAGATCATCAGACCTCGATCATGCGCGGCATCGATCAGCGACTTCAATTCCTCGGTGGTCCCGTAGCTGGCGTCGGGCGCGTAAGGCAGCACACCGTCATAGCCCCAATTTCGCTTTCCGGGGAAATCATTGATCGGCATCAGTTCGACCGCAGTGATGCCAAGTGCCGCAAGCCGCGGCAATTCGCTGACGATGCCGTTGAAGCCACCAAATGCGCCGGCATGCAATTCATAGACCACCGCCTCGGACCACGGGCGGCCCCGCCAAGACGGATTTCGCCAGGTGTGCCTGTTGGGGTCGATCACAATACTGGGATCATGGATGTCACCCGCTTGCGCTCGTGACGCTGGATCGGGGACCAGCATCCCATCGGCCAGGCGGTAACGATAACGTGTACCGGCTGGCGCATCGGCGACAGCTTCAAACCAGCCATCAGAGGAGCGAGCCATCGGAAGGACGGGACCATTCTCGATTGCGACGCTGACGCTTTCCTGTACGGGAGCCCAGAAACGAAATCTCGTCTGCCCATCAGGCTGGAGGACGGCGCCGAAGGTGGTCATCGTTGACTGTACAGCAGCATCGCGCTGTGCGCAGCGACGGACAGACCGGCGGTATCGCGCCAATCTTCGGCGGTGCCACCAGTCGCGCTGTCGATCAGCACTTGAAACGGCATTAGAGGCGGCGGCAGGCGAAAGTCCCTCGCTTCGGCTGTGGGATTAAGGAGTAGGGTGAGTACCGACACTTTTCCATCGGCATTTTTATCAGCGCGGCGCAGTGTCAACGTCCGCTGCTCCCGGTCGTTCCAGGCCGCTGCCGAGATGGTGCCGCCGGTTTCATCGAACCAGGCGATGTCCGCAATGTCCGGTGCCGGGTGCTCCTTTCCGTGCAGGAAGACTTTGCAGCGGAGGATCGGATGCTCGCGGCGCAGCGCGATCAGGCGGGCGACGTAATCAATGAGCGCCCTGCCGGACGGCGACGCGGCGATGTGCCAGTCAACCCAGGAGATCTCGTTGTCCTGGCAGTAGGCATTGTTATTGCCTTGCTGGGTGCGGCCGAACTCATCGCCCGCAAGCAACATGGGCGTGCCGGCGGACAGGAATACGGTGGCCAGCAAGGCGCGCTTCACGCGTGCGCGCGTGGCTTCGATCGATGGATCGTCGGTGGGTCCCTCCGCACCCCAATTACTGCTGAAATTTGTCGGATGGCCGTCCGGTTTGCTGTCGCGGTTCGCCTCGTTATGACGATCGACATAGCTGACCAGGTCGTTCAGCGTGAAGCCATCATGCGCAGCAGCATAGTTGATGGATGCCCAGGGACGACGCCCGCCATAAGAGAAGATGTCGGCGGAGCCGGCAAGGCGCGCAGCCAGTTCCGGTCTCTGTCCGGGATCACCGCGCCAGTAGCGACGGATCGTGTCACGATGGCGATCGTTCCATTGAGCGAAGCGAGGTGGATGATTGCCAAGCTGGTAGCCGCCTGGGCCGACGTCCCATGGCTCAGCAATCAGCTTCACGCCTGCAAGCTGCGGGTCCTGACGCAGCGCATCGAAGAAACCACAACCGGGATCGTACCCGTGCGCTTCGCGCCCAAGCGTGGCCGACAGATCGAAGCGAAAGCCGTCGATGTGGTATGAATTGACCCAGTAGCGCAGCGAGTCCATCACCATTTGCAACACGCGTGGATGCGACAGATTCAAAGTGTTGCCAGTACCGGTGTCATTCACCGGACGACGCCGGTCTGCAGCTTCAAGCCAGTAGTAGCTGGCGTTGTCCAGGCCGCGGAAAGAAAGCGTGGGGCCGAGTTCGTCGGTTTCGGCGGTGTGGTTGTAGACGACATCTAGGATCACCTCGATCCCGGCCTCGTGCAGGCGACGCACAGCAACCCGCAGCTCATTGTGCGAGCCCTCCGAGAGGTACGAGCGCTCAGGCGCAAAAAAGGCAACCGTGTTGTAGCCCCAGTAGTTACGCAGCCCGCGCTGTTCCAGCGGGCGATCCTGGATGAAGGCATGCACCGGCATCAGTTCGATTGCCGTGATGCCAAGCCGGCGCAAATGATCGATCACTTCGGCATGCGCAAGGCCGGCAAACGTGCCGCGCGCGTGGCCGCGGATCGCCGGGTGCAGCATGGTGAGCCCGCGCAGATGCGCTTCGTAGATCACTGTGTCGGGCCAGGGGATGCGGGGCGGGCTGTCGTCACCCCAGTTGAATGAATCGTCGGTGACAACGCTCTTCATCATCGCCGACACGTTGTCCCGCCGATCGAACGAGAGATCGGCTCGCGATGAGTTCAGCCGAAAACCATACAGCGTATCCGACCAGTGCAAATTGCCGAACAGACCGCGCGCATAGGGGTCCAGCAGCAGCTTGTGGTGGTTGAAGCGATGGCCGCGCTCGGGATCATACGGGCCATGCGCGCGATAGCCGTAGAGCAGCCCGGCCGAAGCGTCGGGCAGATAGCCGTGCCAGACCTCGTCGGTATATTCGGGCATCCGGAAGCGCGCGATCTCGTGTCGCCCTGAAGGCTCGAACAGGCAAAGATCGATATGCTCGGCGTGAGCCGAGAACACCGCGAAGTTGATGCCAAGCCCATCCCATGTCGCACCAAGCGGATAGGGTCGGCCTGGCTGCAACCGATCCGGAGGATGCCGCATCTGCCTCTTCAGTTGTCGAGGCGGAGGTAGAGAGTCCCTAACGGTGGCAGGGTCAGTTCAAGCGATTGCGCCTCGCCATGGCGCTGCACCGGTACGGTATCGACGGCTCCGCCATTGCCCATGTCAGAACCGCCATAAAATGCCGAATCGGTGTTGAGCAACTCCCTCCAGACGCCGGGGCGCGGTACGCCGATGCTGTAGCCGGAGCGCGGTACGGGCGTCATATTGCAGACGACCAGAACAGGTTTCGTATCGTCATTGCCATACCGCAGGAAGGCGAAGACTGAATTTTGCCGATCGTCGCCGACCACCCAGCGGAATCCGGTAAATACGGTGTCGCGCAGGTGGAGCGCCGGCTCACTTGTGTAAATACGGTTCAGCTCGCGTACCAGTCGCTGGATGCCCGCTCGCAGGGGATCCATTCGGCCGTTCCAGTCGAGTTCGCCGTCATGGCTCCATTCTTGTTCCTGCGCGATCTCAGTGCCCATGAACAGCAGTTTCTTCCCGGGATGGCCCCACATGAAGCCAAGATAGGTTCGCAGGTTGGCAAAGCGCTGCCAGTTGTCGCCCGGCATCTTGCCGATCAGCGAGCGCTTGCCATAGACGACTTCGTCGTGGGAGAGTGGCAGGATGAAGTTCTCGGCGAAGGCGTACAGCAGGCCGAACGTCATGTCGTTGTGGTGCCAGATGCGGTGCACCGGCTCATGCTGAATGTAGTTGAGCGTGTCGTGCATCCAGCCCATGTTCCACTTGTAGCTGAAGCCGAGGCCGCCTTCGCTGATCGGCCGTGACACGCTCGGCCACGCAGTTGACTCTTCGGCAATGGTGATCGCACCAGAGCAGCGCTCACCCACCACGGCGTTGAAGTGTCGCAGAAAGCCGATGGCCTCCAGGTTCTCGCGTCCACCGTAAATGTTCGGGATCCATTCGCCTTGCTTTCGCGAGTAGTCGCGATAGAGCATCGACGCCACCGCATCCACGCGCAGGCCATCGACGTGGAATTGCTCCAGCCAGTACAGGCCTGAGGCGATCAGGAACCCCTGCACTTCCCGCCGGCCGAAATTATAGATGTAGGTATTCCAATCCTGGTGAAAGCCCTCACGCGCGTCCTGATGTTCGTAGAGCGCAGTGCCGTCGAAGCGCGCCATGCCGTGCGCATCGGTGGGGAAATGGCCGGGCACCCAGTCGACGATGACACCGATATTGGCGCGATGGCAGGCATCGACGAACCGCGCGAACCCCTCCGGCGGACCAAAACGCGCGCTTGGCGCGAACAGGCCAAGCGACTGGTAGCCCCACGAGCCGCCGAACGGGTGTTCCGCGACTGGCATCAGCTCGATATGGGTAAAGCCCATGTCACTGACATAAGGCACCAGCCGTTCGGCAAGTTCGTCCCACGTGGGAATGCGGCCGTCCGGATGGAACCAGGACGCCGCATGCATCTCATAGAAGGTCAGTGGCGCATCGACGCGATGCCGCCTGGCGCGATCCTGCATCCACGCTGAATCATGCCAGACAAACGGCGTGGGATCGGCGACGACGGATGCGGTCGCTGGAGGTGCTTCCGTCGCCCGCGCCAATGGATCGGCCTTCAGCGGCAAACGCCATCCATCGGGGCCGATGATCGCGAACTTGTAACGCGCGCCAGGACCCAGGCGGGGGATGAACAACTCCCACACCCCAGCCGGATAGCGGAGGCGCATCGGATTGCGCCGAGGATCCCAGGTATTGAAATCACCGACCACGCACACGGCGCGTGCATTCGGCGCCCACACAGCAAACCGTACACCGGTGACGCCATCGATCGTCACGACATTGGCGCCGAGTTGAGAGGCCAGCTCGAAATGTCGCCCCTCGTTGAACAAGTGCAGGTCGAGATCGCCAAGGAGCGAGTGGAACGCGTACGGATCCTCCGTCTCTTGCACAGCGCCGGGCCACGAAACCCGCAGGCGATACGGTTCCGCGCTATCGATCCGCCCAACAAACAGGCCGGGCGGCGCGACGGGCGCCAGCATGCCAAGCGAATGCTCGCCCGCGCGCGTAAGCACCTCCACCTGGATCGCGCCAGGAAGAAATGTGCGGATGATGCGCCCCGCGAGCGTGTCATGCGGCCCGAGCACGGCGAACGGATCGCCGTACGTTCCGTAGGTCAGCGCCTCGGCAACGCCGGGAGGTAGATCGGTCAAGTCCGCGATGTCGTTCATGGTGTCCCCGCCATGTCGATCAATTGCGCCAGGCCGTGAAGCGGCACGTCGATCCAGGTTGGCCGATTGGCTGCTTCGTAGGCCACTTCGTACGCCGCCTTCTCGATCAGGAACAGACGCAACAGGTTCTGCTCGCGCACCTCGTCCTGCGGCGGGAACGCCTCATGATAACCGCTGAGGAAGCATTGCGTTGCACGCTCCACAAAACTGTCGAGGAACGCATCACGGCTCGGGTCGGCGACATGCGCCTGGTTCGCCAGGCTCTTCCGCTTTACCACCGCCCCGGCGTAGTCGAACGAGCGTAGCATGCCGGCAACATCGCGCAATCGATGGTTCTTGGCGCGCCGTTGCGCGACAGGTTTCGCCGGTTCGCCCTCGAAGTCGATGATGTAGACGTCACCATTGGCCACCAGCACTTGCCCGAGGTGCAGGTCACCGTGGATCCGCGTGAGGGTCGAACCGAGGGCCGAGCGCGCCATCACACCGACAATCGCCGCGGCCTTTTCGCGGCCCTCCATCACGGCGGTGAAGGCCTGACGGGCAGCCTCATCCAGGTCCGTCTGCGCCTGCAGTGCGGTGTACGCGGCAGCGAGCTGACGTTCGGCCTGGTCGGCGAACTGTGCGGTGACATCGGCGCCGGCGAGTTCCGGACCAAATGCGGGATCATCGCAATCCCGCGCCAGGACCGCGTGCATCTCACCAAGACGTTGGCCAAGCAGCCTCGCGATGGTGTCGTAGTCCTCATGCTGTTCGGTTTCGGTCGCTTGTGTTTCCGCGGTCAGATCCGACAGGCCACGCATCAGCAGATCGAGGGTCCAGGTCCACGCGTCACCCTGGTTCCGGATGAAGCCTTGCAGGATTGCCAGCGTATGGCGCTCGCCATCAGGATCGATACGGACCATCTCACCGAACAATGGCGCGATATTGGAAAACCCCTGCTCAGTGAGATAGCGGCCCATCTCGCTTTCCGGGTGTGGGCCAGACGCCACACGTCGGAACAGCTTGAGCATGGCGAAGTCGCCGATGATCATCGAGGAATTCGACTGCTCGACCGACAGCCAGTTCATTTCAGCGTCGGCGGGTGGCTCCGTCATGCGCGACGTGGGCTCGAAATGGATCTCTCCCACCGGCTTGCGCGTCACGAGGCCATCCAGCACCGCACTGGCAAACTCAGGCAGCGCAAAGGCATCGGTGAGCAGCCCGACGCTGGCTCCGCGGCGCACCCGCGCCAGCGCCAGCTGCGTCGGAAGAGGCCCGGCCGGGCGCTCCTCCCAGGCCACGGCCAATGGCAGCATCCACCGCGCGCCTGCAGTTTCGGTGTCCGTTTCGATCTCCGCCAACAACAGATCATCCCGCAATGGCACCAGCGACGCCACACGGATCGACTGCAGCACATGGTCCTTCATGGCGAACCATCGCCGCTTGACGAGGTAGGCTGGCAGGACATCACGCTCAATCAGCGGGCATGCCGCCTGCAATGCGTCGTTCAGACGATGGCGCACAACAATGGTTTGATATTCCGGCATGGGTTCTGGCGCGGGCGTATGGGTCGAAGGCCAGCCCGCCTCCTCATCAGCCAAAAGGAACCAATAGAAGCCATAGGGCGAGAGCGTGAGCAGATAGCTGAGCTGTCCTATCGGCGGAAACACCGACCCGCCATCCAGCTCGATAGGCAGGCGCCCAGTGAATTCGGACAGGTCCAGCTCCACGGCCTGCGGCGTGCGCGCAAGGTTCGCCACGCACAGAAACGACCGTCCTTCGAATTCGCGGAGATACGCCAACACCTTGCGATTCTTCGGATACAATAGGCGGAAAGTGCCGCGGCCGAACGCCTTATGCTGCCGGCGCACTGCTATGGCGCGTCGCATCCAATTCAGGAGCGAGTGCCGATCGATGGCCTGCGCCTCGACATTGACAGCCTCATAGCCGTACAGCGCGTCCATGTTTGCGGGAAGCACCAGCCGCGAGGGATCAGTGCGCGAAAAGCCGCCATTCCGATCGAACGACCACTGCATCGGCGTCCGCACGCCGTCACGATCGCCAAGATGAATGTTGTCACCCATGCCGATCTCATCGCCGTAGTAGATGACGGGCGTGCCAGGCATTGACAGCAGCAGGTAGTTCAGCAGCTCGACACGGCGCCGATCATGCTCGAGCAACGGGGACAGCCGCCGCCGGATACCCAGGTTCAGACGCGCCCGCCGGTCCGCCGCGTAGGTCTCCCACAGGAAGTCGCGCTCGCTGGAGGTGACCATTTCCAGCGTCAGTTCGTCGTGGTTCCGCAGAAAAATCGCCCATTGGCTGTTGGGCGGAATCTCAGGCGTCTGACGCATGATGTCGGTGATCGGGAAGCGGTCCTCGCGCGCGAGCGCCATGTACATGCGCGGCATCAGCGGGAAGTGAAATGCCATGTGGCATTCGTCATCGTCGCCAAAATAATCCTTGGCGTCCTCTGGCCACTGGTTGGCCTCGGCCAGCAGCATACGATCGCTGTAATGCGCATCCAGTTCAGCGCGGATGCGCTTCAGCACGGCATGCGTCTCTGGCAGGTTCTCGTTGTTGGTGCCCTCGCGCTCCACCAGATACGGCACCGCGTCCAGACGCAGCCCGTCGACGCCCAACTCCAGCCAGTAGCGCAGAACCGAGAGCACCTCCTTAAGCACGCGCGGATTGTCGAAGTTCAGGTCGGGCTGGTGTGAGTAGAACCGGTGCCAAAAATAGGCGCCGGCGACCTCGTCGTAGGTCCAGTTGGACCGCTGCGTGTCGATGAAGATCACGCGCGTGCCGGCAAACTTTCGATCATCCTGCGACCACACGTAGAAATCGCGATAGGGAGAGCCAGATTTGGCCTCGCGCGCGCGCTGGAACCACGGGTGCTGATCGGATGTGTGGTTGACAACCAGCTCGGTGATCACCCGCATGCCACGCGCATGCGCCGCGGCGATAAAGCGCTTGGCGTCCGCCAAAGTCCCGTAGTCCGGATGAACCCCACGATAATCGGCGATATCATAGCCATCGTCCTTGCGCGGCGATGGATAGAACGGCAGCAGCCAGATCGTGTTCACGCCGAGATCGGCAATGTAGTCCAGCTTTGAGATCAGCCCCTGAAAGTCGCCAATGCCATCGTTGTTCGAATCGAAGAACGACTTAATGTGCAACTGGTAGATGATGGCATCCTTGTACCAAAGGTCATCCTCGCTGATCGTGGAGCGATCGGGCTGCGGACGGACGGCGCTGATGTCCATTATGGCGTTCCCACCGGGGCGATCTGCCAGATTGCGAAGGGTAGATCATTGGGGTCAAGGCGAATGCGCTGCTGCTTGCCATTCCAGACAAACTGGTGGCCGCGCATCAGATCGGTGACGCCCACCGACGCTTCGTCGGGCAGTCCCCATTCCCACAGCGGAATTTCCACCAACGCCTCCTGAACTGAATGCGGATCGAGACTGACAGCAATGAGGATCATATCATGACCGCCTGCGGCGCGCTTGCCATAGTACAGGATCTGGTCATTGAACGCCGGATAGAAAGTGATTCCGAGATGCGACTGCAACGCGGGATGCGCGCGCCGGATGCGGTTCAGCGCCGTGATTTCTTCCACAATGTTACCGGCCGCGGTAAAATCACGTACGCGAATCTGATACTTCTCGGAGTCCAGGTATTCCTCGCGCCCCGGCAGAGGCGCTGACTCGCAGATCTCGAAGCCGGAATACATCCCCCACAGGCCAGACAGCGTGCAGGCCAGTGCGGCACGGATCAGGAAACCGGGTCGGCCAGACGTTTGCAGGAAGGGCGGGTTGATGTCTGGCGTGTTGACGAAGAAGTTCGGGCGGAAGAACTCGCGAGCAGGTGTGGCGGTGAGCTCCGTCAGATAGGCAGTCAGCTCATGCCTGGTGTGGCGCCAGGTGAAGTATGTGTAAGATTGCGTGAACCCCACCTTGGCCAACCGATACATCATCTTTGGACGGGTGAATGCCTCGGACAGGAACAGAACGTCGGGATGGCGCGCTCGCACATCGGCGATCATCCAGTGCCAGAAGGGCAGCGGCTTGGTGTGGGGGTTGTCAACGCGGAAGATTCGAATCCCGTGACCACACCAGAACAGGATCACGTCCCGCAGCGCCAGCCAGAGCGAGGGCACCGCTGTATCGGCGAAGAAGTCCGGATTGACGATATCCTCGTATTTCTTCGGCGGATTCTCCGCGTAGCGCATCGACCCATCCGGACGCCAACGGAACCAGTCGTGGTGTTCGCGCAACCAGGGATGATCGGGCGAACATTGGATCGCGAAGTCGAGCGCAATCTCCAACCCATGATCGCGCGCCGCATCGATCAAAGTACGGAAGTCGTCGAAGGTACCAAGCTGCGGATGTAGCGCGTCGTGACCACCCTCGGGTCCGCCGATCGCATAGGGACTGCCGGTATCGTCGGGCTCCGCGAGCAGCGCATTGTTGCGGCCTTTGCGGTTGGTCGAACCGATGGGATGGATCGGCGGGAAATACAATACATCGAATCCCATATCACGGATGCGCGGCAACTGCCCGATCACATCGGCGAACGTGCCGTGCCGCGCCGGATCATCAGTCGCTGAGCGTGGGAACAGCTCATACCAACTCGCAAACGCCGCCTGCGGGCGATCGACATCGAGATGGACGGCAGGGACGTGCTGCGCTGTGAACGGACGATCATCCGAGGCGTCCATCGCTGTCGCGGTATCCGGTGCGAGCAGCAGTGCAACCTGCTCGTCGGCCGCAAGCGACGGAAGGCGCGCCAAAACGTCCGTAAGAACAGCATGCGCCTTTGCCGGCGCGCGCTCCACGGCGGCAGCCAGCAGGCGGCGGCCCTCTTCGATTTCCAGCGGCACGGCTTGGCCAGCCGCGTGCTTCGCGTGGACATCGTGACGAAACGTGGCCCAGGCGTCCCACCAGGCTTCAACCGTGAAGTGGTAGCGACCGATCCGAGATGGTGCGAAACTTGCTTCCCAGCGGTCATTCTCCACCAAGGTCATGGGAACACGGTGCCAGCCGGCCTCATCCGCCGTGTTCCACAATAGTTCGGCGGACAGGATATCGTGGCCGTCAGCAAAAATATCCGCGGTGACAGTGACGGTGTCACCCACAACGCGCTTCACCGCGAACGGGCCGTCCGGGACGGTGGGATTGATCGCCTCGATGGCGATGCGCCTTGCGGCCAGACCGTGACGATCCAGCGTGGTGTCGCGTATGGCTGGCTTTGCGACGGCCTCCGTCGTCGCACAGGCCAGAACACGCACCTCACCCGCATCCAGGCTCGCTCGCGGCATGGCCGTCCCATCGAGTGGTTCCGTTACGACAAATGCCGCACCAGCCTGTGGCGGCAGCGGCGAAATCCGGCGCTCGATTCGAACTGCATTCTGAAGGTCAGGATTGGCCAGGACCAGCACTGCCTGCGATGAAGCGCGGACATCGATGGTATCAAAGCGCAGCACCTCGGTCACCGAATCGTGCGAATCGCTGAGCTGGCGGAGTCCCATGTTGACCCGGCGCCCGGCGACGCGGTCCACCAACTCATTTGCGGCGGCAACATCGTCCCTGAGATCCGACCCGTCAGCGCGAGAGCGGCCCATATCCTCCGGTACGGCAATCGCCGCATCGTAGCTGTTGCGCGCCGCATACTCGAAGCCCATGGGCACAAAGATTCCATCGCCGGTGGCGGCAGCCAGACGGAGCGCGAACCGACATGACGCCGCACTGACCGGTGTCGCAACCCTTGCCGCACGCCGTTCGTAGAACGAAGGTTCGGGAGCAGCCACCACCGGCGCGATGCGGCGCAGCAATGCGAACTCCTCCGCCAACCAGGCAGCGCGGCCATCCCACCAGCCGAGTGATGAACATACGTGGTCGAACCCGAGGCCTGCCAGACGCGGCAAGGCAGCGCGCGGCACACCAGGGGTCCACGCGAGGAAGGCACAATGGTTGCCTTGCAGCGGCGTGATGATGCGGCGCCACAACGCGGCCGGCACATCGGCTGGCTCCAAACACCGGAAGCCGGCAATGCCTGCCTGTAACAGGCGACCGAGCCGCTCGATCCACCAAGCAGCCATGGCATCAGCGACATCGGTGTGACTTACGCTGGCATATGCGATGCCGGGGTGGCGCGATGTCCGCCATGGGCTGGGCAACGGATCATTGCCATCGCTGGCGAACCAGCATGGCTCGCGCCTTGTCAGCGGGGCGTCGATCGCGACCCGATCAATCGACAGGTCCAGCCAGACCCGCAAATTGTGATCGGCTGCCTGGCGGGCGATCCGAGCCATGGCTTCGTCGGCGGGCCCAGACCAGTCGAGCGCCGGGTGCAGCCTCTCGTGGTCGGCTGTCGCAAAGATGTCTCCGCTGGCGCCGGGCGCGAAAGGGGGTGCGACGCAGACCACATTGAAGCCCATCTCCTGGCATCGTGAGAAGTGCTCCGGCCAGTCGGCCAGCTTTCCGGCGACCAACGGGTGCATGTGATAGATCTTCGGGGTCATGCGCTGCCTGATCCAGTTGGTCGATCCTGATAACGCGAGGCCACTGCCAGTTTGAGGCAGCGGATTGGCAGGGACGCTCACGATTGCCAATAGCAGCGTTCACTAAGTAGGGAGCCAGCGTCACCTCACACAACCACGTGAAGCGTGAACTATATTAAGGTTGCTGATTAACAACACGTAGGCCGCTCGGGACTCAATCAAATAGGGTTGCCAAACGCTGCTTCATCACGTCGGCCACATAGAGCGCAAGCGCCTGGATGGTGGACGTCGGGTTCACACCACCGGACGTGACCCAAATGCTGCCATCGACGATGAACAGATTCTTGACGTCGTGGCTTCGCCCCCAGGCGTTCACCACCGACCGTTCGGGATCATTCCCCATGCGAGCCGTACCAAGCAGATGTCCCGGGCTGTTCAATGCGGTCCTCGATGTGGAAATCCCTGTTGCTCCGGCCGCCGACAGGATGTCTGAGGCGCGGGCAATGCCGTGCTCCATCATCCGCCTCGTGTTCTCGCTGATCCTGTACTCAATCCGTGGCGCCGGAATGCCGTGGCTGTCCTTCATCACCGGATCCAATGTGACCCGATTGTGTTCCTCGGGCAGGTCTTCACAGGCAATGCCGATTTGCAGGCGGTGGTGATACAATTGTCGATAGACGTGGTGATGGTCCCTGCCCCATGGCAGCCGCCCCATTGCGATACTATTGACGGCCTCGTTCACTGGCCCGGTGCCACGCGCGAATTGCAGCGTGTAGCCGCGCACGAAATCACGGGAAGGATCGGTCTCGTAGAACTGCTTGCTCCACAGATTGGTCATCGGTCCGCGATGTCCATCGACCATCGCGTCAACAAATCCGGCGACCTGCGGCCACGGATGCAGCATCAGGTTCTTGCCAACCAGCCCGCTGGAATTGGCCAGTCCGTTCGGGAACCGTCCGGAGGCCGAGTTGAGCAGCAGGCGCGGTGTGCCGATGCCATTGCAGGCCAGGATCACGACCTCGGCCGGTTGGAATTGCTCCTTGCCGTCCGCATCATAGTAGATGGCGCCTGCGGCCATGCCATTTTCGTTGGTGATGATTTCCCGCACCCGGCAACGCGTGCGCAACTCCACGCCGGCCCGGATCGCCAGCGGCCAATACGTGATGTCGGTGCTCGCTTTGGCACCTTGCGCGCAGCCCGGGGTGCAATGCCCTACATTGATGCACGGCGCGCGCCCATTGTACTCGGTGGTGGCGATCGTGGTATCGGACGGCCACCAGTGCCAGCCAAGCTTGTTCATCGCCTGCGCGTAACGCATCCCGGTTTTGCCGAGCGGGATCGGCGGCATCGGCGGGTCGCGTGACGGCACGCCGGGGTCGCCTGCAAGGCCCGACACGCCCATCATCTGATCGTTCTCGGTAAAGAACGGCTCGAGCGTCCAGTAGTCGATCGGCCAGTCGTCGGCGACACCATCAAGCGTGCGCACCCGAAAGTCTGATGGATGCATGCGAGGGAAATGTGCCGTGTAGAAGATCGTCCCGCCGCCGACGGCGTTGAAGTTCGCCACTTTCATCGGTGAGTCGTGGTCGTTCACCGGATAGTCGGTATCGCGGCCCCGGCGGTTCGGACTGATGTCGAAGTCGGCGTAGCGGCGTGCCTCCCAGTCGCGGCCGTTGCTGGGGAATTCCGATTGCTTCATCCAGTCGCCCTGCTCCAGGCACAGGATGCGCATCTTCGTCTCGGCCAGACTCCAGGCGACGGCGGCCCCCGATGCACCAGAGCCGATGATCAGCACATCAACGATGTCGTTCCCTGGCATCTCAGACAGTCCGATCATCACGCCAGAACGGAGCGCGCTTCTTCACGGGGTCGAGCAGTGACCAGTCGCCCTGCTCCAGCTCATGGCCTTTCGGGAACGGCGGACGCGGATCCACGCCAAGCGCGTGCAGCACGCGGTCGTCGCGATAGTAGCACTGCAAAATAACGCGCGCCAAGGCGAGCGACACATCGGAACAGGGCGGTTGCATCACCTGTATCACTGCGTCGGGGCTCTTGCCTTCCAGGTTGGCTAGCGCCTTTCGCACATCCACCATGTCGCGGCCAATGGATTGCACAATGTCATCGAAGATGGCCGGATCATCAGCGCCCGGGACGCCATGCTCCTCACTGGCCGGAATCAGAACGCTAGCGATGCGATGCAACTCCCGAAGCTCGCCCGGCGACAGTTGCGCTTGTGTATCGTTTCCCATTCTTGCCTCAACGTGCTTCAGCGTCCTGCAAAGGATGCCCGAACCTGGCACCACTTGCCAGCCGCAATGGGGGCGGCTTCGTGACGCGCTGGCATCGACTATATCGATCGATTGACATTGTCAGTTGATAGGTTTAGGCGAACGCCCCTGGAAAGCAAGGGAGCCTATGTCAACAGCCACCAGCCACTATCGTCCCGTCGCGCAACAGCGTGGCGAGGAGACACGGGCACGCATCCTCGAGGCTGCGCTGGAGCTGTTTGCCGCGAACGGCTTCGACGGCGCGAGTACGCGCACGATTGCGGAGCGCGCTGGCGTGAATCTCCCCGCGATCCAATACTATTTCGGTAGCAAAGAGGGCCTGTATCGCGCCGTTGTCGAGCAGTTCAGCCAGAACCTTCACGCCGGTGTGGCTCCGATCGCGGAGTATATTCGCCGTGAACTGGACGTCGGCCAGCCTTCGCGCCGCAAACTCATCGATCTGCTCTGCGACATGCTCGATGTGATCATCGCACTCATCCTCGATGACAGCGTCCCCAACCGTGAGTGCCGTCAGAAATTCTTCGCCCGAATGGAGGTCGAGCCCAATCCGGCATTTGACGCCCTCCAGGACGACATGGTTCGTCACGTGTGCCAGCCTTGCTGTGACATCATTGGTCGTCTGATCGATCGTCCACCTGATGACGAAAAAGTGTTGTTGCACGCAATGACTTTGATCGGTCAGGCCAAAATCTTCTGCGGATGGGGGACCAATCGCGTTCTGCGCTGGGAGACAATCGGCGAGGCGCGCATACGAGCGGCCCAGTTGGTCATCCGCGAACACGTGCAGGCAATCTTCCGAAGCACACGAGGCAGATAAGGTGAAGCGAACAGCATGCCTGAGCGCCCTTGGTATGGCGCTCGCCGTAGGCGGTTGTGCGGTCGGCCCGGACTTCCAACGCCCAGCGGCACCGACAGATACCGGCTACACGCCACAGCCACTGGCAACGCAAACCGCCGCGGTCAACACGCGTGGTGGCAACGCACAGCATTTCGTCCCCGCGCAGGACATACCGGGTGAATGGTGGGCTCTGTACCACTCACAACCACTCAACCATTTGATCGGCCAATCGCTGCATGCCAACCCTGATCTTGATGCAGCGCAAGCCGCGCTGCGCGAGGCACAGGAGAATGTGCGCGCGGAACAAGGCGCGCTGTTCCCTCAAGCGAATGTCAGCCTGCAGGCCCAGCGTCAGAATCTGTCGGGCGCGACCTTCGGCGAACCCAATCTGCATACCACCTTCAGCCTCGTCACGCCGTCGCTCAATATTTCCTATGCGCCGGATGTGTTCGGCGGTGTCCGCCGCCAGATCGAATCGCTCCAGGCGCAAGCGGAATTCCAGCGCTTCCAGGTGGAAGCGGCCTATCTCACGCTGACCTCAAACGTCGTCGTCGCCGCGGTGCAGGAAGCATCACTGCGAGGTCAGATCACGGCGACGCAGGACATCATCCACGATCAGACACAGGAGCTGAACCTGGTCCGCCAGCGCTTCACGCTGGGCGGGGCATCGCAGGCCGACGTGCTTCAGCAGGAAGCCCAGCTCCAGCAAACGCGCGCCACATTGCCGCCGCTGCAAAAACAGTTGGCGCAGACGCGCAACCAGCTCACGGCGCTCGCTGGCCAGTTACCTGCCCACGAAGTGAGCGAAACCTTCGAACTGGACTCCATGCATCTTCCGGAGGATCTACCAGTCAGCCTGCCCTCGCAGCTCATCGAGCAGCGTCCCGATATCCGAGCCGCCGAGGCACAGCTTCATGCCGCATCCGCCGAGATTGGCGTGGCGACCGCGAATCAGCTGCCGCAATTCACCATCAGCGCCGCGCTCGGCACCGCCGCCAGCGGCTTCACCAACATGTTTGCACCTGGCACCGGCACGTGGAGCATCGCTGGCGGTATCGCGCAGACCTTGTTCGACGCCGGTACGTTGCTGCACAAGAAGCGTGCCGCCGTCGCAGCGTTCGAGCAGACCGCCGCACAGTACCGCAGTACAGTGATCAAGGCGTGCCAGAATGTCGCTGATGCGCTGCGGGCGCTGCAGGCTGATGCAGATGCGATGGTAGCGCAGGCAAACGCTGAACGCGCGGCTGCCGCCAGCCTCGATCTCGCGCGGCGGCAGTATCAGCTCGGCGCTATCGATTACCTCACGCTGCTGAATGCACAGCGCACCTGGCAGCAGGCTCGCATCAGCTTGGTACAGGCCCAGGCAAACCGCTATGCGGATACCGCGGCCCTGTTCCAGGCCCTCGGTGGCGGCTGGTGGCATCGCGCCGATGTCGCAGTCGCCGACGCAACAAAACAACCCTGACGGAGTCCGGACATGATCAAGCGCATGATCATCATGCTTGTCGGGGTCGGAGTCGTTCTCGGCGGCTTCTTTGCCTTCCAAAACTTCAAGGCTCACATCATCAGTCAGGTGATGGCGTCGCTGGCGAATCCACCGCAATCAGTCTCTACGACCGTCGCCGGCTTGCAGGCGTGGCAGAACCAGGTCGAGGCCGTGGGAAGCCTGCGCGCAGTCAGTGGTGCCGATCTGTCGCTGGAAGTGTCGGGCATCGTTGACAAGATCAACTTCAACTCAGGTGACGACGTGCAGGCCGGCACGGTGCTGATGCGTCTTCGGCAGGACGACGATATGGCGAAGCTCGCGGCGCTTCAGGCGACCGCCGATCTTGCGCAGGTCAATTACGACCGCGATGCGAAGCAATTGAAGGCGCAGGCGATCAGTCAGGCCGTCGTCGACAGCGACGCATTCAACCTGAAAAATGCACGGGCACAGGTCGACCAGCAGAAGGCGATGGTCGACAAGAAGCTCCTCCGAGCGCCGTTCACCGGGCACCTCGGCATTCGCGCCGTCGATCTCGGGCAATATCTGAATGCCGGCACCACCGTGGTGACATTGCAGGCGCTCGATCCGATCTATTTGGATTTCTTCATGCCGCAACAGGCGCTTGAACAGATCCGGCTCGGTCAGACGGTTCAGGCCAAGGTCGATACATATCCAGGACAAACTTTTGCCGGCAAGATCACCGCGATCAACCCGCTGGTTGACACCGGCTCGCGCAATGTCCAGGTGCGAGCGACGCTCGGCAATCCAGATCGCAGGCTGCTACCCGGCATGTATGCGACGGTGGACATCGATGTCGGTGCGCCAGAACAGCACATCACGCTGCCGCAGACGGCGATCGCATTCAATCCATATGGCAGCACCGTCTACCTGATAGAGCAGAACGGTGCGGCGCGCACCGCCCGACAGACCTTTGTCACGACCGGAGCGACGCGTGGTGATCAGATCGCTGTGCTGACTGGCGTGAAAGCCGGCGATGTTGTGGTGACCGCCGGGCAGATGAAACTGCACAACGGTTCGCCAGTGGCGATCAACAACAGCGTGCAGCCGACGGCTGATGCCGCGCCAAAGCCCATCGACCGCTGACGGATTGAAGCCATGAATCTGACCGATATCTTTATTCGCCGGCCGGTGTTGGCCTCCGTGGTCAGCCTGATGATCCTGGTGCTCGGCTTGCGCGCCCTGGAGAGCCTCCAGGTATTGCAATATCCGCAGACGCAGAATGCCGTGGTCACGATCAATACAGTGTATTACGGCGCAGATCCCGACGTCGTTTCCGGCTTCATCACAACACCGCTGGAGAATGCGATCGCCCAGGCTAATGGCATCGACTACATGTCCTCGGTCAGCACATCGGGCACCAGCACGATCTCGGTGTACCTCCGCCTGAACTACGATGCGGACAAGGCATTGACCGAGATCAACACCAAGATCAGCTCGGTGCTGAGCCAGCTTCCCAACGGCACACAGCAGCCGACGCTGACCGTACGAGTCGGCCAGACCATCGATGCGATGTATATCGGCTTCAACAGCAAGGTCCTGGCGCCGAACCAGATCACCGACTACATCATCCGCGTCGTGCAGCCGAAACTTCAGGCCGTCCCTGGCGTGCAGACGGCGGAGATTCTCGGCGGCAAGTATTTCGCGCTGCGCGCGTGGCTGGATCCAGAGAAGCTCGCGGCCTATGGGCTGACTGCGGCGGATGTTTCACAGGCGCTGGCGTCCAACAACTACATTTCCGGCCTCGGCAACACCAAGGGTCAGATGGTGCAGGTGGACCTGACGGCATCCACGGACCTGCACTCCCTGGATGAATTTCGTAACCTGATCCTGAAGCAGAGCGGTGGCGCGATCGTCCGGCTGAAGGACGTCGCACATGTCACACTTGGCTTCGACGATTACGAAACCTCTGTCGGCTTCGACGGTCAGCGCGCGGTCTATATCGGCATCCAGGTCGCGCCGGCGGCCAATCTGCTGGACGTGATTCATGGCGTCCGCGCCATCTTCCCTGGCATCCAGGCAGCACTCCCCCAAGGTCTGAATGGCCAGATCGTCTATGATTCAACCGAATTCGTCAGCAGCGCCATCCATGAAGTGGTACGCACGCTGGTGATGGCCGTTCTGATCGTCACGGTCGTGGTGTTCGTCTTCCTCGGCTCGCCACGCTCCGTGCTGATTCCGGTGATCGCCATTCCGCTTTCTCTGGTTGGCACCTTCACCTTCATGCTGGCATTCGGGTTCTCGATCAATCTGCTGACACTGCTCGCGCTGGTGCTGGCGATCGGCCTTGTGGTGGATGACGCCATTATCGTGGTGGAGAACGTCAACCGGCACCTCGAGGACGGCATGAAGCCTATTCCCGCGGCGATCCAGGCTGCGCGAGAATTGGCTGGCCCCATCATCGCCATGACTGTCGTGCTGGTCGCGGTGTATGTGCCGATCGGTTTCCAGGGCGGTCTCACCGGTGCGCTGTTCACCGAGTTCGCCTTCACCCTGGTCGGCGCGATCACAGTCTCGGCGATCATTGCGCTAACGCTGTCGCCGATGATGACATCGCGATTCCTGCGCCCATCCACACAGCTCCCTCGTTGGGAGAGCCGCCTGGTGGCCTTCATCGATCGGCGCTTCCACGCGCTGCACCGCCGCTACGAGCGCTGGCTCCATGGCAGTTTGAATTACCTGCCGGTCACGGTGGTTTTCGCGCTGATCATTCTCGGCAGCATCTACTTCCTCTACTCCGGCGCAACGAGCGAGTTGGCGCCGCAGGAGGATCAAGGCGTCATCATTACCGCATCTACCAATGCTGCCAATTCTACCCTTCAACAGCGGGAATTGTACGACCGACAGATCTACGACACGTTCGCAAGCTTCCCGGAGACCGACCACGTCTTCCAGCTCGATATGCCGGGTCAGAACATTGGCGGCATGGTGATGAAGCCGTGGGATCAGCGGACCCGTAACGCAGGTGTGCTGCAGCCGGTGGTGCAGCAGAAGATGGGCCAGATCGCTGGAGCCCAGGTCGTTGCCTTCCAACCACCTCCCCTGCCCGGCAGCCAGGGTCTGCCGATACAGTTCATCATCGGCACGACGGATCCCTTCTCCACCCTGAATGGCGTGGCGCAGAAGTTCCTGGAGGACGCGCGGGCGAGCGGATTGTTCATCTACCTCGACACGGACCTGAAGATCGACAAGCCGCAGACCGTGGTGAATATCGATCGCAGCAAGGCGGCGATGCTCGGCCTGAAAATGAGCGACGTCGGCAGCGCTCTGACCGCAATGCTCGGCGGCGGCTATGTGAACTACTTCGGCCTGGATGGCCGGTCGTACAAGGTGATCCCGCAAGTCCAGCAGCAATACCGTCTCAACACGGCACAACTGCTGAATTACCACGTGCGGACGGCGAGCGGCGCGTCGGTGCCCCTGTCCACCATTGCGTCAGTCCACACCTACACCGCCCCGGAAGCGCTCAACCACTTCCAGCAGGTCAATGATGCGATGATCCAGGGCGTGCCGGCACCGGGTGTCGCGCTGGGCACCGCCATAGCTTACCTGCAAGAACTCGCGGCGCGCGATCTGCCAGTGGGATACTCGGTGGATTACGGCGGTCTGTCGCGCCAATATGTGCAGGAATCAGGTGGTTTTGTGGTGACCTTCGGCTTTGCCCTGGTGATCATCTACCTGTCGCTGGCGGCACTGTTCGAAAGTTTCCGCGATCCGTTCATCATTCTGGTATCGGTGCCGATGTCGATCGCGGGCGCGTTGTTCTTCGTCGGTCTCGGATTGGGCGGCGCCAGTCTGAACATCTACACCGAGGTTGGCCTGGTGACGCTGATGGGCCTGATCAGCAAGCACGGTATTCTGATCGTTGAATTCGCCAACAATCTCCAGAAGGAAGGTCATACGAAGCGTGAGGCGATCGAACTCGCGGCAGGCATTCGGCTGCGACCAATCCTGATGACCACGGCAGCCATGGTGCTCGGCGTGGTGCCGCTGATTGTGGCGACCGGCGCCGGCGCCGCCTCGCGCTTCAGCATGGGCCTGGTAATCGCCAGTGGCCTCGCGATCGGCACGCTGTTCACATTGTTCGTCGTGCCGGCAGTCTACATGTTGCTCGCTGAGGATCATCATGTGCGCGAGCAGGTAGGCGAGCCTGTGAGAGTGGGGTGAGCAAAGCGATGCTGCCGCGCATCTACACCGTCGTATCGAGAAGCGCCTTTGCCGCCTTCAGATCAACTGTGTCAAAGCCTTCGGTAAAGCGATCATAGACGGGCTGAAGTATCTGGGCGGCACCGGCTCGATCATTCTGCCTAACCAGCAGGTGCGCAGCGCCCAGAGCGGCACGTAGCTCCCAGAATAGAGCCCCTTGCTCGCGCGCCATCTCAGCCGCTCGAGCAAAGCAATCCGCCGCGGTCTCCACGGCACCAGTGGAGCTTTGCCTCATCGACACCTCGCCCTTGATGCGGAGCAGTTCGGGGACATACCACTGTTCGCCGTCTTCCCGCCCCCCGGCCGCTTCGATCGCCTTGCATACGGCATCAAAGGCCTCGTCGAGCCGCCCGAGGCCAGCGTGCGCAAGGGCGAATGACCCCATGAACTCGGGGTAGGAGAGTCGCCAGCCGCTCTGATTGCCGATGTCGAAGGCTTCAGAAAGGGCGGCAAAGCCTTCCGCGAATTGGTGACGTTCGACCAACAACTTGCCCAGCAGGAACTGCCCGACCATGGTCCAGAATGGTGCGGCCGCGCTCGTTGCCGACTCAATGATGCTCGCGACCGCGGATTCAGCGGCGGCGAAATCGCCGGTCATGGGCGCAATCCGGCACATGCCGTAAAGCAGCACTCGACACATCGTCAGATGATGATCGGGGCCCCGTACTTCGCCGAGGCTCGCTTGCGCCTCGTGGCGGGCCCTTTCAGGAAAGCCCCGGAGCCAGAGGGTCCGAGCCAGCAAAGCCCTGGCCATCGCGCGGTCATCCGAATTCCGCCAGATCGGCAGGCGGTTCTCGTTTTCAGAAGGACGAGACTGAATCACGCGTTCGAAATAGCGCTGTGCTTCCACCAGCCGGCCACGCCTGAGCAGGATCATGCCCATGCGCCGATCGGCGAATGCGACGCCTGCCGTGTCGCCGATCTGCTGGGCTATCGCACTGGCACGCTCGGACGCCGCGGCTGCCCTCGTGTATTCGCCACTGAAGCCGACGACGCTGGCGAGATCCAGCAGAACACGCAGTTGGGCACGCAGATCACCCAAAGCCTCGGCGGACTCAAGCGCCTGAGCGAGCACGGTCTGTGCCTGCTCGGACGGCCCGCGTGTATGAAGCAAACTGTTCCCGAGGCCGATCTGCAGCCGCATCCGCAGGTGCATATCGTCCACATGATCGGTCGCAAGGCTGAGCAACGCACGGTCGCATCGCTCTCGGCATTCAGCCACCAGCGACAGGTGCATCCAGAGCGGCACCGCCACTGCTGTGAGTGCCGCGCCGATGGAATTGACCCCGCCCGGCGAGAAGGCCCAATCAAGCGCCGCACGCAGATTGTCGATTTGCCACCCGTACTCGCCAAGCCATTCGATTGTGGGCCGAGATTCCTGCTCTGCCTCTGCTCGCGCAAAGTGGTCCCGATAATATTCGGCATGGAGGCACGCAATCCGGTCTCGCTCGCCACTCTCGACGAGCTTCTCGAGCGCGTACGCACGGGTCGTATCGAGGAGCCGATAACGTGCATCGCCACTACCGACTTCAGTAACGACAAGCGATTTCACGAACAGGTTCGCGATTCCCTTGATGACCTCCGCCGCCTCGAGTTCCGGACTCTCTGCGACCGCGCGAACCGCTTCCAGGCTGAACTGGCCAGCGAAGATGGCGAGACGACGCAGCAGGACGCGCTCAGACTCGGGGAGCAGCTCATAGCTCCAATCGAGCGTCGCCCGCAGGGTTCGGTGCCGCGGCAGCGCGGTCCGCCGTCCGCCTGTCAGCAGATCGAAGCGGTGGTCGAGGTGGGCTGCGAGCATCCTGACACCGAACGTCGGGGCGACTGCTGCCGCCAGCTCGATCGCCAGCGGGATGCCGTCGAGCCGCCGGCAGATCTCCAGCACCATCGGCATATTGGCATCGTCGAGCACGAAGCTGTCAGTCTCGGCGGCCCGTTCATTGAACAGCTCAACGGCCGGATAACCCAGCGCCTCGGCCGCCGTCGGGCAGGCTTCAGCTTCCGACGGAAGTTCCAGCGGTGCCAGGCGATGAAGCCACTCGCCCTTGGCCCGCAATGGTTCCCGTGCGGTAGCCAGTACCCCAGCCTGCGGCGCGGCCATCAGGATCGCTTCGGCCAAAGTCGCGGCGGCGCCGATAACGTGCTCGCAGGAGTCCAGCACAATCAGGATGTGCTTTTCGCGCAGCCAGGTGGTCAGTCCTGATAGAGGATCGGCGCCCGACGACGTAATCCCCAGCAATGTGCAGAGGCTACTCAGCACCAGGGTCGGATCAGACAGCGAACCAAGTCCGACAAACCAGGTGCCGTCTTTGTATGACGCGCGTACGCGGTCAGCGACGGCCACTGCCACCGTGGTTTTGCCGATCCCTCCTGGGCCGACAATTGTGAGGAACCGGCATCGGGCGAGCTGCTGCGCCAGTCTGGCAATGACACCGTCGCGTCCGACAACGCGTGTGGGTAGCGCTGGCAGATTGCCTGTCGGCGCCTTCTCGGTCGGCGCGGCGGTTGCGGACAGCTCTGTGTCGCGCGTCACCGGCGCGACAAAAACGTAGCCGCGGCCCGGGTGGTTAACGATGTAGCGCTTGCCGGCATGGCCATCGCGGAGCGCTCTGCGCAGTGCCACAACATGGACCCTGAGGGCGTTCTCTTCGACGATCGTGTCCGGCCAGGCCCGCACGGTCAGCTCTTCTTTGGAAACCGTTTGGCCGGCGCGTTCAACGAGCGCAGCCAGAATATCGAACGCCCGACTGCCGACCCGCAACGGCTTCCCATCCTCGAGGAGGATGTGCCGGGCGGGGGCCAACCGAAATGACCCGAAGGCGAAGACTACTCCATCCATCGGGGAAGCATGCTTCCTCCTAGACGCCCATAATTGGTAGCGAAAGTGGGGAGATTTTCGCAAGCCCCCGCGGCAATGTCGGTGCCGTCCGCTGTGGAGGCGAGGAGCGGGTTAGCCGGGATGACTACGACCAAAACCAACGCGATCCGTCTCATGGCTATGAGCCAGCGGTGTTGACCGACAGAGAGACCCAGCGTGTGACGTGTTCCGCCTTCACAAGAACTGCAAGATGGCGTCGCTGCTCGGCGTGAGCGTCCTGCAAGGCGCAATCCGGCGATGAAACAGAACGGAGAACGTCTCAGCCGGGTGGCGCAATCAGGAAGGCCTTCGATGAGTTGAAGATCCACGTATCGACGAAACCTGTTTCCTGCGGTTTCCTGTCAAGCGCGGACAGAGCGCCCGCCAGACACGACCAGTTCAGAATTTCCTGCTGACCGCTCTCCTCGACAGACTGTGCCGGGTATGTGCGCCATGCTTCATAATCGCCATTTCGCAAGCGCTCGTACATGAGTCGATCCGCGGCCCTGTCGGGATACAGGTAGTGGTTTTTCGCAGTCAGGAATGCGTGCGACCATCCAGACGAGGCCAGCAGCGCAACGCGATACGGTGATTCGGCAAGGATGCGTGCAGTTGCAGCGCCAAGGTCGAACAAACGCCAAGGCGCCGGTGCGGGTGGGTCAAAATCGATGTCGGTCTGCGCCTTGTCGAAAGTTGGCACACCGCCACGCTGAGACACGACCTTGCGCCCATAACAGTTCACCGCGAACGGCACGATAGGATAATGAAAACCTTTGCGATCGTAGTCGAGATAGAAGATTGCGTTGGTGAAGGCGTGACCGAGCGGATGATGCAGTGGCTTGTATGCATACGCTGCATCGAACCCCAGTTCGATGAGACTTATCGCCAGCATCTTGGCCGCATCACGGTGTCCGGGCAGCTCGAAAACCTTGTCAGTCTCATCCCAGACGTTGTTGGGACGTGGTGAGAAGGTGAACCTGTCATGGGCAGCGATGCAATAAGGCGGGATGATGTCCTCGCGGAAGTTTTCGTACTGCTCGTCGCCCCAGAGTAGAACGAAGTCCGGTTCGAATGCATCCAAAGCTGTCCGCACTCTTGCCATCCAGCCGACCAGAGCGGCCCGATGCCGAGCGGCGGCTCTGGTTCCCTGATCGTCGCCCCACTCCGCGCGCATTCCCTCCGGCCACCCCTCGGGAGTTCGCAAGTGCGGGGGCAGGTCCGGATTCTGCATCATACGCGGAAGGATAGCCGCCATACGGTCATCGTGACCGCTCAATGGCGGATAGTGAGATATTCCGAGCGCCAGGATGTCAGCCATGATGCCCTCGCTGCTGCTGTTGCTCCATCGCTTGTCGAGAAGTCAGGTTGTGTTTCACCTTAACAGACACTGGTCACGCGTGTCATTGGGCGGCTTGCATCGATGGCCGAGGGCGGCGATGTGCAATAATCTAAGGGCGTTACTGAGGTTTCACCGCGTAATGCCCTAGGTTCCCGTCGAGCGCCGATATCGGCACAGCCTGTGAGATGGTTTCAAGCGCGCTCAAAAAGACTGGTGAGTCCGGAGGGACGGCTCTGACCGAGGCTACGGGGGCGGACGGTGAAGACAAAGTTGCTGGTTGGACGTGGCACGACTTCCGTCGCTCGTTCGCCACAGCGCTGGGCGAGGCTGGCATCCCCGAGGTCTTCGCGCAGGCAGTGCTGAACCATCACCAATCCGCGACACGTGGCGGCGTGCTGGGCGTGTATCAGCGCGCGAGCCGGTAGGGCCTGAGCAGGTCAATGCAATGCAGATGTGAGGGCGGCTGCTGGCCGCCTTCATTGAGGGACTGAGGTAAGCGCGGAGGTGGTGCAGTTGCACAACGCGTCAGGCTGATCGACCGCGCCAGGCGGTTCCTGGCATGAAGGGGTTGGCGAGCAGGTGCTGGAACACCCGCCCGCCGGATGGCCCCGCAGACTGAGTGTATCCATGAACGGAGCCAGGGAGGCTGCTAGCACAACTACGCCCGCAATGCAGCGGCGCGGACTTTTACGTGGCGCCACGGCGGTGATGACCGCCGGTGCTGTCACCGCCACGATGGCACACGCAACGCCTGTTGCCTCGCTTGGCGGCGACGAGGGCTGCGGCACGAGCACTGCCGATGACCCTCTTATCGCCCTTTTGCGCTACATTCGATGACTGCGAACGCCAGGTTGAGGCGATCTACGATACCGAGCCGGATGACAATCAGGCGGAAGCAGCCGTATCGCTGGTTCTGAGACACCAATCCGAGTTAGCAGTACGCATAGCGGGAACCGCGGCGCACACCGCCGATGGCATTGTCGCGATCGCACGCTCGGTTGCGATCCACAATGGCAACGGAGCCCACGACTTCGACCCAAGCCAAGGAACCACCACCGGGCGCCTGATGACGGCGCTCTTGCGGGAGGTATGCTTGCTGAGCAGCAATCCTGCGCCAAGTGAGTTGGCAGGGAGGGCGGCGACATGAGCACCACCGCCACATCGGACTTCCCGTCCATCTTGGACTTGGGGCGCCTGGCTGCGTCAGTCGGCTGCCGCAGCTCGATGTATGGCGATTACAGCGGTTCGCCCCAGGAAAAGATAGACGCGAAGCATGGCGCCTCCCTTTGCCTGGATTTGCTGAATAACCTCGAACGCATCATCGCAAGCCGAAGGGCTGAGACGCTTGGCGACGTAACAGCCCAGCTTGTCGTCGCATTCTCCGCTACGGACTACTTGGACAGCGAGAACATGCCGGAGGGGGAGGCTGAGCGGTATCAACGAATGCTTCGGCATATTGTGCTGTCGGCGCTGCCGGTCGTCGCGGAGGCTGCACAGGTCGATCTAACTGAATTGGATGCTGACTACCTGCGCGGGTTCGCTGATCGGGAATTCCCACCGGTGACGATGGAGCTATCTTCGCCAGAACTCGAGCCTGACCCGCAACCCGGTCGGGTGAGGTGGTAACATGGCAGACCTCACCCTTCTCTACGGAGCAATTGATAAATTGGACTGCGCCATTACGGCTTATGCCTGCATCATGATAGAGCTGGACGATGATCCCGAGCGGCACGACGACCGGGAAGTCGCCGCAATTAAGTGGCTCTACGAAGTGCTGCGTGATGAAGACCACAACGTTCGCGGTTTTGTAAAGCTGGTGGACGAGGCACGGAACGCCGGAGATTCGGCACCACCGCCAGCCAAGCCCGCAATAGACTGAGCCGTTGTCGCCAGGCTGTGGGGATGCTGGCAGCAAGCCCTCGAGCGGGTGCCATTCCTTCCGGGTTTCCACGCGAATGCCGCTCGCGTTGCTGAGGTCCTTCGAGTTATCGCTCGTCGCGCGAAGGTAACTGCCCACGTGTCAGCCCATAACGTTCCAGCAGCATACCGCCGATTTCACTCTGATCCTTGCCTTCTTGGAGCATCGCCGCCGCATCAACAAAACTCTGCTCGAAACCAGCGGGCGTGTAGACAATGAGCATCTTGAGGTCAGTGTCACCGACATTGCGATAGGTGTGGAAGATATTCCGAGGACCATAAATGCGGTCACCAGCGCGGCAGAGGAATACTTCGTTCTTAATCTGGACTTCGGCAATGCCTGAGACAACGTCGAACGTCTCGTCTTCCCGGCTATGGCTGTGATATGTCGGGGTCCCCGCCGGGTATGACGTCAGTCTCGACCATGCTCATCGCACCGCCAGTTTGTGCTGACGTGATAAGAATTCTAATGCCTCCGGCATGTGTCCGCACGACCTGCGGTTGC
>DATJJM010000240.1:0-8467 GCA_035492535.1 Acetobacteraceae bacterium | reverse complement strand
CTCAGAATCGCTGCAGGAACGTTTCGATACGGCGAAAGTAGCAATCCGCCGGAAGCGGCGTGTAGCCGGCGGCCCGCACGCGCGCAGCCTGATGCGCTGCCTCGTCGAAGGTCAGCCGCTCGATCGCCATGCACCACGCCGTGGCATCGCGCGGCGGACAGAACGCGGCATGATCGCGTGCGATCTCCACGTGCGGCGGAATGTCGGAGGCGATCACCGGCGTGCCGATCGCAAGAGCCTCGGCGACCGGCATGCCGTAGCCTTCTGCCAGTGACGGCATCAGCAGTGCACGGGCGTGTCCGATGACCTGCCGCAGTGCCGGTGTCGAAAGGCCGCGCGCCCACACCAGCGGACCACGAGGCGCCAGCGACGCCGTGATCCGTGCCAGGATCGGAGCCGCGCGACTGGCCGGCGTGCCGGCGATGACAAGCTGCGGTGTCCGCGTGCCGTGGCGTGCTGCAAGCATCTCCCAGGCGTCCAGCAGGACGCCCAGGTTCTTGCGGGGCTCGATCGCGCCGCAGATCACGAAGTAGGTCGTCGTGGCAAACGGCGACCGATGCGGTGCGGGCTCCAGGAAGGCCGGCGGTATCGGCACCGGGCCGATGTCAGCCGGCAGCCCCGCCACGCTCATCGCATCAAGCCGCCGCGTCACGGCATCGCCGGCGGCGCGCGTGGTGAGCAACAGGCCGCTGGCGTGGCGCGCGACCGCCGCCATCAGCCAGTGATGTGCCCGCCGCGACATCGGGATCACCAGGTCCGGATGGTCGATCGGAATGACGTCATGCACCATGAAGATCGCCTTCAGGTCACGACGACGCCGCAGCCAGTGGGTCAGCACCGGAATGCCCCAGGCGAGCTGGCCGACGTTCAGGTAGATGGCATCGCGCGGCGCATGCCGGATCGCGCGGCGTCCGACCTGGTAGCCGGTGCGGCGGATCAGCGCGAAGGGGCCTCTCCAGCGCGCGGCGCGGCGCCTCGGCGGTGTTGGCACACGATGGTTCAATTGCGACGTTAGCTGGCTGAACGCGCCGTCTTCCGCGGCGGGCCGGGCTTCGGCCCAAACCTCCTGCAAATAGGCGAGCCCGCGCAGCACGCGCTCCCGATCGAACAGGCGCTCGCCGAGGACCGTCGGCATGCATCCCCAGACGTCGCCGGGCCAGTCCGCAAACAAGTGCTCGGCAATCGCGAGATCCAGACGATCGATGCCACGTGGCGCCCTGGCGGCTGTGCACAGGAACAGCCGCGACACGTCGTAAATGATGGGCTTAGCCATCGGGCCGGTCGGCGGCTTCCCGATACAGCCGTTGCCCGGTCTTCCGCAGCAGCATCACGTAGGCGCCCAGCACGCTGCCGAAGATCGCTGCGAACAGCAGGTCCGTCAGGGTGACCGACTCCGATGGCAATTCGGCGACGACAATGGGGCCGGTGATCACGTGCAGCAGCGTCCCGGCGATCAGTGCCAGGCGGATCTCGGTCGGACCAACGCCCCAATAGACAATGTGGAACCGGCCCGTCGCCACCAGTGTGATCAGCGACATAAGCGTCGCCATCCAGTAGGCCAGCAGCAGCAGGCACGCCGAACTCAGATGGGCATACGGCGAGGCCCCGATCCCCAGGAAGATGGCCAGCTGCGACAGAACATCGCAGGAATGATCGATGAAGAACCCATAGCTCGGCCGCTCAGCCCTCCGCGCGCGTGCCAGGTTGCCGTCCAGCGTATCGCCGAGCCAGTTCAGCGCGATCCCGCCAATCGCTCCAAACAGGAACAGCGGCGAGCGGCCGGACAGCGCGTAGCACAGGCCGGCCAGCGCCGCGCCGGCGATGCCGAGGCAGGTGAAATGATCGGGCGTGACCCACGCCGGCAGCCGCGCAAGGATTGCCACCGTCCGGCGACGTTCCCATCCCTCTGTCCAGGCGCCGTGCACCCGCTCTGGCACAACCAGCAAGCCAGATTTCCCCACAAGAGATCGCGTTATACGTGTATGTATCAGATATAGAGCGCTCTGTGGTATTATAAATCTGAAGAAATTCCCTGAAATATATCTCGCCAACGCACTGTTCGCCGCCCCGTCCGGCGCAGGCGGAAAACCATCAAGGCGGTAGGAAAGCCGCAGTAGGGCAGTCGCTGCGTCTGCGGTATGCCGGCCGCCCCAGTGCGGAGCAGCTCGATCGCACCTGGCACCAACGGCAGGGCGGCAAGATGCAGGTGCCTCGCCGCGCCGGCGGCACTGATCCCGGCGGGCAGCGGCACTTCGGCCTGCGCAAGTATCGCACCGTCGTCGATCGTCGGGGTGACCCGATGGATCGTCACCCCCGCCCGTGGGTGCTCCTGCAACATCAGGTGGATCGTCGGCACCGGCCCGCGGTGTTCCGGCAGCAGGCTCGGATGGACATTGGCGATACCGGACGGAAACGTGGCGATCGTGCCGGCGGTCAGGATCTGGTCGAAGTGGTAGAGCAGCAGCGCCTCGGCGCCGTGCCCCTTCAACGCAGCGACGGTCGTGCGCGCGTTGACGTCGCCCAGCCGCAGGAAGGGGATCCCGCGCTCACGGCAGAACGCGCTGAGCGACCGGCCTGCAACGCGCGGCAGCACGAAATTGACCAGCAGATACGGCGCGATCAGCAGCCAGGATCGCCGCAGCGCGCGCAGCGTGCGCCTCGTTGGCGGCCCGCGGGGCGAACGGAACGGACTGGAATCCGCAACCACGGCAATGTCGAGCTGCCCGCTCGCCAGCAGCCGGCGCACCGCGGCCCCCGAAGCCCCCGAGTCCGTGGTCAACAGCGCGACGCGCAACATCTTTCTCCGGCGTGGCACCGCCCTGGTTGGCTGCCTCCCGGTGGCATTGCAAGTCCAGCCGGCGTCCTCTAACCCGGACCGAGCGCGTCCACCGGGAAAGCCGCATCAGCCGTGCACATCGCCACCTCGCCCGCCTTCAAGGAGAACGCCCGCCGCGCCCTCCAGGATGCCGGCCTCCAGAAGGCGCTCGCCCGCAGCGGCTCGAGCTTCGTCGCGCGACGCACCGCCGCGGTCGCCGCGCTGCCCGAATTCGAGCAGCTCCGCGACGCGGCGCGCGACATCAAGAACCACACCCTGGCGAATCTCGACTTCTATCTCGAGGAATGGGAAGCCAACGTCCTGAAGGCCGGCGGCAAGGTGCACTGGTGCTCCACCGCCGATGAAGCACGCGCCGCGGTGCTGGACATCTGCCGCGCCGCCGACGCCCGCACCGTCACCAAGGGCAAGTCGATGATCAGCGAGGAGCTGGGCATCAACGAGCATCTGGAACGCCACGACATCACGCCGGTCGAGACCGATCTCGGCGAGTACATTGTCCAGCTTCGCCACGAGGTGCCCAGCCACATCATCGCGCCCGCCTTCCACCTGAACCGCGAGGACTGGGAAGAAAGCTTCCGCAAATCCCACACCGACCTGCCGGCCGACCGCGTGTTCCGCGAACGCCGCGACATCCTGACCGAGGCGCGTACCAGGTTGCGGGAAAAGTTCCTCGCCGCCGATGTCGGCATCACCGGTGCCAACTTCCTGATCGCCGAGACCGGCAGCAGCGTCATCGTCACCAACGAAGGCAACGGCGATCTCACCCAGACCTTGCCGCGCGTGCACATCGTGCTGGCCAGCATCGAGAAGATGGTGCCGACGATCGAGGACTGCACCTCGCTGCTGCGCGTGCTCGCGCGATCCGCCACCGGCCAGGATTTCTCCGTCTATACAACCTTCTCTACTGGTGCGCGCCGCCCCGCCGACCTCGACGGGCCGGACGAGTATCACGTCGTGCTGGTGGACAATGGCCGCTCCGCGATGCTCGGCACCGACTTCCAGGAAATGCTGCGCTGCATCCGCTGCGCCGCCTGCCTCAACCACTGCCCGGTGTACGGCGCGGTCGGTGGGCATGCCTATGGCTGGGTCTATCCCGGCCCCATGGGCAGCGTGCTGACACCATCGCTGATCGGTGTGAACCAGGCGGGCCACCTCCCCAATGCCTCCACCTTCTGCGGCAAGTGCGAGAGCGTCTGCCCCGTGCGCATCCCGCTGCCCAAGCTGATGCGCCATTGGCGCGAGCGCGAATTCGAGCGCCACCTGACGCCGCCCGTGGTGCGCACCAACCTGGCGCTGTGGGCCTTCTTCGCGAAGCGGCCCGCGCTGTACCGGCTGGCAACGCGTGCCGTCGCGCTGACCCTCTCCTGGCTCGGCCGCAGGCACGGCAGCTTCCGCAGGTTTCCGTTCGCCTCCGGCTGGACCGAGGGCCGCGATCTCCCCGCACCGGAAGGCGACACGTTCTTCGCCCGCTACGCCCGCGAACAGCGCGCCGGACGCAGGCGGTGAGCCGGGATGCGATGCTCGCGGCGATCCGCCGAGGCCTGCGCCGCGGTCCGCTGCCCGCCGACCAGGCCGCCATGCTGCACGGCCGCCTGGCCTCGCATCCGCGCCACCTGATCCCCGCCCGTTCCCGCCTGCCACACGCGGAGCAGATCGCGCTGTTCATCGCCAACGTGGAGAAGGAATTCGGCAGCGTCGCCCGCGTGCCGGACCTTGCCGCCGTGCCCGACGCCCTCGCCACCTATCTCGCCGCGCAGAACCTGCCGACCGACATCGTGATGGCGCCGCATCCCGAACTCCAGGCCATCCCATGGGACTCACGCCCGTTGCTGCGGCTCCGCCAAGGCCGTGCCGAGGCATCCGATCTGGTCAGTCTGCAACACGCCTTCGCCGCCATCGCCGAGACCGGCACGCTGATGCTGCCGTCGGCCCCCGAGCGCCCGACGACGCTCAACCTGCTGGCCGATACCGCGATCGTGGTGCTGCGGGCAGGGCGCCTGGTGGGCGCCTATGAAGAGGCCTGGGATCTGCTGCGCGCGGAACTCGGCGGCATGCCGCGCAACGTCATGCTCGTGACCGGACCATCCCGCTCCGCCGACATCGAACAGACATTGGAGCTAGGCGCCCACGGTCCGCGCCGCCTGCACGTCGTGCTGGTCGATCACTGATACCAAGGCTCCCCCAACGTCATGGCCGGGCCTGACCCCGCCATCAGTATCCGACGGCACGTGCTCGCCGTCGCACGGGATGGCCGAACAACATCAGCCATGACGGTCGAGTGAATGGTCTCAGGAACCCAGGTCCTCCGAAAAACTCTTCAGATACTTCATGCCGGTATCGCACATGATGGTGACGATGGTCGCATCCGGCCCCAATCGCTCTGCCACGCGCAGCGCGGCGGCAACGTTGGCACCCGTCGAAGAGCCGCAGAACAGCCCCTCGTCCGCCGCAAGCCGGAATGCCATCGCCTTGGCCTCCGCCGTCGAGACGCGCTCGATCTCGTCGGCGATCCGATCATGCCAGAGCGGCACGACATACCCTGCACCGATGCCATCGATCTTGTGGGCACCGGACGGATAGCCTGACAGCACCGCCGACTCCGCCGGCTCGACCGCCACGCAGCGTATATGCGGATCGTATTGGCGCAGCGCCTCGGACGTGCCGCGCAGCGACGCCGCCGTTCCCACGCTCTGCACGAAGGCATCCATGCGCCCGCCGGTCTGCTGCCAGATCTCGCCGGCGAGCCTGCTATAGGCATGCAGCTGATCGGTGTTCTCCATCTGCGCCGTGATATAGGCGCCAATCCTGCCCGCGAGGTCATGCGCCTCGCGGATCATGTCCTTCGTCAGCTTCGCGGTCTGCCTGCCGTTCTCGCTCGGCACGATGGTCAGCTCCGCACCGAGCAGCCGCATATGGTCGAGCTTCTCCTTCGAGAAGGCATCCGACGTCACGATGTGCAGAGGGTACTGCTTCACCGCGCAGACCAGTGCCAGCGAAACGCCTGTGCTGCCGCCGGTATATTCGACCACCGCGCCGCCCGGCTTCGGGCGCCCGTCGCGTTCCGGCGCCTCGATCATCGCCAGCGCCATCCGATCCTTCATGCTTCCCGTCGGATTCTGGCTCTCGAGCTTCAGCAGGATGCGTGCGCCATTCGCCGGCACCACCGTGCGGAGCTGCAACAGCGGCGTATCGCCGATCGTGTCGAGGATCGTGGCCGCAGCCTGTCGCATCTGGGTTCTCGCTATCCATGTTGACAACCGTCACTACGCCCCGAGCAGCGCCACGGCGAACGCCATCGTCGCCACGAAGCCCGCGGTGAAGGCGAGCGTCCGGACCACCGGGATCCCGGCGGCATAGACGACATAGTGCACCAGCCGGGCGACGAAATAGGTCTTGGCCGCGAGCACCGTTGCCGGCGTGCTCACGCCCACGAAAGCCGCAACCAGCACCAGCGGCGCGAACACCGCCAGGTTTTCGATCGCGTTGACATGCGCGCGCCGTGCCCGGTCCGCCCACGCCGGTTCGGGCGCCTGCAAAGGATCGGGATTGCCCATCGCCTGCATCAGGCCGCGCACTCCGATCCGGGCAATCAGGTAGGGAATCCACATCAGCGCCGTCGCGAACGCGACAAGCACCAGGAAGTACAGTTCCGGCGTCAGCTTCATGCAGGCAACTCCCGTCGCATCACGAGTTGACCCGGACGTAGACCCGGTCTCGCCACCTCGCTAGGGTCGCAAATGACAATATAAGGATCATTCACGACATGCAGGTGGCGATACTCGCGCTCGATGGCGTGTTCGACACAGGCCTGGCCGTGTTGATGGATACCTTCGCCACCGCGAACGAACTGGCCGCTATGCACGGGATTGCGCCACCCCTGCTCGACGTGAAGCTGGTGGGCGTGCGGCGGCGCATCCGCACCGCGCTCGGCATGACCACCACGGTCGAGCCCGCCACCGCGGTCCGGCAGCCCGATTGGGGCATCGTACCGGCGCTGAACACCAAGCAGCCGGACCGCCTGGTCGGGGCGCTGGGCCGCAAGGATGTCCAGCAGGCGCTGACGCATCTGCGCGCCTGGCATGACCGCGGCATCGGTCTGGCCGCCGCCTGCATCGGCACATTCCTGCTCGGCGAGGCCGGTCTGCTTGACAGCCGGGACGCGACCACCACCTGGGCGCTCGCGCCGTTGTTCCGCCAGCGCTATCCGGATGTCCGGCTTGACGATTCGCGCATGCTGGTTGCCTCGCGCGGCGTCGTCACCGCGGCCGCCATGATGGGCCACCTGGACCTGGCGCTATGGCTGGTTCGCCAGGCCAGCCCGCAGATGGCCGGCCTCGTCGCCCGCGTCATGCTGATCGATCGACGCACGTCTCAGGCGCAATACGTCATTCCGGACTTCCTGGCCCATGCCGACCCGCTGATTGAGCGCTTCGAGCAGTGGGCCCGCCGCAACCTCGCCGGCGGATTCTCGCTCGAGGCGGCAGCGAGCGCGCTATCCGTCACCGCGCGCACCTTGCAGCGCCGCACCGAAGCGGTGCTTGGCAAATCGCCGCTCGCCTTCTTCCAGGACATGCGCATCGAGCGTGCAAGGCACCTGATCGCCGTCGGCGACGATATCGCCAAGATCGCCGGCGAGGTCGGGTACGCCGACCCGGCGACATTGCGCAATCTGCTGCGCCGTCGTCTCGGCCGTGGCGTGCGCGACCTGCGGACGGAACTGCAAATGCGTCCTTGACTTGCCTCTAACTGTGCGTTAGATATACAGACATGGACCATGCCGGATGTGAAGCCCCTGCCGACGCCTCTCCAGAACCCCCACAGGATCAGTGCGCCTCCACCGTCCCCCACAACATCACCGTCATCCTCCACGCTGCCCGCATTCTGCTCGACTATGGCCGCCATCTGATCGATACCGTCCGCCAGCGCGCCACCGCGCCAAACTTCGAAGCCATCGCCGCGTGTTTCGGGACCGGGAACCTCTCGACGATTCTCGCGCACCTGAACCGCGGCATCCTCCGTGCCGTCGCCCTCGAACGCGTGCTGCTCGCCCGCGCCGCCACCGGTCAGGACATCGACTTCGTCGAGCGCCGTATCCACACGACAAAAGCACTGCCCACACCGGCCGCCGCGCCTGATCCTCTTCCCATCCGCAAGCGCGCATCCCGCCCCACGGGCTGGGACGACCCCGAACTCTTCATGCCCACATTGGAGGACCTCGAGCGTCAGGTGCGCCGCCGCCCGATCGGCCGCACCATCCACGACATCTGCCTCGATCTCGCCGTCGTTCCCGGCTTCTGCCACAGCGCCTTCTGGAACGAGTTGTTCGACATCATGACCTGGTTCGGCGGCCGCGTTGACCGGCTGATGCACCAGAAAGCCCGCCGCCGCGAAGCATTTGCCAACGAGCAGGATCGCAAGCCCGACGCCAACTGGAACTGGCTCAACATGAGCCGGGACGCGCTTCGTCAGGTCCTCGGCTTCTTCATCGGCGAGCCGCCGGTCAACCCGCTCGAACCCGCAGCCGCGATCGCCACCGGCCCGCCCTGATAACCCTCCCCCGCGCGAACCGCGGAGGAGGGCAACAGGCCGTCAGGTCGAATAGTCAGAGAACCGCACGCCGCCATAGCGCGC